>NZ_JBFBAA010000044.1:0-63550 GCF_040682035.1 Actinoplanes sp. NPDC051470
TTCACGATCTCTGCGGTCATTACTCACAGTGCCCATCCCGCCGAACCAAAATCCGGCGAATCGGGCCAGAAACACCGTTCGTGGCACAGTCCCGCGGCGGGCCCGGCAGGGCGCCGCGACCGGCGCAGGCCGGGCGACGCAGGCCGGGCGACGCAGGTAGAGAGGCGCGACGGGGGTAGGGAGGTCAGGTGCTGTACGTGCCGTCGAAGGGTGGGCCGAAGCCGAGGCGGTCGGGGTAGAGCTCGGCCCATGGGCCGCGGTCCGGGTCGGCGTCGGTCTCGTCGATCAGGGCGAAGGTCACGCCGTCGTGGGTGAGCTCGAAGGGGCGGATGGCGATGTCGCCGTGCCGGACGTCGGTGAGTTTGGCGAGCAGGGACGCCAGGGCAGCCCGCGCCTGGTCGCCGAGTTCGCCCCTGAGGTAGGACGCCTGGGCGACCGTGGTGATGTCTGAGCGCACGCGGTGGCCGGTCGCGTCGAAGAGGTGCACGAACGCATACCACCAGGTGTCCTCGCGGGCCGCCACGGAGTCGTGGCGGGCGCCGTGGATGGCGGCGTAGAACTGGCCGCCGGCGTGGGTGCCGATGGTGTCGAGGCGGTGGTCGTCGTGGGCCATCGGGATGGTGTCCGGCAAGGGCATGGCGGCGACCATAGCGGCCGGCGGCGACTAAGGCTGCGGCTGAGGCAGGGGCTAAAGCGCCGGCTGAGGCGGGGGGCTGAGGCGGGGGGCTCAGGCGGGGGGCTCAGGCGGGCGGCCAAGGGGGCGACTGAGGCGGGAGCTAAGGCGGGGGCAGGGGGCGGGCGGTGGACAGGGAATCGGCGAAGTGGGATGGGTCGAGGTTCAGGCCGGTGGGGATCCAGGTGGGCGGGAGGGTGGCGGCTGAGGGGGTCATGGCGGTGAGGATGTCGGCGGGGGGCAGGCCGGTGTGTTGGAGGGCGCGGATCTCGCGGGGGTTGATGCCGGGTACGAGAGGGCCGTTGCCCAGGTCGGTGCCGTAGTGGAGCTTTCCTCCGTACGACAGGAAGCGCCGCAGGTTGGCGATGGCGGTCTCGCACGCGGGGGTGGGGGTGCCCCAGCCGTGGATGTCCAGGGTGCTGATCCACGCGGTCTGAGCGGCGGCCGCGCGGAGGACACCGTCGTCGAGGAGTGACGTCCAGGGGGTGTGGGCCAGCAGGTCGGCGCCGGCGGCGAGGGCCGTTTCGACCGTGCCGGGGCCCTCGCAGTGGACGATCAGCGGGAGGCCGGCCGCATGCGCGGCGTCCGCGATCGCCGTCACCGTGGGCCGGGAAAGCAAGGGGCCGCCGGTGTGCAGGGTGACCTTGATGAACGAGGCGCCGGTCTGCTCGGCCACCGCTTCGGCGCCGTCGGCGGGAGAGTGGACGAAGCGGGAGCTTCCGGGTGGCGCCCAGGGGCGGTCGCTGGGGTAGCCGCCGGGCGCGGTCAGGAACTGCCTGGCGTATC
Source organism: Actinoplanes sp. NPDC051470 (assembly GCF_040682035.1). Classification (NCBI taxonomy): domain Bacteria; kingdom Bacillati; phylum Actinomycetota; class Actinomycetes; order Micromonosporales; family Micromonosporaceae; genus Actinoplanes; species Actinoplanes sp. NPDC051470. The sequence goes on from NZ_JBFBAA010000044.1 coordinate 1,460, forward strand.
GGACGCCGGGAACCGGGTCGGCGAATCCGCCCAGGTCCCAGACCTCGGTGATGCCGCCGGAGCGGATCGTGCCGAGGTCGGCCAGGGCCAGGTGCACGTGGGCGTCGGTCAGGCCGGGCAGCAGCGTTCCGGGGAGACGGCGGTCGGGGATCCCGGCGGCGACCGGCGTGCAGCCCGACGGGAGGACCGACAGGAGGCCGCCGGGGACGAAGCCGCCGTCCCACCAGAGGGTGTCCGGCGCGAGGAGGGTCATGCGAGGTCGCGCAGGCGGGACAGTCCCTGGTGGACCTCGGCGAAACTGGTGCTCAGGGGGGCCAGGCCGATCCGCAGGCCGTCGGGGCGGCGGTAGTCGGGGATCACGCCGTCGTCCCACAGGGGCTGGAGCAGGTCGCCGAAGCCGGGGCGGGACAGGGTCACGTGGCCGCCGCGCCGGGCCGGGTCGCGGGGCGAGGCGACGGTCACCCCGAGCGGCGCCAGCCACTCGTCGGCGATGTCGAGCACGTAACCGGTGAGCAGCGTCGACTTCGCCCGGACGGCCTCGACGCCGGCCTCGGCCAGCAGGTCGAGGCCGGCCTCCAGCGGGACCATGGCGAGGATCGGCGGGGTGCCGCTGAGCAGGGCGCGGATGCCGGGCGCGTACTCGTGGCCGTGGCCCATCTCGAACGCCGCCCGGTGGCCCATCCAGCCGCGGATCGGCTGGCGCAGCTCGTCCTGAAGACCGCTGCGGAGGTAGGCGAAGGCGGGTGCGCCGGGGCCGCCGTTCAGATATTTGTACGAGCACCCGACCGCGAGATCGACCTCCCAGGCGTCCAGCTCGATCGGCACCGAACCGGCCGAGTGGCACACGTCCCACATGGCCAGCGCCCCGGCCTCATGCGCGATCCGGGTGATCGCGGGAACGTCGGCGATCCACCCGGACCGGTAGGCGACGTGGCTGAACAGCACCAGCGCGGTCTGCGGACCGACGACGTCGGCCACCTGGGCCGGGTGGACGCCGGTCAACGGGTCGGTCTCGATCCAGCGCAGGGTCAGGCCCCGTTCCGCGGCGATACCTTCCAGCACGTACCGATCGGTGGGGAAGTTGTCGGTGTCGAGGACGACCTCGCGGCGGCCGGGGCGGGCGTCGACGGCGGCCCGGGCCAGCTTGTAGATCAGCACCGTGGTGGAGTCGGCGACGACGGTCTGGCCGGGCGCGGCGCCCAGGGCGAGCGACCCGAGGCGGTCGCCGATCCGGCCCGGCCACTCCAGCCACGCCTCGTCCCAGCCCCGGATCAACCGCGTTCCCCATTCGGCACGGATGAAGCGATCCATCCGCGCGGCGGTCTCGGCCAGCGGCTTGCCCAGCGAGTTGCCGTCCAGATAGGCCTGCACGCCGGGGGCGGGCAGGAACCGGCCGCGGTAGCCGGCCAGCGGGTCGGCGGCATCCAGGGCCACCGCGCGGGCGGTGAGGTCGTCGGTCACCGGGCCGGCACCGCGATCTCGGTCCGGACCGCGTAGAGCTCGGGGAAGAACGTCAGGTCGAGGGCCTTGCGCAGGAAGTCGACGCCGCTGGAGCCGCCGGTGCCGCGTTTGAAGCCGATGGTCCGTTCCACCGTCTTGAGGTGGCGGAACCGCCAGAGCTGGAAGTTCTCCTCGAGGTCGACGAGTTCCTCGCAGGCCTCGTACGCCTCCCAGTACTGATCGGCCTGCTCGTAGATCTTCACGAACACCGGAACCAGGTCGGCGTTGTAGCGGTACGGCAGCGTGACGTCCCGTTGCAGGATCTCGGCCGGCACGTCGTGGCCGCGGCGGTGCAGGTAGCGCAGGAACTCGTCGTACACGCTGGGCGCCTCGATGGCCTCGGTCAGCATCGTCTTGGCGGCGCGGTCGTCGTCGAAGATCGACAGCATCCGGGCGTCCTTGTTGCCGAGGGTGAACTCGACGGCGCGGTACTGGTAGCTCTGGAACCCGGACGACGTGCCGAGGAAGCTGCGGAACTCGGCGTACTCGCTCGGGGTGAGTGTGGCCAGCACCGACCACTGCTCGGTGAGCGTGCGCTGGATGTGTTTGACCCGGGCCAGCCCCTTGAGCGCGGGCCGCAGGTCGTCGCCGGCCAGTTGCCGCAGCACCGCGCGCAGCTCGTGCAGGATCAGCTTGAGCCACAGCTCGGACGTCTGATGTTGCAGGATGAACAGCAGCTCGTCGTGGTGTTCGGGGGTGCTCACCGGATGTTGCGCGCCGAGGATCTCGTCCAGGTGCAGATAGCGCCCGTACGACAGATTGACCTTGAAGTCGCGGACGATCCCGTCTTCGAGCTGTCTCTCCATGATCCGAGGGTAGGCCAATCATCAAGATCAAGATCAAGATCAAGAGCTTGATGTCGTAGCCGGGTGGGTGGTGCTGACCGCAGCTCCCGCCGAGGGCGGGCGCGAGGCTCCAGGCCGCTGGCGCGGCCAGAACGGAGCCGCGCACCCTTCATGCTGCGTGCGTGGAAAGAACTACGCCCGCTGACGTATGACGGATTACGTCGCGGGCGGAACGACGGGCGGCCGGGGCCAGGACAGCCTGGGGGCATGAAGCTGAGGCCGTCGATGCGGAAGCTGGTTCTGACCGTCCACGTCGTCACCGCGGTGGGGTGGCTCGGGGTTGATCTCGTGATGCTGACCTTCGGCATCGCGGGGCTGGCCGGCGCCGACCCCGACCTGGTCTACCCGGCGCAGAGCCTGATCGGGCGGGTGCTGTTCACGCCGCTGAGCGCGGTGGTCTGGCTGGTCGGGGTGCTGAACGCGCTGCTCACCCCGTGGGGCCTGGTCAAGCACTGGTGGGTGGTGGTCAAGCTGGCCGTCACCACGCTGATGTTGTTCCTGGTCACGTTCCTGCTCTACCCGCAGCTGAGCACGGGCGTGATCCCCGAGGGGCCGGACCGGATCAACCTGGTGGTGGCGCCGGCCGTGTCCACCAGCCTGATGATCTTCGCGACCGTGCTGTCCACTTACAAGCCGTGGGGTCGGTTCTTGCAAGCACGGGCGAAGCAGAGTTCAGTTCTTGCAGGAAGCTGACGTAAGCTTCCGGCTGTGACAAAACGACTGGCCGAGGTGGCCAAGAAGGCGGGGGTCAGCGAGGCGACCGTCAGCCGGGTGCTCAACGGCCGCAGCGGTGTCTCCGAGGCGACCCGGGCCTCGGTGCTGACCGCGCTCGACGTGCTCGGCTACGAGCGGCCGACCAAGCTGCGGGGCGAGCGGGGCCGGCTGGTCGGGCTGGTGCTGCCCGAGCTGCAGAACCCGATCTTCCCCGCGCTGGCCGAGGTGGTCACGGCCAGCCTGGCCCAGCGCGGGTTCACGCCGGCGCTGTGCGCGCGGACGATCGGCGGCGTGCCCGAGAGCGACTACATCGAGATGCTGCTCGACCATCAGGTGTCGGGCGTGGTGTTCGCCGGTGGGTCGTACGCGCTGGCCGCCGCCGACCACGGGCACTACCGCCAGCTGCTCGACCGCCGGATGCCGGTGGTGATGGTCAACGCCGGGGTGGACGGGCTGGGCTTCCCGCACATCTCGACCGACGACGCGGTCGCGGTCGAGCAGGCGTACGGCCATCTGCGCTCGCTGGGCCACGAGCGGATCGGGTTGGTGCTCGGCCCCGAGGACCACATCCCGTCGCGCCGCAAGCTGGCCGCGGTGGCCAAGCTGGCCGGCTGGGATCGCCCGGACGAGTGGGTGGAACGCACCAACTTCTCGATGGAGAGCGCCCGGCTGGCCGCGGCCCGGCTGATCCAGCGCGGCATCACCGGCATGATCTGCGTGTCCGACGTGGTGGCCCTCGGTTCGATCCGGGCCGCCCGGCGGCTCGGCCTGGACGTGCCCGGCGACGTGTCGGTGGTCGGCTTCGACGACTCGGCCCTGATGACCTGCACCGACCCGCCGCTGACCACGGTGCGGCAGCCGATCGAGATGATGGGCCAGGCCGCGGTCGACCTGCTGGTCAACCAGATCGAGGGGTCCGGCGTGCAGCCGGACGAGCTCCTCTTCGAGCCGGAGCTGGTCGTCCGAGGGAGCACCGGGCCGGCAAAGGCCAGCTGACCAGCACATTCGCAAGCGTCGACGGGTGGACCGAGAGGTCCGCCCGTCTTTTTTGTGCCCTGGGCCACGAAAGTCAGGTTCTTTCGTGGCTCAGTGAACTTCTTGCGTAACAAGAAGAGACCAATTACCGTCACCGCTACGAAACATGAGACGTCGCCCATCACATAAACGGAAGGTTGCTCCCCATGCTGAGAAAGAGGCTGCTGGGCGCGTTGCTGATCGCCGGGCTCGCCCTGTCGGCGGCCGCCTGCGGCAACGACGACGCGGGCGAGGACAAGGCCGACGGCCCGGTCACCCTGGTCATCAACGGTCTGCCGCCGGCCACCGAGAAGGCGACCCACGACCGGTTCCTGGCCAACGTGGCCGCGTTCGAGAAGGCCAACCCGACGATCAAGCTGGACGTCCGCGAGGGCAAGATGGACCCGCAGACGTTCCCGGCCAAGCTCGCCGGCGGCCAGCTGGAAGACGTCTTCTACGTCTACTTCACCGACCCGGCCAACCTGATCGCCAAGCGCCAGGTCGCCGACGTCAGCAAGTACCTCAAGGACTTCCCGATCACCTCGCAGCTCAAGCCCGAGGTGCTGAGGGTGTTCCAGGACGACAAGGGCGGCACGTACGGGCTGCCGTACAAGAACTACTCGATGGGCCTGCTCTACAACCGCGACCTGTTCACCAAGGCCGGGCTGAACCCGGACCAGCCGCCCGCGACGTGGGCCGAGGTCCGCGAGGCGGCCAAGAAGATCACCGCGCTGGGCAACGGCACCGTCGGGTACGGCGACTACAGCAAGAGCAACACCGGCGGCTGGCACTTCACCGCGGAGCTGAACTCGCTGGGCGGCGAGATGGCCGTCAACGAGAACGGCGCCTGGAAGGCCGCGTTCAACAACGAGAAGGGCAAGCAGGTCCTCCAGCAGCTCAAGGACATGCGCTGGACGGACAAGACGATGGGCCAGAAGCAGCTGCTGGAGTGGGCCGACCTGCTCAACCAGATGGGCTCCGGCAAGCTCGGCATGTACGTGGCCACCGCCGACAACATCCCGACCATCGTCAACCAGTACAAGGGCGAGTACGAGACGTACGGCCTGGGCCCGATCCCGGACGGCCAGGGCACCCTGGGCGGCGGCGAGGGCTACATGTTCAAGGCCGGGCTGAGCCCCGAGAAGATCCGGGCCGGCCTCAAGTGGCTGACCTTCTGGTTCACCTCCGCGGACAAGTTCGCCGACGAGAACAAGTGGGCCGGCGAGACCGACCAGCCGGTCGGCCTGCCCGAGCCGGCCATCTACATCGGCGCGGCGGCCGAGAAGCAGGCGGCCGCGGACAAGCAGTACGCGAACGTTCCGCAGGCCAACTACGCGCCGTTCGTGGCCGGCATGGCCAAGATCCCGGTCAAGCTCGAGCCGCCGAACGCGCAGCAGGTCTACGCCGTGCTCGACGTCGCCATGCAGAAGGTGCTGACCGACGCCAACGCCGATCCGGCCAAGCTGCTCGCCGACGCCGAGACGCAGGTCAACCAGATCCTGCAGAGCGTCAAGTGATACCCGGGCCGCCGTCGGCACGCCGACCGGCGGCGGCCCGTCTCCCCTTCGTAGAAAGGCAACAACCGTGGCGGTGATGACGGCGGCGCGGGCGCGCCGGCGGATGGCGGACAACCTTCTCGGGTACGCGTTCCTCGCGGCCGGCCTGCTCTGCTTCGGCTTCTTCTCGTGGTACCCGCTGGTCAAGGGCGTCGTCCTGAGCTTCCAGCAGGACAACTTCGTGATCCCGCCGTTCTGGGTCGGCCTCGACAACTACCGGGCGGTGCTCGACGACCCGCTGTTCTGGACGGCCTGGAAGAACACCATCCTGTTCACCGGCCTGGCGCTGGTCTTCGGGTACGCCGTCCCGTTCGTGATCGCCATCCTGCTCAACGAGTTCCGCCACCTGACCGGCCTGTTCCGGGTCCTGGTCTACCTGCCGGTGATGCTCCCGCCGGCGGTCGCGGTGCTGCTCTGGCGCTCGTTCTACGACCCGGGCGAGGGCCTGTTCAACACGCTGCTGGGCGGCGTCGGCCTGCCGCCGTCGCAGTGGGCGCAGGGCTCCAGCACCGCGATGATCTCGCTGGTCCTGGTCTCCACCTGGGCCAACATGGGCGGCGCGACGCTGATGTACCTCGCCGCGCTGCAGGGCATCCCGGGCGACCTCTACGAGGCGGCCGAACTGGACGGCGCGAGCGTCTGGCAGCGGATCCGGCACGTGACCGTCCCGCACATGCGCTTCATCATGCTGGTCCTGCTGCTGCTCCAGATCATCGCCACGATGCAGGTGTTCATCGAGCCGTTCCTGCTGACCGGCACGTCCAGCCCCGACACGATCACCGTGATGGTGCTGATCTACCGCTACGCGTTCAAGGTCCAGAACGACTTCGGCATGGCCGCCGCGATGAGCGTGCTGCTCTTCGTCGTGCTGGGCGCCTTCTCCGCGCTCTACCTGCGCCTGACCCGGTCCGCGGACTGAGGAGCCCGACATGACGCTCACCGCACCGCCCCCGCCCGCGCTCACCGAGGTGGCGGCCGCCCCGACCGGCCCCAGGCGCCGGCGCCGCACCCGGGGAAACGGCTCGGGCACCCGTACCCTCATCTCGGCCATTGATCTGAAGCGCCATCGGGTCGCCTATCTGGTGGCGATCACGGTGACCATGCTGCTGTTCGCGGCGGCCTTCCTCTATCCGATGTGGTGGATGGCCACCAGCGCGCTGCAGACGCCGGCCGAGCTGGCCGAGGGCAAGGCGATCGTGCTGCCGTCGTCCTGGCATCCGGAGAACTACGCCACCGCGTGGACCACCATGCGGATGGGCAAGTTCTTCCTCAACACCGCGTTCTACGCGCTCGGCGGCTGGCTGATCCAGCTCGTCGTCGACGTGCTCGCGGCGTACGCGCTGAGCAAGCTCCGGCCGATCTTCAGCCGGATCGTGCTCGGCGGGATGCTCGCCAGCCTGATGCTGCCGGCCTCGGCGCTGCTGGTGCCCGCCTACCTGACCGTCGCCGACCTGCCGATCTTCGGGTGGAACCTGCTGAACACCCCGTGGGCGCTCTGGCTGCCGGCCGCCGCCAACGCCTTCAACGTGTACGTGCTCAAGCGGTTCTTCGACCAGATCCCCAACGACCTGCTGGACGCCGCGGCGATCGACGGCGCCGGCCGGTTGCGGGTGCTGTGGTCGATCGTGCTGCCGCTGTCCCGCCCGGTCCTCGGCGTGGTGTCGATCTTCGCGATCATCGGCATCTGGAAGGACTTCCTCTGGCCGCTGCTGGTGCTCCAGGACCCGGAGAAACAGACGCTGAGCGTGGCCCTGGCCCGGCTCGCCAACACCAGCCAGGTGCCGCAGACCGAGTTCATGGCCGGGCTCGTGATCGCCTCCGTACCCATGATCGTCATCTTCCTGATCTTCCAGCGCAGCATCATCGGCGGGCTCTCCGCGGGGTCCATGAAGGGCTGAGTCCCTTCCTGGTTCCACAACAAGGAAAGAGGTAGCAGTGGCTGACCATGACCCGTGGTGGCGAAATGCTGTGATTTATCAGATCTATCCCCGCAGCTTCGCGGACTCCGACGGCGACGGCGTCGGCGACATCGACGGCATCCGCGCCCACCTCCAGCACCTGCGCGGCCTCGGGGTCGACGCGATCTGGATGAGCCCGTGGTACCCCTCCCCGATGGCCGACGCCGGCTACGACGTGGCCGACTTCCGGGACATCGACCCGGTGTTCGGTGACCTCGCCGCGGCCGAAGCGCTGATCACCGAGGCGCACGCTGTGAACATCCGCATGATCGTCGACATCGTGCCCAACCACATCTCGTCCGCTCACCCGTGGTTCCAAGCGGCGCTGGCTTCTCCGGATGCCCCGGAACGCGAGTACTTCTGGTTCCGGGCGGGGCGGGGCGACCGCATGCCCACCGAGTGGGTCGGCGAGTTCGGCGGCACGACCTGGACCCAGGCGCCGGACGGCCAGTGGTACCTGCATCTGTTCACCCCGGAGCAGCCCGACCTCAACTGGGAGCATCCGGACGTGCGGGCCGAGTTCGAGAGCATCCTGCGGTTCTGGTTCGACCGGGGCGTCGACGGCATCCGGATCGACTCGGCGGCGCTGCTGCTCAAGGACGGCACCCTGCCCGAGGTGATCGACGGCGAGCCGCATCCCTTCCACGACCTGGACGGGGTGCACGACGTCTACCGGGCCTGGCGGCGGGTGGCCGACTCCTATCCCGACCGCGCGCTGATCGGCGAGGTGTGGATGCCGGACGTCTCCCGGTTCGCGAAGTACCTGCGGCCGGACGAGCTGCACGCCGCGTTCAACTTCGACTTCCTCGGCTGCGCCTGGGAACCCAGGCTGATGCGCGAGTGCATCGACCGGACGCTCGCCGCGCACGAGACGATCGGGGCGCCGGCCACCTGGGTGCTGTCCAACCACGACGTCACCCGGCACGTCACCCGGTACGGCCGCGCGAAGACCACGTTCAGCTTCGAGGAGAACCTCGACGGCACCCCGGTCGACCTGGAGCTGGGCACCCGCCGCGCCCGGGCCGCCGCGCTGCTGTCCCTCTCGCTGCCCGGCGCCACCTACATCTACCAGGGCGAGGAGCTGGGCCTCTGGGAGAACGAGAACATTCCGGCCGACGCCTTCGTCGACCCGATGTGGCAGCGGCGCGGCCACTCCCGGGACGGCTGCCGGGTGCCGCTGCCCTGGTCCGGTGACGAGCCGCCGTTCGGCTTCAGCACCGGCACGCCCTGGCTCCCCCAACCCGCCGAGTGGAAGGACCGCACGGTCCAGGCCCAGTCCGGCGACCCGAGTTCGATGCTGGAGCTCTACCGCGCGGCGATCCATCTTCGCCGTACGGAGGAGGGACTGCATCGGAGCACGATGGCCTGGCTGGACGCCGCGCCCGGAGTGCTCGCCTACACCCGCGGATCCGCGTTCGCGTGTGTGCTCAACATGTCCGGCATTCCCGTCCCCCTGCCGGATCACCACTCCTGCCTGCTGGCCAGCGGCCCGCTCGACGGCACCCTGCTGCCGCCGGACGCGGCCGTCTGGCTCCGCCTCCACCCCGGGAAGTAGGTACCCCCATGATCCGCTCCCTGGTCGCGGCCTCCGTCGCGGCCGCCACCGTCCTCCTCGTCCCCACCGCCGCCCACGCCGCCGGTCCCAACCTGGCCGCCGGCAAGACCTTCACCGCCAGCAGCTCGGTCCAGGCCTACCAACCCGGCAACGCGGGCGACGGCAACACGTCGTCCTACTGGGAGAGCACCAGCAACGCCTTCCCGCAGTACCTCCAGGTCGACCTGGGCGCCTCCACCAGCGTCAACCAGGCCGTCCTGAAGCTTCCCCCGGCGACCGCGTGGGACACCCGCACGCAGACGCTGAGCATTCAGGGCAGCGCCGACGGGTCGTCGTTCAGCACTCTGTCGCCCTCGGCCGGGCGGGTCTTCAACCCGGCCACCGGCAACGCCGTGACGATCGACCTCAGCTCGGCCGCCGTCCGATTCGTCCGGGTCGCCATCACCGCCAACACCGGCTGGCCGGCCGGGCAGCTGTCCGAGCTCGAGGTCTACGGTCCCGGCGGCACCGACCCCGACCCGCCGCCGCCGGCCGGCAGCAACCTGGCCGCCGGCAAGCCCATCGAAGCCTCGTCGGTGACGCAGAACTTCGTCGCGGCCAACGCCAACGACGACAACACCGGCACCTACTGGGAGGGTGGCGCGTACCCGGCGACCCTGACCGTCAAGCTCGGCGCCAACGTCGGCACGTCGTCGATCGTGGTCAAGCTCAACCCGGACCCGGTCTGGGGGCAGCGGACGCAGACGTTCTCGGTGCTCGGGCGGGAACAGAACGCGTCGGCCTTCACCACGCTGGTGGGCTCGGCGACGTACACGTTCAATCCGTCCACCGGCAACACCGTGACCGTTCCGGTCAGCGCGACCGCCGCCGACCTGCGGCTCAGCTTCACCGGCAACTCGGGCGCGCCCAGCGGCCAGGTCGCCGAGTTCCAGGTCTTCGGCACCCCCGCGCCGAACCCCGACCTGACCGTCACCGCCCTCTCCGCGTCGCCGTCGGCGCCGGTCGAGACCGACGCGGTCACGCTGTCGGCCACGGTCCGGAACGCGGGCAACGCCGGGTCGCCGGCCAGCAACGTCAACTTCTATCTGGGTACGACCAAGGTCGGCACCACCAACGTCGGCGCGCTGGCGGCCGGCGCCTCGGCCACGGTGACCGCGAACATCGGGGCGCGGAACGCGGGAACGTACGCCCTCCGCGCGGTCGTCGACGAGGCGAACACCGTGGTCGAGCAGAACGACGCGAACAACGCGTTCACCGGCTCCGCCCTGACCGTCTCCCCGGTGGCCAGCTCGGACCTGGTCGCCTCGGTGGTCACCTGGTCGCCGAGCAACCCGTCGGCCGGCAACTCGGTGGCGTTCAGCGTGACCATCCAGAACCAGGGCACCTCGGCCTCGGCCGGTGGCGCCCACGGCATCACGCTCACCCTGCTCAACGAGTCGGGCGGCACGGTGCAGACGATGACCGGCTCGTACACCGGCACGCTCGCGCCCGGCGCCTCGTCACCGGCCATCAGCCTCGGCAGCTGGACGGCGGCCAACGGCAAGTACACGGTTCGCGTGGTGCTCGCCAACGACGCCAACGAGCTGCCGGTCAAGCAGGCCAACAACACGTCGGACCGGACGTTCTTCGTGGGGCGCGGCGCCAACATGCCGTACGACATGTACGAGGCCGAGGACGGCCAGACCGGCGGCGGCGCCCAGGTGCTGGCCGCGAACCGGCGGATCGGCGACCTGGCCGGCGAGGCGTCCGGGCGGCGCGCGGTGACCCTGCCGAGCACCGGCTCGTACGTGCAGTGGACCACCAAGGCCAGCACGAACACGGTGGTCGCCCGGTTCTCCATCCCGGACGGCACGACCAGCTCGATCAACGTGTACGTCAACGGCTCGCTCAACAAGACGCTGCCGCTGACCTCGAAGTACGCGTGGCTCTACGGACCGGAGGCACAGCCGCAGAACTCCGGCACCGGGCCGCGGCACATCTACGACGAGGCGAACATCATGCTGACCGGCTCGTTCCCGGGCGGCAGCACGATCAAGCTGCAGAAGGACGGCGGCAACGCGGGAACCATCACCATCGACTTCATCAACACCGAGCAGGTCGCCCCGATCGCCAACCCGAACCCGTCGACCTTCGTGGTGCCGGCCGGCTTCGACCACCAGTCGGTGCAGAACGCGCTGGACGCCGCCCGTCAGGACACCAGCAAGGCCGGCGTCTACCTGCCGGCCGGTGACTACGCGACGAACAGCAAGTTCAGCGTGTACGGCCGGGCCATCCAGGTGGTCGGGGCCGGGCCCTGGTACACCCGGTTCTTCACGCCGCAGAACCAGACCGAGACCGATGCCGGGTTCCGGGCCGAGGCCTCGGCCAACGGCTCGACGTTCAAGAACTTCGGGTTCTTCGGCAACTGGACGATCCGCCAGGACGGCCCCGGCAAGGTGTTCGACTTCAACAACGTGGCCAACATGACCGTCGACAACATCTGGACCGAGCACCAGATGTGCCTCTACTGGGGCGCCAACGTCGACAACATGGTGGTCCGCAACTCCCGGATCCGGAACATGTTCGCCGACGGCATCAACATGACCAACGGCAGCACCGGCAACCTGATCGACAACGTCGACGCCCGGGCCACCGGGGACGACAGCTTCGCGCTGTTCGCCGCGATCGACTCCAACAACCAGCAGCAGACCGGCAACGTCTTCCAGAACCTGTCCAGCACGCTCACCTGGCGCGCGGCCGGGCTGGCGGTCTACGGCGGCCAGGGCAACACGTTCAAGAACATCTACATCGCCGACACCCTGGTCTATTCGGGCGTCACGATCGCGTCGATCGACTTCGGCATCCCGATGCTCGGCTTCGGGTCCACGCCGACGACCAACTTCGACAACATCTCGATCGTCCGGGCCGGTGGGCACTTCTGGGGTCAGCAGACCTTCCCCGCGCTCTGGGTGCACAGCGGTGAGAAGGAGCTCCGCGGCATCCGGATCAGCAACGTCGACATCGTCGACCCGACCTACCACGGCATCATGTTCCAGACCAAGTACTCCAGCCCGACCACGCCGCTGCAGCCGATCACCGACACCGTGTTCACCAACGTGTCGGTGAGCGGCGCCCAGAAGAGCGGCGACGAGTTCGACGCCAAGTCCGGCTTCGGCATCTGGGCCAACCCCGGCCCCGAGCAGGGTCAGGGCCCGGCGGTCGGCTCGGCCACCTTCACCGGTCTCCGCCTCTCGAACAACTGGCGGGACATCGAGAACACCACGTCGACATTCACCATCAACCGCAACTGAATCGTTCTCCGGGGGTGGCCCAGGCCACCCCCGGAATCCCTATGTGATCGGTAGGGTGATCAGATGCGTCGATACTTTCTTTCCGCGGCCGCCGTGGCGGTCCTGCTGATCCCGGCCGGCTGCGCCAAGAAGGACACCAGCGGCGAGTCCGGCGGGGTGACCCTGGTCAAGGCCGGCACGATCACCACCTGCACCCACCTGCCCTACCCGCCGTTCCAGTCGAAGGACGCCTCGGGCAAGGTCGTCGGCTTCGACGTCGCCCTGATCGACCTGGTGGCCAAGAAGCTCGGCGTGACGCAGGCGATCGTCGACACCCCGTTCGAGGGCATCAAGTCGGGTCAAGACCTGAACACCGGCAAATGCGACATCGCCGCGGCCGGTATGACCATCACCGACGAGCGCAAGAAGGTGCTCAACTTCTCCGAGCCCTACTTCGACGCCACCCAGGCGCTGGTCGTGCTCACCGGCAAACCGTACAAATCCCTGGCCGACCTGAAGGGCAAGCGGCTCGGGGTGCAGGGCGACACGACCGGTGAGGCGTACGTCAAGGAGCAGGTGAAGAAGGACGGCCTCGACGTCGAGGTGGTGTCGTACAAGGACCTCGGCTCCGAACAGCAGGCGCTGAGCACCGGGCAGATCGAGGCGGCCGTCGGCGACCTGCCGGTGTGGAACGACTACATCAAGAAGAACCCCGGCAAGGTCGAGGTGCCGACCGGCTTCGACACCGGCGAGCAGTACGGGTTCGCGCTCAAGAAGACCGGCGACCCCGACCTGCTGAAGACGGTCAACGAGGTGCTCACCGCGTCCCGCACCGACGGCACGTACGACGCGCTCTACGCCGAATGGATCGGCCCCAAGCCGGCGGCCAAGTGAAGGTTCGCGCCCGGCGGCGGCTGACCCGTGGTGTCGCGTACGCGGTCTTCGTCGGCGTCCTGCTCCTCGTGGTGCTGGCCGCCGACTGGGGCCGGCTCGCCGAGGCGTTCCTGCGCCCCGACGTGGCCGGCTCCATGTTCCCCGGCGTGGTCACCACGGCCCTGGTCAACACCCTGATCTACACCCTGCTGGCGTTCGTGTTCGGCCTGGTCGTGGGCCTGGCCCTGGCGTTGGCCCGGTTGTCGTCGGTGGCGCCGTACCGGTGGTTCGCGACGGCGTACATCGAGATCTTCCGCGGCCTGCCCGCCCTGCTGGTGCTCTTCCTGGTCGGCTACGGCATCCCGCTGGCCTTCCCCGACCGCGAGATCCCCGGCGGCCTCTTCGGCTCGGTGACGGTCGGGCTCGGCGCGACCGCGGCGGCGTACACGGCCGAAACCCTGCGCGCCGGCATCCAGGCCGTCCCGCGCGGCCAGACCGAGGCGGCCCGCTCGCTGGGCATGTCGCCGACCCGCGCGATGATCTCGATCGTCCTCCCGCAGGCGCTGCGCATCGTCCTGCCCCCGCTCACCAACGAGTTCGTCTCGCTGACCAAGGACACTTCGCTGGTGTACGTCCTGGGCGTCACCGCCGGCACCATCGAGCTGACCAAGTACGCCGGCGACGCCCTCAACCAGCAGGTCAACGCCACTCCCCTGGTCGTGGCGGGCCTGCTCTACCTGGTCATCACGCTGCCGCTGTCCCAGGTGGTCCGGCTGCTGGAGCGGAGGTCGGCCCGTGCCGTTCGTTGAGATCCGTGACCTGCACAAGTCGTTCGGCGACAACGAGGTGCTGCGCGGCATCGACTTCGACGTCGAGGCCGGCGAGGTGGTCTGCCTGGTCGGCCCGTCCGGCTCCGGCAAGTCCACCCTGCTGCGCTGCGTCAACGCCCTCGAGGCGGCGACGTCCGGCTCGGTCACCGTCGACGGCGTCGAGCTGACCGACCCCGACACCGACCTCGACGCCGCCCGCCGCCACATCGGCATGGTCTTCCAGCACTTCAACCTCTTCCCCCACCTGACCGTGCAGGGCAACATCACCGTGGCCCAGCGCCGCGTCCTCCGCCGCTCGTCGTCCGCGGCCGCCGCCGAGGCCCGCACCCAGCTCTCCCGCGTCGGCCTGGCCGACCGCGCGACGGCCTACCCCGGCCAGCTCTCCGGCGGCCAGCAACAGCGAGTCGCCATCGCCCGGGCCCTGGCCATGCACCCCGGCCTGATGCTCTTCGACGAGCCCACCTCGGCCCTAGACCCCGAACTGGTCGGCGACGTCCTCACGGTGATGCGAAAACTGGCCGAAGAGGGCATGACCATGATCGTGGTGACCCACGAGATGTCCTTCGCCCGAGACGTGGCCAGCCGAGTCGTCTTCATGGACGCCGGCCGCATCATCGAGACCGGCCCACCCGCCGACGTCCTGGCCAACCCCCAACACGAGCGCACCCGCACCTTCCTCCAGCGAGTCCTCCAGCCCGGTCGCGGCTGACAGCCCGTTCCCGCGCCCCCGACCGACCCGCTCGTCGCGACTCAGTCGTTCCCGCCGACATCCTCCTGGTTGCCCACCCCAGCACCGTGACCGCCTCAGCCCTGCCCTAATACTGCAACGGCACCTGGCGTTTCGGGTTGGGCCGCTTGCGCGTTGGCTGCTTGTGGCTGACGTTGATGTCGACGGCTGGCAGGCTGAGCTGGACGGGCTGTTGAATGTGGTGGGTGCTCGTTCGGCAGGTCAGAGCCGCGTGAGCGAGTAGGCCGGTATGTGGGTGGGTTGATCGCCGGGTTGGAACGTACGAACGGCTGGACCATCGCGGAACAGGCCGGCGAGCTCAGCCCGGACGGGATGCAGCGACTACTGCGCCGTGCGGATTGGGACATCGATGGTGTGCGTGATGACATCCGCGACTATGTGGTCGACCGGCTCCGTCATGCCGGGCCGTGCTGGTCAACGACGACACCGGCTCCGTCAAGAAAGGCGTGAAATCCGCCGGGTGCAACGGCAATACACCGGCACCAGCGGCAAGAAGGACAACTGCCAGATCGGCACGTTCCTGGCCTATGTCGCTCCGGCCGGACACGCTCTGATCGACCGGCACCTGTATCTGCCCGAGTCCTGGACCAGTGATCCGGATCGCTGCCGCGCGGCGGGGATCCCCGAGGACATCGAACTGCAGACCAAGCCGCGGGCCGCGATCGACATGCCGCAACGCGCGATCAACGCGCGGGTGCCGTTCGCCTGGTATACCGCCGATGAAGCCTTCGGGCAGGTCAAATACCTACGGGTCTGGCTCAAGGAACACGACATGTCCTACGTGGTGGCGACCCGCTGCAACGACGACGTGTCCGTCCACCGGTATCGGCTACGGCCGGGTCGACACCATCATCGCCGGACTCCCGGCGAGGGCGTGGAAACGCCTGTCCTGCGGTGACGGCGCCCACGGACCCGCGTCTACGACTGGATACGCGTCGCGATCCGGCCCTACTGGGCGCCGGGACGCGGGTACTGGCTCCTCGCCCGGCGCAGTATCAGCGACCCCACCGAGATCGCCCACTACATCTGCTACGCACCTTGGCGAACCACCCTGGCCACCTTGACCTGGGTCGCCGAACGCAGATGGGCCGTGGAGGAATGCTTCAAACAAGCCAAGCAGGAAACCGGCCTGGACGACTACCAGGTCCGCACCTGGCGAGGCGGGTACGCCCACATCACCTTATCGATGCTCGCCCTGGCCTGGCTCGCCGCCCATCCGCGCCACCGAACATCAAAAAGGGGTACCCGGACAGAGAATCAGCAGCTCATACCCATCACCGTGCCCGAAACCCGCCGTCTGATCGGCGCCCTCCCTCAACCAGCGTCACCCGGACAACGACCACACCAAAGCCGGGTCACTGTTCCGCCGCGACCGGAAATGGCAAGCCCAGCAATCCCACTGGCACCGAAGATCAACATAGGTGCGGTTGCGGTATTAACAGTGACCATCCGAGGTCGGGCACGCACACGTTCCGTCACCTCCCGGCATCCTCCCCTAACACCCCACGACGCTTTGCTCTGCGCACTCATACTCACCCACGCTCCCACCTGGGGTTGAGGCCGACCCGTTCAGCCTTTGAGGCCCGCTTGGTCGCTGCTGGTGACGCTCCGGCGTCTGACAGAACGGCACCGCACCGTTCCCGCTCTGCGCACCCATACGAACCCCCGGCTTGACCTGGCCAAAGGTCGCCACGGCGCGACGTCAACGGCGCCGCGCCGGCAGAACTGTTCGTCCGCCTGGTGACGCGAGATCGACGACCCCGCGCCGGCAGGGGGTGAGTATGGGTGCGCAGAGCAAAGCGGTGAGGGGGTTGTCCACAGGGGTGGGAGGGGCGGGGCCGCGGATCTGCCAGCATCGGGGGCATGCCACATCGGAGACCCGACGCCTACCCCGCTGCGGGGCTTGTCCGGCGTGCTCGGCGGATCGCGGACTACAGCCAGCGCGAGATCGCCAGGGACGCCGGCGTCTCACGCGCGACGGTCAGCCGGATCGAGGCCGGCACCATGACGCCGAGCCTGGGCGTGATGTTCGCGCTGTTGCGGTCGGCGGGGCTGTGGCTGGTGGCGGTTGACGCCGCAGGGCGGATCGTGCTGCCGATGGAGGACTGGGAGAACACCCGCGACGGCGCGGAGCGGCGCTATCCCAGTCACCTGGACACGATTCTCGATCCGGAGCGGGGCGAGTGGTGGGGGGACATCTACGGGCTGAGCCGGCCTCCGGAGACCTTTCATCGGGACCGGGAGTGGCGGGATGTCTGCCGAAGGCGTAGCCAGTGGGAAGTGCGGGTCGCCAAGTATCGGTACGAGCCTCGGCCGCCGTCGCCGGAGTACTGGTGGCGGATGAAACAGGCGGGCTGACCGCGTGAGGTCGGAGGCGGCCAGCCCGGGGCGGCAAGGCTGTCAGGCGGCGGGTATCGGGCGTTGCAGGCCTTGTTCCTCGTCCACGGTGTACATGCGGGTCTGGGCCAGGTCGAAGTAGAGGCCGGCCAGGCGGAGACGGCCCTCGGTGATGGCGGCGGCGACGCTGGGGTAGGTGCGCAGGTTGGCCAGTTGCTGGACGACGTTGGCGGCGATGCAGGACTCCTCGTTGTCGTCGGCGACGTCGGTTCGGGCCTTGGAGAGCCAGCGGCCCAAGGATGTGTCGAGCGGCGCGCCGCCGGACATCATGGCTCGGACGGCGCCGCAGCCCGAGTGGCCGCAGACGGTGATCACCGAGACGCCCAGGACGTCGACGGCGTATTCGATCGCGGCGCCCACTGACGAATCGGGGGCGCCGAAGACCGGGACGATGTTGCCGACGTTGCGGACGCAGAAGAGGTCGCCGGGGCCGCTTCCGGTGATCAGGTTGGGGACGACGCGGGAGTCGGCGCAGGTGATGAAGAGTTGCTCGGGCTGCTGGCCGGCCCGGGCCAGGCCGGCCAGGTGGGGGCGGACCAGCGGGGCGACCGAGCGTTCGAACTCGTCGATGCCGGCGGCCATGGCGTCGCGGCCGCCGCGGTCGTGGGCCTGCCAGCGGGACCAGGAGCCGAGGAAGCGTGGCGGGCGGCTGCGGGCGGAACCGAGGCGGCCGGCGGTGGCCCGGTGGAACCAGCTGTCGTGGACCTCGCGGACGGCGACGCGGCCGCCCGTTCGCTCGTAGGCGTCGCGCCAGTCGCGGATCGTCTCGAAGGCGCCGTGGTCGAGGTAGTCGAGATGCAGTTCCACCTCGACCGAGTGGGCCTCGGGCAGCGCGGCCAGTTCGCGGGCCAGCCGGGCCGAGCCGATGAAGCAGGCGGTGCCGGTGACGTTGACCAGCCAGTGGCCGGGGCGGATCTCGGTGCTGCGGATGTCGCAGCGGGCCACCCGCCACAGCATCGACAGGGCCGCCACGGCCATGCCCAGGGCCACGCCGGTGAGCAGGTCGAAGGCGATCACTCCGAGGGCGGTCACCAGGTAGGTCGGCAGTTCGCGATGGCGTACGTACGCACGGATGTGGCCGAGGTCGACCAGGCGCAGGCCGACCACCACCAGGACCGCCGCCAGGGCCGCGAGCGGGATCTGCTCCAGGAGCCCGGCGCACAGCAGCACGAACGCCGCCACCCAGATGCCGTGCATGATCGCCGAGGCCCGGGTACGGGCGCCGGCCGCGACGTTGGCCGAGCTGCGCACGATCACCCCGGTCACCGGCAGGCCGCCGAGCAGGCCCGACACGCTGTTCGCGACGCCCTGGGCGACGAGCTCCTTGTTGAGGCGGGCCCGGCGGCCCTCGTGCAGTTTGTCGACCGCGACCGCCGACAGCAGCGACTCGACGCTGGCCACCAGCGCGATCGTCACCACGGCGATGGCGATGGCGCCCACGGAGGCGGACGGCCACGACGGCAGCACGATCGCGTCCAGCGGCTGGTCGGGCAGGTCGACCCGCGCCACGTCGAGGCCGGCCAGCATCGCGGTCAGGGTCGCGGCGACCACCGCGATCAGGGCGGCGGGCAGCAGCGAGGTGCGCACCAGCTTCGGCCAGATCAGCATGATCGCACCGGCCAGCAGGCCGATCAGCACCGACGGCGTGTGGGATCCGAGGATCTGGGCCGGCAGGTCGAGCAGGTTCCCGGGCGCGTGGCTCTGGGCCTCGCCGCCGAGGACGACGTGCAGCTGGCTGAGGGCGATCACCACGCCGATGCCGGCCAGCATGCCGTGCACGACGGCGGGTGACAGGGCCAGGGCGGTACGGCCGAGCCGGGCCGCGCCGAGGCCGATCTGCACCAGGCCGGCCAGGGCGACCACGGCGGCGGTGCCGGCCCAGCCGAAGTCGGCGACGACTCCGGCGACGATCACGGTGAGGCCGGCGGCGGGGCCGCTCACCTGGAGCGGTGCGCCGCTCAGGGCGCCGGCGACGAGGCCGCCGCAGACGGCGGCGATGAGACCGGCCATGAGCGGCGCGCCTGAGGCGGCGGCGATGCCGAGGGACAGGGGAATGGCGATGAGGAAGACCACCACGGAAGCTGGCAGGTCTCGTCGGAACAAATCCGGCATATCGGAACCGTATAGGCCGTCGGTTAACCCCGGGTTACGCGACGTGTGCGCTCAGCAAAGACACAGTCTCAGTCGGCCAATCTGTAACCCCAGCTCAGCCACGCCTGACGCAGCGACTGGGCGGGGTCGGCGGACTTCCGGTCCCAGGGCGTACGCATCGTCAGCACTGTGGCGCCATCCGCCTGGGACTCACCGTCGTCCCACCAGATGGCCGCGTACCACCGGTTGTCGTCGCCGGCCTTGTACGTGTACTCGATGTATCGCCCGCGCCGGTTGTCCGGGCTGATGCCGGTCTGGCTCAGGCATTCCTGGGGCGAGTTGTGGTCGTGGTTGTTCTGGACCTTCGCCCGCTCGGCGTCCCGCAGGGAGGTCTTCTTGTAGAGCGCGTAGGTGACCGACATCCCGTCGACCGTGCAGCCGCGCCGGGCGAGTTGCCGGTCGTTCGGGGTGCCCACCGCGCATTCGGCCAACGGCTGGTCGCCGGCGAACGCCTGGAGCACGGCCAGGTTCGGGTCGTCCGTACCGCCGCCGCTCACCGGGTCGGAGCCGCCCGGCGAACCGGTGGCTTCCCGGCGTTGCGCCCGGTCCCACCACAGGAAACCGGACACGCCCGCGCCGGCCAGGATCAGCAGCACCAGGAAGAAGGTGAGCGCGATCTTCCCGCCGTTGCGGCGCGGCGGCGGTGGCGGCGCCATCGGCCGGCCGGCGGCAGTCGGGTACGCCGTGGCCACCGGAAGCTCGTAGATCGTCGGCTCGACCGGCCGGGCCGGCGGCGCCGGCGACTGGGGCACCGGCATGTAGGGCGTCGCCGACCCGGGCTGGTAGGCGACCGGATCGCCGGTGGCCGGGCGCTGACCGGGCGGCGCCATCAGCGCCTGGCGGACCTGGGCCGCGGTCGGCCGCTCCAGCGGATTCTTGCGCAGACAGGCACGGACGAGCTCGGCCAGTTGCCCGTTCAGCCCGTGCAGCCGCGGTTCGGCCTGGACCACGGCCACGCCGACCGCGACCGGGCTGCCGCCGGGGAACGCGTATTTCCCGGTGGCCGCGAACACCATCGTCGAGGCCCAGGCGAACATGTCGACGGGCGGCCCGAGCGGCTGGTTCTCGACCTGCTCGGGCGCCATGAAGTGGGCGCTGCCGATGACCCGGCTGGCCGCCTGGTGCACCTGTTCCCAGGCGCGGGCGATGCCGAAGTCGATCACCTTGACGCCGCTGGGCCCGAGGATGATGTTGGCCGGCTTGAAGTCGCAGTGCACCACGTTGGCGCCGTGGATCGCCTCCAGCGCGATGACCGTCTGGATGGCCAGGTCGTTGAGCCGGCTGCCGCGGAGCGGGCCGCGGCCGGAGAGCACGTCTTCCTGGAGGGTCGGCCCGTCCACGAACTCGGTGACGATGTACGGCGGGTCGGCGTCGAGGTCGAACGTGATGACGCCGGCGGTGACGAACGCGGCGACCGACTGGGCGCTGAGCAGCTCGCGGTTCAGCGTCGATTTGAGCCGGCCGGTGTCGTCGAAGTCGGTGTTGAGCACCTTGACCGCGACCCGCTCGTCGCCGCCGTCGGTGCCCAGGTAGACCGTGCCCTGACCGCCCCCGCCCAGCTTCTGGAGCAGGCGGTAGGGGCCGACCTGGCGCGGGTCCCGCGCGCCCAGCTCCATCACACCCGACATGCAGGAAAGTGTCTCCTACCCGCGCCAGCCGCACAGCCCCAGGGTCTGTTCGTTGATCGACGCGGCAACGTCACGGAGATAGGCCGTCGTCTACGCGAAGCGTGACCGTCCATTGTGCTCGCCTCCGGACAAATGCGTCCCTCAGCCCGAGAACCGGGCACTCCGGGCCATCGAGCGGTAGGCGGCCAGGGCGTCGCTGGACGTGTCGAAGCGGAAGTTGTGCTTCGAATCGTCCTGCACGTCGGTGTCGAACCAGACCACCGCGCCGATCGACGGGGTGCTCCGGACGTACGCCGAGAGCTTGCCGATCCAGGACGCCTTGCTGCCGCGACCGTGGTCGATCGCCGCGGTCTCGGTCACGATGATCGGCTTGCGACTGCCGTAGGCCGAGACCACCGGCCGGAACAGCGTCGACGGCGACTCGGAGTAGAAGTCGTAGCCGGACACCCCGACCCAGTCGACGTAGGCGTCGCCCGGGTAGTACTTGCCCATCGCGTTGGCCGATGTGTTCGGCGAGGAGTTCCAGTTCGGGCTCCACACGAAGGCGACGTTGTCCGCCCCGTTCGCCCGGAAGATCCGGTGGATCCGGCGGAACGCGGTCACGTACAGCCCGGGGTCACGCCCGTTGTTCGGGCCGCCCCACTCGAACCAGTCGCCGTTCATCTCCCAGGCCCAGCGCAACAACATCGGTTTCCGGTACGCGGCCAGCCGCTTCGCCGCGGCCTCGATGACCGAGTCCCGCGCGCCACCGGCCACCGGCGCCAGCTTCGTCCCGTGCCACGACACCGTCAGGGTCGACGAGCCGATCGACACCGACGAGGGCATCCGCTCGGACCAGCCCCAGAACTGGTGCACGATCTTCTGCTCGCGCCCCAGCTGGCGGCGGCGCAGCGCCAGGCTCTCGGACAGCGACTTCCCGCCCAGGGCCAGGTACGAGCCGAGCATCACCCGGTCCAGCGCCGGCACCGGCCCGCCCTTGCCGGTCCTCCTGGCGGCCGGCTTGTCCTCGGCCTCGTCGCCGTCCTCCTTCGGGGCCGCGGCCTTGCTGGTCGCGCTGGGCGACGGCGTGGCCGACGGTGAGAGGGACGGAACGGGCATATCCGGAGGGGTGGACACCGGTGGGATCACGGTGCGTGGCTGCGCGGCCGCCTCGGGGGCGTTTCGCGAGCACGCGGCCATCGATGCGGTCAGCGCCGCCAGGGTTAACACTCCACGGCGGCGCAGGCGTAAATCGTCGGTCACATCACCCGACGCTACAGTCCCCTGAGCTGCACGAATACCCCTCCAGCCACACATTGATCAAGGTCTTCGCGTGCGGCGAGGTGCTTGACTACCGGTGGAAATGGGCACGTCACATGCCTGGAACACGTTTTGGCGAGGCTCCGGAGATGGCATCCGGACGTACAGAGGCGGACGCATGACGGAGTCACTGAAGGTCACCGCGGACGACGGGGAGGAGGGCATCGGCAACGGCACTGATCTGACCCTCGGGGTCGAGGAGGAGCTGCACGTCGTCGATCTCAAGACCCGTGAGCTCGTACCGCGGGCCCCCGACGTGCTCGACCGGCTCGACCCGGAACACTTCTCGGCCGAGCTGCACCGCTCGGTGGTGGAGACGAACACCCCGGTCACGGCGACCCTCGACGGGTTACGTGAGGGCATCGTCCGGCTCCGCCGGGAGGCCATCGGCGTCGCCGAGTCGCTCGGCCTCGGGCTGGTCGCGGCCGGCACCGTCCCGCTCGTCGACCTGGACTCGCTGCCGGTCACGCCGACCTCACGCTACCGCCGGATGCTCGACGAATACCAGATGCTCGCCCGCGAGCAGCTGATCTGCGGCGCGCAGGTGCACGTCGGCATCGCCGACCGCGACGAGGCCGTGTCGGTCGCCCAGCGGGTGGCGCCCGCCCTGCCGGTGCTGCTCGCGCTCTCGGCCAGCTCGCCGTACTGGATGGGCGAGGACTCCGGCTACGCCAGCGTCCGCTCGCTGGTCTGGCTGCGCTGGCCGACGGCCGGCGACAGCGGCGAGGTGAGCTCGGCCGCCGACCATGACCAGCTGGTCGCCGACCTGATCGCGTCCGGCACGATCACCGACCCCAAGATGGTCTACTTCGACGTCCGGCCCTCGGCCCACCTGCCCACCGTCGAGCTGCGGGTGACCGACGCCTGCCCCGAGGCGGACACCGTGGTGCTGCTGGCCGGCCTGTTCCGCGGCCTGGTGCTGCGGGCCCAGCAGGACTACCGGGCCGGCCGCCCGCAGACGCGGGTCCGGCCGCCGGTGCACCGCGCGGCGATGTGGCGGGCGGCCCGTTCCGGGCTGGAGGGCGACCTGCTCGACCTGCCCCGCTCGCCGGTGCCGGTGCCGGCCGCGGTGGCCGTCGAGCGGCTGATCACCGACCTGCGCCCGCAGCTCGAGCAGCTGGGCGACTGGGAGCAGGTGTTCGACCTGAGCGTGCAGGCGCTGAGCCGGGGCAGTTCGGCGTCCCGGCAGCGGCGGGCCATGCAGCGCCGGGGCCGGCTCTCCGACGTGATCGACCTGGTGGTGGCCGACACCCGGGGCGGCGCGACCGGCATCGGGCCGGACGGGCAGACCGTGCCGGCCGGGCTGTTCCCGTACGCGGCCGAGGGCGACGAAGCCTTCCCGGGCGGGGACGTCGCTCACTCGTACACCGGGATCGTCAATGTTCTCTCCGCCCTGGGCAGCGCCGGTCTGCGCAAGCGTGAGGACGCCCGCGACGACGAGCAGCGCGCCCGCGGCATCACGTTCTCGGTGGCGGGCGAGGCGGCCACCCGGCTGTTCCCGTTCGACCTGGTGCCGCGGCTGGTCCCGGCCGACGACTGGCGGCGGTTGCGGGCCGGTCTGGTGCAGCGGGTCCGGGCGCTGGACGCGTTCGTCGGCGACGTGTACGCCGACCGGCTCGTGGTCAAGGACGGCGTGGTGCCGGAATGGGTGATCGACGGCTCGCCCGAGCTGCGGCCCAGCGGCGCGCTGATCGCCCGGCCGGGGGTACGCGCGCAGGTCGCGGGCGTCGACCTGGTGCGCGACGGCGAGGGCCGCTGGTGTGTGCTGGAGGACAACCTGCGGGTGCCGTCGGGCATCGGCTACTCGATGCAGAACCGCCGGCTCACCGAGAGCGTCCTGCCCGAGCTGCCCCGGCCCGAGGGCCTGCTCAGCGTCGAGGGCACCCCGGCCCTGCTGCGCACCGCGCTGCGTGAGGCGGCGGGCCCGTCGGCCGGCGACGACCCCAAGGTGGTGCTGCTCAGCCAGGGCCCGGACGACTCGGCCTGGTTCGAGCACCGGATGCTGGCCGAGGAGATGGGCATCCCGCTGGTCCGCAGCACCGAGCTGTTCGTGGACGACGGCATCGTGCACCGGCTCCGGGACGGCAAACGCCACCGGGTGGACGTGATCTACCTGCGGATGGGCGAGGACAGCCTGATGCACTCCCCCGGCGCCGACGGCATGCCGCTCGGGCCCAGCCTGGTCGCGGCGCTGCACGCCGACACCGTGGTGCTGGCCAACGCGCTCGGCAACGGGATCGGCGACGACAAGGCCGTGTACGCGTACGTGCCGCGGCTGATCGAGTACTACCTGGGCGAGAAGCCGTTGCTGGCCGACGTGCCGACGTACCTCTGCGGCATCCCCGAGCAGCGGGCCGAGGTGCTCGACCGGCTGGACGAGCTGGTCTGCAAGCCGGTCGACGGCTACGGCGGCGACCGGATCGTGATCGGCCCGCACGCCCGGCCGGAAGACCTGGCCGCGGTACGCCGGCAGATCAACGCCGCGCCGCACCGCTGGGTGGCCCAGGAGGTCGTCGACCTCTCCACCCACCCGGTGTTCGACGGCCACCAGCTCGCCCCGAGGCACGTCGACCTGCGGGCGTTCGTCTTCACCGGCCGCGAGTCGGTGGTCGCCCCGGCCGCGCTGACCCGCGTCGCCCCGGCCGGCTCGATGATCGTCAACTCGTCCCGCGGCGGCGGCTCGAAGGACACGTGGCTGCTCAGCTGAGTGTTGCCTATATGCGCTCAGAGCAGGGCCCTTGCTCTGAGCGCATATAGGCAACGGGATAAGGCCGTTACGGCTACGACATGGATCCGCAACATCCGACCCACAATCTGATGACCCTGGGAGGTCCCATCATGTGCGGCATCGCCGGAGAGCTCCGGTTCGACCAACGGCCCGCGGACGCCGACGCCGTCCGCGCGATGCTGCCGTGCCTGGAATCCCGCGGCCCGGACGGCGAGGGGCTGGAGACCCGCGGCGCGGTCGTGCTGGGCCACCGCCGCCTCAAGATCATCGACCTGTCCGACGCCGGACGGCAGCCGATGACCGACGACGAACTCGGCCTCACCCTGGTCTTCAACGGCTGTATCTACAACTATCAGCAGCTGCGGGACGAGCTCCGGGGGTACGGCTACACGTTCTTCTCCACCTCCGACACCGAGGTGATCCTCAAGGCGTACCACCGGTGGGGCGCCGGCTGTGTCGACCACTTCCTCGGCATGTTCGCCTTCGCGATCGTCGAGCACGGCTCGGGCACCGTGATGCTGGCCCGCGACCGGCTCGGCATCAAGCCCCTCTACCTGGCCGAGACCCCGGGCCGGCTGCGCTTCGCGTCCACGCTGCCGGCGCTGCTCGCCGCCGGGGACGTCGACACGTCGCTCGACCGGGTCGCCCTCCAGCACTACATGACGTTCCACTCGGTGGTCCCGGCGCCGCGGACGATCGTCGCCGGGGTGCGCAAGCTGCCGCCGGCGACCGTACGCGTGATCAAGGCCGACGGGACCAGCACCGAGCGCGTCTACTGGGAGGCCGGCTTCACCCGCGCCCGCGATCTCAGCTCCGAGGAGTGGGCCCACGAGGTCGGGCAGAAGCTGCGGGTCGCGGTCGAGCGGCGGATGGTCGCCGACGTGCCGGTCGGCGTGCTGCTCTCCGGCGGGCTCGACTCCAGCCTGATCGTGGCGCTGCTGGCCGAGCAGGGTCAGCGCGGCCTGACCACGTTCAGCATCGGGTTCGAGGCGGCGGCTGGCGAGCAGGGCGACGAGTTCGCGTACTCCGATCTGATCGCCAAGCAGTTCGACACCGAGCACCACCAGATCCGGATCGGGCGCGACCGGTTCCTGCCCGCGGTCACGCGCACCGTGGCCGCGATGAGCGAGCCCATGGTCAGCCACGACTGCGTCGCCTTCAACCTGCTCTCGGAGGACGTCTCGCAGCACGTCAAGGTGGTGCAGTCGGGGCAGGGCGCGGACGAGATCTTCGCCGGCTACAGCTGGTACCCGCCGCTCGCGAACGTTCCGCGGGACGGTGCCGTCACGGCGTACGCGGCGGAGTTCTTCGATCGTGATTTCGAGACCCTGTCACGGCAGCTGAGCCCGTCGTGGATGCTCGCGACCGATGAGAGCCGCGTGTTCGTCGAGACGAACTTCGGCCGGGCCGGGGCCACCACCAGCGTGGACGCGGCGCTGCGGCTCGACTCGCAGGTGATGCTGGTCGACGACCCGGTCAAGCGGGTGGACAACATGACCATGGCCTGGGGGCTGGAGGCGCGGGTCCCGTTCCTCGACCACGAGCTCGTCGAACTGGCGGCCGCGTGCCCGCCCGAGCTAAAGCTTGCATCAGGGGGCAAGGGCGTGCTCAAGGACGCCGCCCGGGGCGTGGTGCCCGACGAAGTGATCGACCGCACCAAGGGTTACTTCCCGGTTCCGGCCATCCGGCACCTGGAAGGACCGATGCTGGACCTGGTCCGGGATGCCCTTTATGCCCCCCAGGCCCGGACACGCGGATTGTTCCGCCCGGAGTACGTTGACGCGCTCCTCGCGGACCCCAATACTCCTCGCACCACCCTCGGCGCGAACCAGCTCTGGCAGCTGGCACTGCTTGAGATGTGGCTGCAGGACAAGGGGATTTAGACCACGAAGGGAGACCTGGATGACCGGTCAGCTCAACCGTGTCGACGTCACTGTTCTGCCGATGGGATGGATGACCCGGGATCCGGGATCCTTCCCGACGGAGGTCAGTGGCAGTTGGTCCCCGGCCCTGTCGCCGGACGGCCGGCACGCCGCGTACGTGTCCGACCGGAGCGGGGTTCCCAAGGTCTGGGTCCAGCCGGTCGGCAGCGAGCTGACCTTCCTGGTCGACACCGGCGAGCAGCCGGTGATGGCGGTGCAGTGGTCCACCGGGGGCGGCTGGCTGGCCTGCCTGCTGGCGCCCGGCGGCGCGCCCCGGCACGAGGTCTGGCTGGTCCGGCCGGACGGTTCCGAGCTGCACCAGGTGGCCGGCTTCGGCGCCGACACCGCCGACAACATGCGCTGGCTGCCGGGCCGGTCGCTGCTGGCGGTCACCGAGAACCTGACCCAGGCCCTGGTCATCGACCCGGTCACCGGTGAGCGCCGGGTCATCGCCTCGGGCGACCTGATCTCGCTGTTCGACGTCAGCCCCGACTTCTCCCGGGCGCTGATCCGGCGCGGTCCCCGTGGTGACCGGCACATCGCGGTGCTCGACCTCGCGACCGGCGTCGAGGAGCACGTGGCCAGCGGCGAGGAGGCCGTCTTCGGGCCGGACGGGTCGATCTGGGCCCGCTGTGACGCCGGGGAGTTCCCGGTGCTGATCCACGTGCGGGACGGCGAGGTCTCGGTGGTCGCGTCGTCGCCGACGGACGAGGTGGAGTCCTTCGCGCTGACCGCCGACGGCAGCCGGGCGGCCGTGCTGTGGAACGTGCGCGGCGGCCTGTCCCGGCTGACCGTCCTGCCCGGCGGCGCCGAGATCCCGCTGCCCGGACTGGTGGCGGCCGGGCCGTCGTGGAGCACCGACGGCAGCACGCTCGCCTTCACCGTCGAGGGCCCCGGGCAGCCGCACGGCACCTGGGCCTGGGCCGACGGCAAGCTCTCGCCGGTGTCGGTCGAGGCGACGGCGCCCGGCGCGGTCCGGCCGGTGCTCGAGGAGTTCACCGGGCACGACGGGCTGGCGCTGACCGGCTGGCTGTTCCGCCCGGCCGGGCCCGGGCCCCATCCCACCGTCCTGTGGTTCCACGGTGGGCCGGAGGCGCAGGAACGCCCCGGTCACGGCCCGCTGTTCCAGTCCCTGGTCGACCGGGGCATCGCGGTGTTCGCGCCGAACGTGCGCGGGTCGTCCGGCTTCGGCCGCACGTTCGTCAACGCCGACAACGGGCCGCTGCGCTACGACGCCATCGAGGACGTCGCCTCATGCGTGAAGCATCTGGTCGGCGGCGGCGTGGCCGACCCGGCCCGGATCGGGATCATGGGCCGGTCGTACGGCGGGTACCTCACCCTGGCCGCGCTGGTCACCTATCCGGAGCTGTTCGCGGTGGGCATCGACGTCTGCGGCATGAGCGACTTCGCCACCTTCTACGAGCACACCGAGCCGTGGATCGCGGCGGCCGCGGTCAGCAAGTACGGCGACCCGGTGCACGACGCCGACCTGCTGCGCGACCTCTCCCCGATCACCCGGATCGACCGCCTCCGCGCCCCGCTGATGGTCGTGCACGGCGAGAACGACAGCAACGTCCCGGTGATCGAGGCCGAGCAGGTGGTGGCCGCGCTGCGGGCCCGTGGCGCCGAGCACAAGTACCTGCTCTTCCGCGACGAGGGCCACGAGCTGCTGCACCGCCACTCGCGCGCCGAGTACCTCCAGGAGACGGTCGCCTGGCTCACCCACCACCTCCGGGCGAGGAACTAGCCCCCGACCAGTTTGTTCACCGCCTGCGCGATCGCCGCGGCGATGGGCGCGACCGAGGTCAGCCCGCCGGCGACGGTCTGAAGGGTCTCGCAGGACAGCTCGACCAGGGTTCGATTCGGGCGGTCACCGGCGGCGCGGGTGACGAGGTCCTCGGCGGCCTCGACGACCGTCTCGCCGTCGGCGCGCTCGGCCGGCGGCAGCGCCTGGACCACCGAGGCGAGCTCGGTGAGGAGCCGGTTCAGCTCGGCCCGCGCGCCGTCGTCGGCGACGCCGGCGGTGATGGTCTGCGTGACTCGCTCCAGGCTGGACCGGATGGCGAAGTTCGAGTTGGTGACGTCGCCGATGGTGTAGTTGTCGCCCATGATCTGATCTCCGAAGTGCTGATTGATGACGATCCCGGCCGCGTCGGTCGAGCGGAGGGAGATGTCGGCGGACCGGGACACCGCGTCGACCGCGAGCTCGGCCGCGACCGCGACGTCAGCGCGCGATCGCGACGGCTGGAAGCGGACGTCGGCCGGCTTCCCGCCGGTCTCGCGGTAGTGCCGCCGGATCAGTTCGGTGGCGGTTCTCAGCGAGACGTGCGTGAGGTCGACCTGGCTCCCGTCCGCGAACCGCATGGTCAGGGCACAGGATCGGTAACGGCGGTAGTGGAGCCGGGCCACCACGAGCATGCCGCCCAGGCCGGTCACGTGCAGGGCGCACAGCAACGTGAGCATCGCCGCGTCGAAGTACTGGCGGGTGGGATCGTTCTCCCCCGCGGTGAGCGCCCGGACCGCCCCCGCGGTCTCCTCGGCCCTGGCCGCCGCCCGCCACGCGGCGCACGAGGGGCTGGTGGCCCGCGGCGGGCCGCACGGGTTCCGCCGCATCGACAGGCGGCGGAGCGTCGGCGACCCGGCGAGAGCCACCGGCACCTTGGCCAGGGCGTTGTCGTCCAGGAAGAGCTCACGCAGCGGCAGGTCGGCCAGCGGCCGGACGTCGGCGAGCCGGTTGCCGGACAGATCCAGCACCCGGAGCCCGCGCAACGCGCCGAACCAGCTGGGCAGCGTCTCCAGCGCGTTGCCGCTGAGATCGAGCCGGGTGAGTTCGGTGGTGTCCAGCCGGGGCAGGGCGCGCAGCCGATTGCCCGACAGATCGAGCAGGCGCAGGCGCCGCAGGCCGGTCAGCGGCGCGGCGTCGGCCAGAGCGTTGTCCCGCAGGCGAAGGTCGACGAGACCGGTGCCGGCGAGCTCGGCCGGCAGCGCGGTCAGCCGGTTCTCGGAGAGGTCGAGATGCCGGAGGGCGGCGCCGGAGCCGGCCTCCGGCGGGAGCGCCGTGAGCCGGTTGCCGGCCAGGTTGAGGCCCTCGAGCCCCGGCAGCCGGAAGATCTCGCCCGGCACCTCGCGCAACCGGTTGCCGCTGAGGTCGAGGCGGCGGATGCCGGGGTGTCCGAGGATCTCCGTGGGCACCTCGCGCAGACCGAGACCGTTCAGGTCGACCCGCCCGGTCCCGTCCCGGCCGGCCGAGGCGACCCGCTCCGCCACGCCGGGTGCCGCCCGGCTCGCATCGGTCATCCGCGTGCGTGCTCGCGCAGTAGTTCCGTGATCGCGGCCGAGGTCGAGAGGTCGGCGGCGGTGCGCCCCTCGGTATCGGTCGCGATCACGTCCGCACCGGCGGCCAGCAACGCTTCGACGGTGGCCCGTTGCCGCGCGAAGACCGTCATGAAGTCCCGCGACCAGCCGGTCTCCGCGGTGACGGCGAACATGATGGCCGTACTGCCGCTCTTCGCCTCGCGGTTGACGTCCGCGCCCGCGGCGACGAGCCGCTCGACGCCGGTCGGGTTCATGTCCCGGGCGGCGTACATCAGGGGGGTGTGGCCGTCGGAGTCCTCCTCGTCCGGGTCGGCGCCGGCCTCGATCAGCAGGTCGATGATCTGGCCGGACGGGCCTTCGGCCCGGCAGCCGGCCGCGCCGTGCAGGGCCGTCTGACCCAGGGCCGTCGGCCGGTCCACGTCGGCTCCCCGGCGCAGCAGTTCGGCGACCGCCTCGGTGGAGCCCGCGGCGGCGGCCGACGTCAGGGCGGACACCCCGGCCGGGTCGGCGGCGTGGACGGAGGCCCCGGCCCGGCACAGCGCCGCGACCGCTCCGGTCGACCGGGCCATCGCGAGGGGCGTCTGACCGGTGGCGGTCGCGGCGTCCGGGCGCGCGCCGAGGGCCAGCAGGACAGCGACGATCTCCAGCTCGTCGCGGACGACGGCGGCGACCAGCGCGGTCCGTCCGTCGCCGTCGCACCGATCGGGATCGGCGCCGGCCTCGAGCAGCCGCCGGACGGACGCGGCCCCGCCGGCGAGCGTCGCGGTGACCAGCGCCGTCCGGCCGCGCCGATCCGCCCGGTCCGGGTCGGCACCGCAGCCGAGGACGAACTCCACCAGATCCGAGTTCCGTCCGGCCGCGTCGGCGAGGAAGGTCGTCCCGGTCCCGTCGAGCGTCGTGTCGATGTCGAACCCGGCATCGCACAGCGCGGAGAGCACCGAGCGTGCGCCGTTCGCGGTGGCGCCGGCATACCGCGTGGACGAACCGTCCCGGACCACGCCGCTCGCCGACGCCAGCTCACCGAACAACCGTCCCGCCTCGGCCGGATCCGGCCGGCCGAGCGTCGCGGCGTCGGCGCACCGGACACTCGCGCGGTGCGGCCGGCCCGATGCGCTCGCGTGCAGGTCGGCGTGGGCCAGCGGACCGGAGACGAACCAGCGGGCCTGGCGTGGCGTGGCGCCGAGGATCATCGACACGTCGCGCTCGGTGCGCCCGACCCGGCCGCGGGCCCGGAGGCCGGCGAGCCAGCCGGGGGCACGGTCCCGCGCCTCGTCCATCAGCCGCTGCTCCTCCTGCTTCCGACGCGGCCACCAGAGGCCGGCCGTCCGGAGGGCGGTCCCGCCGGCGAAGCCGACGTGAAAGATCCCCGCCTTGGAGTAGGCGGCGGCCGCGAGCTCCGGATCGGCCCCGGCCACGGCGCCGGTCAGGAGGGCCAGTTCCGCCGCCTCGTCGACGCCGATGGGCCGGCCGAAGCGGCTGAACGACACGTGCAGATAGGGGCCGCTGCTCCAGAGCATCTGAACCGGCCCGGCCCCGGACTTGACCAGTTCGAAGGGTGGCGCCCCGCCGGCGAGGCGGCGCACCTCGGCGATCAAGCGTCGCCGGTCCTGGGGTTCGACCGGCACATCGGGCGCCGCCGCGAGGAGATCCGTGTGGTAGTGACCGAACTCGTGCTGGATCGCGAGGCTGAACGTGTCGGCGTCGACGGACAGCAGCCACTCCAGGCCGGCCTCGAAGGAGTGGTCGATGCTGTGCCCGTCGACGATCCGCGCGCCCCGATGGATCTGCCGCAGAATGGCCTGGACCAGGGCGTCCGGGGCGATGCCGAGCACGTCGCGACGGAACACCGCGTGGTCGGTCAGCGCCTGGGTCAGATAGGCGCGCAGCGCCTCGTGCCGCATGGCCGCGCCGCGCCAGCCGAGCCGTTGGAGCCGGATCAGTCCGGCCGGGGTACGCCACTCGGCGGCAGGCGTGCTGAGCTCGATGACGTTCGCCTGGAACAGCCGCGGATAGAACCCGATCAGGTAGGCGCGCACCAGATCCGGGACGCCGGGGACGTGCAGCAGGTTCGCGGGGTCGGTGAGATCGGGTGGCTCCCAGGCGTCGAGGCCCAGCTCGGCCGTCAGCACCACACCGAGCGCCGTCACCGCCCCGAGGTCCTCGTCGTCGGCGAGCTCACGCAGCACCGTCACGGCGCCGGCCGGGGCGGCCGGGCCCGGTGCGGCGAGAACCAGATCGATCAGCTCGCGGTACGGCACCTCGTCGACTCCTGTTGATCACTCGGCGGGACGCACCGTTCCCAACGACGGCCGGTCGCGCGGGTCACTCGGGGTGACCAGGCACACGTGTGGCGTGCGCCCGATTCGTTGCAGGTCGAGGGCGGCCGGAGAAGGGTTGGGGACGTACCCCGATGTCCGGCTGGAAGGTTTGTGATGGCCCTGCGACGAGCGTGGGCCGTCTGGGCCGTTGGTCTGGCCGCCTACGTGATCGCTGTGTTGCACCGCACCTCCCTGGGGGTGGCGGGCCTCGACGCGCAAGACCGGTTCGGGGTCGGCGCGAGCGCGCTGGCGTCGTTCGCGGTTCTTCAACTGCTCGTGTACGCGGCGCTTCAGGTGCCGGCCGGCCTGCTGCTCGACCGTTTCGGGTCGGTGCGGATGATCGTGGCCGGCGCCGTCGCGATGGCGGCCGGGCAGGTGCTGATGGCGTTCAGCGACGGCGTCACCGGCGCCGTGGTCGCCCGGGTGCTGGTCGGCGCGGGTGACGCGGTGACCTTCATCAGCGTGTTGCGCCTGGTCCCGCGCTGGTTCCCGGCCCGGCGGGTGCCGGTGCTGACCCAGCTCACCGGCATCATCGGGCAGCTCGGCCAGATCCTCAGCGCGGTGCCGCTGGCCGCCCTGCTCGCCTACCAGGGGTGGAGCGCCGCGTTCGTCGCCATGGCCGCGCTGGGCGTGCTGGTCGCGGTGGTGACGGTGGTCGCGCTGCACGACACCCCTGAGGTACGCGTGAGCGCCGGTCCGGCGATCACCCCGCGCCAGGTCGCCCTCGACCTCAAGCAGGCGTGGCTCCAACCGGGCACCCGGCTGGGCCTGTGGACCCACTTCACCACCCAGTTCGCCGGCACCGTGTTCGCGCTGACCTGGGGGTTCCCGTTCCTGGTGGCCGGCGAGGGGCTGAGCCGGGGCACGGCCAGCGCGCTGCTGACCGTGTTCGTGCTGACCGGTATGGCGGCGGGGCCGGTGATGGGCGTGCTGGCCCAGCGGTTCCCGTTGCGCCGGTCGTGGCTGGTGCTCGGCGTGGTCGTCACCACCGCCGCCGGGTGGGGCCTGGTGCTCCTCTGGCCGGGCCCGGCGCCGCTGCCCGTGCTGGTGCTGCTGGTGCTGGCGCTGGGGCTGGGCGGCCCGGGGTCGGTGATCGGCTTCGACCTGGCCCGTACCTTCAACCCGCCGGCCCGGCTGGGCACGGCGACCGGCATCGTCAACGTGGGCGGGTTCACCGCCTCGCTGCTGACCATCCTGCTGGTCGGGCTGATCCTCGACTGGCGAACCGGTGGGGGTGCGAGCTATGACCTGGCCGACTTCCGGGTGGCGCTGAGTGTCCAGTATCTGGTCGGTGCGATCGGGGTCGTGGGCATCCTGCGCACCCGGCGGCTGGCCAGGCAAAGGATGGCCGAGGACGGGGTCGTGGTCCGCCCGATTCGCGAGATTCTGGCGGAGCGGCGTGGTTTAGCAATGCGCCGGTAGGTAAAGGCAGAGGCTTCCGGCGACCGAACTAGAGCGTGGAGCAAGGAGGACATGTCCGAGCAGGCAGCAGAACGGATCTGGTCCGGCATCGACATCGGCAAGACCCTGGCCGGAGCGCTGGCCGCGGTGTGCGCGGCGGTGATCGGCTCGTTCCTGGGCGTCGCCGGCACCCTGATCGGCGCGGCCCTGGCCAGCATCATCGGCACCGTGGGGACGGAGATCTACCACCGTTCGATCAAGCGCGGGGCCCAGAAGCTCCAGACGATCGCGCCCACGTTCGTGACGGCGCCCGCCGCGGTGGGCACGCCCGACGTGGCCGCGGCGTCCGAGGACGACAAGCCGTCGGAGACCGTTCCGGAAGCGGAGCGGACGACCGGGCGCACGATCAGGTGGAAGCGGGTCGCGCTCATCACGGCCGGCGTCTTCGTGCTCGCCATCGGGGTGTTGTCCCTGATCGAGCTGATGGCCGGCAAGTCGGTGGCGTCGATGGTGGGCGGCAACTCGTCCGGCAGCACGACGCTGAGCAGCACGTTCGACGGCAGGAGCGAACCGCGCAACGAGAAGCCGGTGACGCCGGTGGCCCCGTCGCCGGAGGCCACGCAGCCGACGACCGACGAGGGCAGCGCACCGGCCGGGACGCCGACGACCGAGCCGACCGACGCGCCGTCGACCGGTGCGACCGAGCCGACCACGGCGCCGACGACGGACGCCCCGGCGACCGACGCGCCCACCGAGCCGGCCAACCCGGACAGCGGCGCCGGTGAGGGCAACGGTGAGGGTGGCGGGGAGCCGGACGTCCCGACCACGAGCACGACCGAGTAGAAGGAGCGAGCGGTGCGGGCCAACGAGGTGCTGATCGAGGCGTACGGACGGCTGCCGGAACTGGTGGCCGGCGCGGTCGAGGGGCTGAGCCCCGAGCAGCTGCGCCAGACGCCGGCCGAGGGCGCGAACACGATCGGCTGGCTGGTCTGGCACCTGACCCGGGTGCAGGACAGCCACCTCACCGAGCTGATCGGCGGCCAGGAGGTCTACGTCGCCGGCGGCTGGGCGCCGATGTTCGGCCTGCCCGGCGGCTCGGACGACACCGGCTACGGCCACTCGGCGAAGCAGGTGGCGAAGGTCGCGCCCGAGACGTCACAGGCGCTGCTGAACTATTACACCGCGGTGCACGAGCGCTCGATCGAGTTCCTCCGCGGCCTGTCCGACGACGACCTCGACCGGGTCGTGGACAAGAACTGGGATCCGCCGGTCACCATGATGGCCCGGCTGATCAGCGTCTACGACGACGACGCGCAGCACGCCGGGCAGGCCGCATACGTGCGCGGCCTGCTCGGGGTGTGAGCCCCGCGGTCAGGCGGAGGACGGTTCGCTGAGCGGCAGCCGCACCAGGAAGCGGGTGTCGCCCGGCTCGGACTGGAGCTTGATGTCGCCGCCGTGCCGGTTGACCACGATCCGGTACGAGATGTCCAGCCCGAGGCCGGTGCCCTCACCCACCGGCTTGGTGGTGAAGAACGGCTCGAAGACCCGCTTTCGCAGCTCTTCGGGCACGCCCGGCCCGGAGTCCCCGATCGACACCACGAGCTGGTTGCCGACCAGGTAGGTCTTGATGGTCAGGGTGCCGACGCCCTGCATGGCCTGGACCGCGTTGTCGATCAGGTTGGTCCAGACCTGGTTGAGCTCGGCCGGGTGGGCCGGGATCTGCGGCAGCGAGCGGTCGTAGTCCTTGACCACGGTGATGCCGTCACCGATCTTGTGGGTGAGCATCACCAGCGTGCTGTCCAGGCCGCTATGCACGTCGATCCACTGGTGTGCGGCCCGGTCCATCTGCGAGTACTGCTTGGCCGCGGTGACCAGGCTGGAGACCCGGCTGGTGGCGTCCTCGATGTCGCTCATCAGCTGTTCGGTCTCGAGCGCGTACCCGAGCCAGTGCACCGCCTGGTCGAGCAGCTCGGGCGCGCCGACCTTGCGCTCGATCTCGGTGAGGCATTCGACGTCGAGGCCGCCCTGGGCGAAGACCGGCGCGATGTCCCAGCCGCCGGTGATGTGGTGCTCGTCCATCCACTCGCCGAGCTCGTCCTCGAGGTCGGAGGTCTGCATGGCGCTCAGCACGGGCGCCTTGGCGGCCCGCTCGATGACCTCTTCCTGAAGTTCGACCAGCGCGTCGAGGCGGGCCGGGTCGACCTTGCCGGCGGCCAGCATGCCCAGCTTGTGACGCATGCCGGCGACCCGCTGACGCAGCGAGCCGGTGGCCCGGGACGCCGCGGCGGCCGGGTTGTTCAGCTCGTGCATCAGCCCGGCGGTGAGCGCGCCGAGCGCGGTGAGGCGCTGCCGCTCGCCGACCGCGGCCTGCGAGTTGCGCATCCCCATGGCCAGACCCTCGAGCAGGTGTACGGCCATCGGGAACCACTCGCGCATCATGTGGCCGAAGTCGGCGGCCTCCATGACGAAGAACTCCGACTCGTCGAGCGCGCGCATCGAGCCCATGTACTGCTGCTGCACGCCGTCGTCGCGGAGGTAGGCGTTGGTCGCGCCCATGTACACGCCGCGCTGCTCGGTGCGGTTGGTCTCCACCTCGTCCTGGCCCACCATGCGGGTGAGCTGAATGGTGCCGCTGAGCAGGATGAAGAACTTCTCCGCGGGGTCGCCCTCGCGGAGCACGTACGAGCCGGCCTTGGCCCGCATCGTGCACCCGTGGTCGCGGATCCAGGTCAGCTGCTCGTCGGTCAGTTTCTCGAACAGGAACAGGGTGCGGAGCTGGTCGTTGGTGAGCTTGCCCGGTTCACAGGGTTCGAGAGTGATCTCCCCGGTGTCGGTGCCGGTGTCGGTCATTGCGCCTCCAGGTAGCGGTGCACCAGCGTCACGGCCATCGCGCCCTCGCCGACCGCCGAGGCCACCCGTTTCACCGAGTTGGCCCGGACGTCGCCCGCCGCGAAGATCCCCGGAACGCTGCACTCCAGGTAGAACGGATCGCGGTCCCGATCCCATCCCTTCGGGCGGGTGCCATTTGTCAGAAGATCCGGCCCGGTGTAGACGAAGCCACGTTCGTCCCGCGCGACGGCGCCGTCCAGCCAGTCGGTCCGGGGCTCGGCGCCGATGAAGACGAAGAGGTAGCCGCACTCGACCGTGGTGCTCTGCCCGTTCTTGCCGTCACAGATGGTGATGGCCTGGAGGTGGCCCTCGCCCTGCGCCCCGACGACCTCGCAGCGGGTCCGGACGTGGATGTTGGGCTTCCGCTCGATCTGCTGGATCAGGTAGTACGACATCGACGCCTCGAGCGAATCGCCGCGGACCAGCAGGGTGACGTTCTTCGCGAACCGGGAGAAGTACATCGCGGCCTGGCCGGCCGAGTTGGCGCCGCCGATGATGAAGACGTCGGCGCCCTGGCAGGCCGGCCCCTCGGAGGAGGCCGAGCCGTAGTAGATGCCCGAGCCGGTCAGCTCGTGCACGCCGTCGGCCACCAGCGGGCGGTAGGCCACACCGGTCGCGAGCACCACCGAGTGGGCGGACACCTCGCCACCGTCGGTGAACGACAACGTCTTGGCCGGTCCTTCCACCCGAAGCCCGGTGACCTCGCGGGTGTTCAACACCTCGGCCTCGAACTTGCCGACCTGCCGGCGGGCCCGGGTGGTCAGGTCGCCGCCGGAGATGCCGTCCGGGAAGCCCAGGTAGTTCTCGATCCGGGAGCTCTGCCCGGCCTGGCCGCCGACCGCCTGCCGCTCGACCAGCAGCGTCTTGAGGCCCTCGGAGGCGCCGTAGACGGCCGCGCCCAGCCCGGCCGGTCCGCCGCCGACGATGATCAGGTCGTAGAAGTCGCGGTCGGGGGCGGTGGACAGCCCGGCCGCCTCGGCCACCTCGGTGGTGCTCGGCTGGGACATCGCCCGGCCGTCGGTGGTGACCACCAGCGGGACCGCCTCGGGACCGACCCCGGCCGCCTCGAGCAGCCGGCGGCCCTCGGGCTCCTCGGCCGAGAGCCAGCGGTACGGGACCAGGTTGCGGGTCAGGAAGTCGCGCACCTGGAAGGACTGCTCGTTCCAGCGGTGACCGACCACCCGGATCGACTCGAGGTCACGGTCGCCGCTCTCCAGCCACGCGTCGAGCAGCGCGTCGATCACCGGATAGAGCTTCTCCTCCGGCGGATCCCAGGGCTTGAGCAGGTAGTGGTCGACGTCGACCTGGTTGATCGCCTGGATCGCCGCGTCGGTGTCGGCGTACGCGGTGAGCAACGCCCGCCGCGCGTTCGGGAACAGGTCCATCGCCTGCTCCAGGAAGTCGATGCCGTTCATCTGGGGCATCCGGTAGTCGGCCAGCATCACGGCCACACGGCCGCCGCGCAGCTTGAGCTCGCGCAGCGCCTCGAGCGCGTCGGCGGCCGCCGAGGCGCGGATGATCCGGTAGTTCTCGCCGTATCGCCGGCGCAGGTCACGGGCGATGGCGCGGGAGACGGAGGGGTCGTCGTCGACGGTCAGGATCGCGGGATGGCCCATGTGTCAACCTCAGGGATGAGAGAACGTCGGTGCGCCGGGAACGGTGAAGACGAGGTCGTCGGCGTAGCACCACCACCAGTCCTCGCCGGGCTCGTACGACTGGACGAGCGGGTGCCCGGTCTCGTGGAAGTGCGCGGTCGCGTGCTTGGCCGGCGACGAGTCGCAGCAGCCGACGTGGCCGCAGTTCTCGCAGAGCCGCAGGTGGACCCAGCGGCCACCCTCGGCGAGGCACTCGACGCAGCCGTCGCCCGACGGCTTCACGTCGTCCAGCCGCACCTCGTCGACGTGCGCGCACGGTTTGTTGCTCATGTCAGGTCCCTTCGACAAGGTCGGAGTATTCGGGGTGGCGCTCGAGCCACCCGGTGACGAACGGGCAGGTGACCTTGACCGGGGTCGCCCGGTTGCGGGCGTCGGTGAACGCGGCGGTGGCCAGGCGCCCGGCCAGCCCGCGCCCTTCGAACGCCTGGTCGATCTCGGTGTGGGTGAGGTCGACGGCGGCGCCCCGGCGGGTGTAGTGGAGCACGCCGGCCACCTCGCCGCCGAGCAGCACTTCGTACCGGCTCTGCTCGAAGCTGTCGACGACCACCGCGTCGGCGGCGTCGCCGCTGGTGATCTGGGCGCTGCCCTCGACCCGAAGCTTGCGCCGGGCCCGCTCGTAGAACGAGGTGCTGCCGAGGCGGATGACCTGGGCCGCGGCCGGGACCGGCACGATCGAGAGCTGCTCGCCCTCGGTCACGTACCCCTCGATGATGCCGTCCACCTCGACCGCGAGGCGGCCGCTGCGCGGGAGCACGTCGAGGTCGAGCCGCTCGTCCAGGGCCAGCATGAGCGAGCGGTTGAAGGACGAGTGGGCGGCCGAGGCCGAGACGATCAGGCCCTCGACGTTGGGCGAGACGATCGGGCCGCCGGCCGAGAAGGAGTACGCGGTGGAGCCGGTCGGCGTGGCCACGATCACCGCGTCGGCCGCGTAGCTGACGAAGTTCTTGCCCTCGACGGAGATGCCGACGTTGGCCAGCCCGTCGCCGGGCACCCGGACCAGGGCGATGTCGTTGAACGCGGACACCGCCTGGCCGCCGGGCAGTGTGGTGCGCACGGCCGTGCGGGACTCGATGGTGAACCGGTGCTCGTCGAAGGCCGACAGCGCCGACGGCAGGTCGGGCAGGTCGACCTCGGCCAGGAAGCCGAGCCGGCCGACGTTGACCCCGAGCACCGGGGTCTTGCGTCCTTCGACCAGCCGCATGGTGCGCAGCATGGTGCCGTCGCCACCCAGGCTGACCAGCACCTGAGCGCGCTCGATCATCTCTTCGGAGCTGACCGCGACGGCGTCGCAGTCGATCCGGTTGATCTCGTCCTTCAGGCCGAGCACGGTGACGTCGCGCGTCTTCGCCCACGACACGATGGCGTCGATCGCGGCGCCGCAGTCACGCCGCGGATGCAGCACGAGACCGACCACCTTGACCATGCCCACGACAACCCCCCTGTGGTGAATGCGCCCGCCGTCAACCCTTGCACGTCGGCGGCTCAGCGGCGAGCCACCTCGTACGGTCCCCGCACCATGTTGCCTGGAGATTTCTTGACACATTGTTAATAGATAGACAGACTCCGATGAGAGCGCTCTCCCATCCCCTCTTTCTCCCCAGGAGTGAGCTATGGCCCGCCCCCTCAAGGTGGTCGTGGTCGCCGCGGCGGCTCTCGTCGCGGTCGGCATGATCGCCCCGCCCAGTCAGGCCGCCGAGCCGGCCCCGAACCCGACCCCCTCGTTCGACCTGGCGCCCGGCATGCTCGCCGCGATGCGCCGCGACCTGAAGCTCGACGACAACCAGATCCGCGCCCGGCTGGCCACCGAGGCGGCCGCGCCGGTGGTCGAGCAGCGCGTCCGCGCCCGGACCGGCAAGGCGTTCGCCGGGGCCTGGATCCCGGCCGGCGGCACGAAGCTCACCGTCGCGGTGACCTCGGCCGCGGCCGCCGGGAAGGCCCGGGCCGAGGGCGCCGACGTGACGATCGTGTCCCGTAGCGCCGACGAGCTGGCCGCCGCCCAGGCCAAACTCGACAAACGGGCCGCCAAGGCCGATAAGAGCATCCGTGGCTGGTACACCGACGTCGCCACGAACAGCCTGGTGGTACGGGTGGCGCCGGGCCGGGAGGCGGCGGCGCGGACGTTCGCGGCGGACAGCGGCGCCGGCGCGGTCCGGGTCGAGACCCTGGCCGAGCCGCCTCAGCCGCTCTACGACACCCGCGGCGGCGACCAGTACGTGATCAACGGCAACACGCTCTGCTCGGTCGGCTTCTCGGTGGCCGGCGGCTTCGTCACGGCCGGGCACTGCGGCGGCGCGGGCAGCCCGACGCTCGGCTACAACAACGTCGCGCAGGGCACGTTCGCCGGCTCGTCGTTCCCCGGCAACGACTACGCCTGGGTACGCACGAACGGCAACTGGGTCTCGCAGCCGTGGGTGAACAACTACTCGGGCGGCAACGTGACCGTGGCCGGGTCGCAGGACGCCGCCGTCGGCAGCTCGATCTGCCGCTCCGGGCGTACCACCGGGTGGCGGTGTGGAACCTTGCTCGGCCGCAACGAGACGGTCACCTACCCGCAGGGCTCCGTCTCCGGGCTGAGCCGCAGCAACGCCTGTGCCGAGCCGGGCGACTCGGGCGGCTCGTGGATCTCGGGCAACCAGGCGCAGGGCGTCACCTCCGGAGGCTCCGGCAACTGCACCTCCGGCGCGACCATGTGGTTCCAGCCGGTCAACGAGATCCTGGGCGTGTACGGGCTGTCGCTGACCACGACCGGCGGTGGCGGCGGCGGGCAGGCGATCATCAGCAACTGGAACAACAAGTGCGTCGACGTGCCGAACTCGAACTTTTCCGACGGCGTACGCGTGCAGATGTACACCTGCAACCAGACCGGCGCGCAGCAGTGGGCGGCGGTCAACGGCACGCTCCAGGTGCAGAACAACAAGTGCCTGGACGTGGCCTGGGGATCGACCGCCAACGGCGCGGCCATCCAGATCGTCGGGTGCAGCGGCAACCCGGCCCAGCAGTTCGTGCTGAGCGCGGCCGGCGACCTGGTCAACCCGCAGGCCAACAAGTGCGTGGACATCGCCGACTGGAACGGCAACGACGGCGCGCTGCTCCACCTCTGGGACTGTGTGGGCGGGGCCAACCAGAAGTGGCGTCGCGGCTGAGAAGACGTTATCCGGCCGAGGCTCGCCCGTCGGGGCGGGCCTCGGCTCTCTTTCAACCTTCTTTAATGTTCCTTTAAGGGCCGAGAGAGCGTTCTCTCGGACAATCCATGGCCATGCGCCGCTTGAGAACAACCCTGCTCACCGTCGCCGCGGTCGCCGCGGCCGCGGGCACCGCCTGGATCGCCCTGCCCGCTTCGGCCGCCTCCGCCACGGCCACCGTCAAGACCGTCTCCGACTGGGGTTCCGGTTGGCAGACCGAGGTCGTCATCGACAACTCCGGCGCCGCGATGTCCGGCTGGAAGGTCGAGTTCGACCTCCCCGCGGGCGCGGCGATCGGCAGTTTCTGGGAGGCCGACATGGCCGTGAGCG
Organism: Actinoplanes sp. NPDC051470; assembly: GCF_040682035.1. Taxonomy (NCBI): domain Bacteria; kingdom Bacillati; phylum Actinomycetota; class Actinomycetes; order Micromonosporales; family Micromonosporaceae; genus Actinoplanes; species Actinoplanes sp. NPDC051470. The sequence continues at coordinate 43,537 of NZ_JBFBAA010000044.1, forward strand.
GCGCGCACCGCACGTTCACGAACCGGGCCTGGAACGGCGCGGTGCCGACCGGCACGAAGGTGACCTTCGGCTTCGTCGGCTCCGGCGCCAAGCCGGTGAACTGCACCCTGAACGGCGCGCCGTGCGCCGGCGGGGCGACCGCGCCGGTCCCGACCACGACCGCGCCCGCGCCGCCGCCCGCGCCGTCGCCGAGCGCGACCGCGCCCACCAAGCCCCCGGCCACGCCGCCCACGACCGCTCCGACCGAGGACCAGCCGCCGCCCGCGGCCTCGAACGTGCTGCCGCTCACGGTCACCAACAAGACCGGCCGCGGCGAGCAGGTGTTCCTGTACGTGCTCGGCACCAACCTGAACACCGGCAAGCTCGGCTACGTCGACTCGGCCGGCGCCTTCCACAACTGGACCGGCGGCCAGCCCGTACCCGTACCCGCGCCTGATGTCGCCATCGCCGGACCGGGCAACGGCGGCGCGACCACCATCAAGATCCCGAAGGGTCTCTCCGGCCGGCTCTACATGTCGCTCGGCCAGAAGCTGGACTTCCGGCTCAGCACCGACGGCCTGGTGCAGCCCGCGCCGTGGGCCGGCGGCGACCCCAACCGCGACATCCTGTTCGACTGGTCCGAGTTCACCCTGAACGACGGCGGCCTGTTCCTGAACAGCTCACAGGTCGACATGTTCGCGGTGCCGCACGTGGTCAGCGTGCGGGGTGGCGACGGGAAGACGATCCGGACCGGCGAGCTCAAGCCGGGCGGCCGGCAGCGGGTGATCGACGCGATCAAGGCGCAGCCGGGCTTCGAGAAGACCGTGGTGACCCGCTCGGACGGGACGGTGCTGCGGGTGCTGGCGCCGGGCAAGGCGGCCGACGCCGGGCAGTTCTCGGCCACCTACCTGGACCCGTACATCGCCTCGGCCTGGAACGCGTACGCGAGCCGGACGCTGACCGTGACGCCGTTCGGTGACCGGCCGGAGGTGAAGTACTCCGGGCGTACCGCCGGGAACGTCATGAACTTCACCGACGGGTCGGGCCGCACGGTGGCCTCGTTCACCCGGCCCAGCACCAGCAACGTCTGGGGCTGCGACGGCGCCCTGGGCGCCCCGAACGACCAGGTGGTCGGCCCGATCGCACGGACCCTGTGCGCGGCCCTGCACCGGTCGACGCTCGGCACGATCGACAATCAGCCCGGGGGTACGGCGGCCGACTTCTACCACGGGTCACTCACCAATCACTACTCCCGGGTAATTCACCAGAACATGGTCGACGGTAAGGCGTACGGCTTCGCCTTCGACGATGTGCAGAACCAGGAGTCCCTGGTGCACTCGGGCGACCCACGGACCGCGGGAATCGAGCTCACGGCCTTCTGAGCACGACATGGACAGCCCGGCGCGTCGCTTCATTCCGTGGAATGTCGCTTGACGCGCCGGGCTTTTTACCTGTACGTAATGTGCGATTTTCCGACGGTGTGACGGGCAGCACGAAAAATCATTTCTTGGAATTGTCCGATAGCCCGGAGACTTGTTCGTCAACGTGTCAAACATGCACCGCGACGGACGGAACGAGACGATGACCCTGGCCCCGGAGCAGGCGCCACCCGCGCCCGACCTGACCCCTGGCGAGCGGATGACCACCCGCCAGCGCATCAAGCTCGTGCTGGTGCTGGGCGCGCTGATCGCGATCGGCCCGCTCACCATCGACATGTACCTGCCCTCGCTGCCGTCGATCACCGACGACCTGAGCGCCACCGCGGCCCAGGTGCAGCTCACCCTCACCGGCACGCTGCTCGGCCTCGCGCTCGGGCAACTCGTGATCGGGCCGCTGTCCGACAAGTTCGGCCGGCGTACCCCGCTGCTCGCCGGTGTCGCCGTGCACGTGCTGGCCTCCGTGCTGTGCGTGATCGCCCCGAACCTCGCCATGCTCGGCACGCTGCGGGTCCTGCAGGGCCTCGGCGCGGCCGCCTCGATGGTGGTGGCGATGGCCATCGTGCGCGACCTGTTCACCGGGTACGCCGCGGCGACGCTGATCTCCCGGCTGATGCTGGTGATGGGCGCGGCGCCGATCCTCGCCCCCACGCTGGGCAGCATCACCCTGACCTGGACCTCGTGGCGCGGCGTCTTCGTCGTGCTGGCGGTGTACGGCATCGGCATCATCACGGTGGCCGCGCTGGCGCTGCCCGAGACCCTGGCGGTGGAGAACCGGCGCAGCGGCGGCGTGGCGGGCACGCTCCGCGACTACGGGCGGCTGTTCGCCGACCGGTCCTACATCGGGCTGATCCTGGTCGCCGGCCTGGCCATGGCGGCGATGTTCGCGTACGTCTCCGGCTCCTCGTTCGTCTTCCAGGGCCAGTACGGCCTGAGCGAGCAGCAGTTCGGCTTCGTCTTCGGCGCCGGGGCGATCGGCCTGATCGCCGCCACCCAGGCCAACCCGATCCTGCTCAAGCGCTGGAGCCCCGCCCGCGTGCTCAGCTCGGCGCTGGTCGTCGGCGCGGTGGCCGGGGTGGTCCTGCTGCTGTTCGCCTCGACCGGCTTCGGTGGCCTGGTCGGCCTGCTGATCCCGCTCTGGGTGGTGCTCGCCTCGGCCGGCCTGGCCCTGCCCAACGCGCCCGCGCTGGCGCTGTCCCGGCACGGCGAGACCGCCGGCACCGCGGCGGCCCTGCTCGGCGCGGTCCAGTTCGGCGTCGGCGCGCTGGCGGCGCCGCTGGTCGGCGTCCTCGGCACCGGCGCGACCGGCATGGCCGTGGTCATCGCCGGCGGCATGCTGGCCGCGAACGTGGTCCTGGTCCTGGTGGCCCGGCCGTGGCAGATCGCCGTCGACGAGGACGAGCCCGCCGTGGCTGTCGCCCACTGAGGTAATCCGCGGCCGGGCCGAGCGAAGCGATCCTGACGCTCGCTTCCTTGTCCTCTTCCGGTCGGGTGGCAGAGACTACGGGCATGCGTGATCGTTGGCGCCGGTGGGCGTGGCTCGGTGTGCTCGTGGTCGGTCTGGTTCTCTACTTCGTCGTGCTGCGCACGCTGGTCGGCACGCAGAACCCCAACTTCGTGCCGGCCCTGATCCTGCTCGGCGCGACGGTGGTGCCGCTGGCGTTCCTCACCTTCGCCCAGGCCCGCACGGGGCACTGGCAGGTGCCCGCGTCCGCGCTCGTGGTGTCCGGTTTCTTCGGCGGCGTGATCGGCATCGTGGTGGCCGGATCGCTCGAATACCACACGCTCCACGACCTGGGCGCCCTGCCGATGCTGTTCGTCGCCCTGATCGAGGAGAGCGCCAAGCTGATCGTCCCGGTCGTCCTCCTGTTCACCGTGCTCGCCCGGCACCAGCGCCGGCTGCCCTCCGACGGCCTGATCATCGGGGTGGCGGCCGGCATGGGTTTCGCCGCGCTCGAGACGATGGGGTACGCCTTCACCGCGCTCCTGTCCTCCCAGGGCAACATCGGCTCGGTCGAGCAGACACTCTTCATCCGGGGCCTGACCGCGCCGGCCGGGCACACCGCGTGGACCGGCCTGACCGCCGGCGCCCTGTGGGCCCTGCTGGCTTCCCCGTCGGGCAAACGCTTCCTGGAGTTCGCGCTCACCTTCCTCGGCGCGGTCATCCTGCACACCCTGTGGGACACCTTCTCCGGCGCCGTCACCTTCGCGATCCTCGCCGTGATCAGCCTCGGCTGGCTGTTCTGGGCCCTGCACCGCTACCGAGCCTTCGGCGAACGCCTCTTCGCCGTCCCACCCCTACCCGCCAACGCACCCACCCCGTGACGCCCCGCCAACCGGCCCGAGGCCTGCGCCGGCGCTAGCCAGGCCGCCCTTCCCGGGCAGCTCTCGCCGGGCAGCTCTCGCCGGGCGATGGCAAGGCCGGGTGCGCCAGGCGTCCAGGCTGCCCACTCACCCTCGCGGCCGTCGCCGCACCGGATACCGCCCTGCGCTACCACTGTCACGAACGGTGGTAGCGCAAAGCGGCATCCCAGCCAAAACACCGCACGGACCTACCACTGCCGCGAACCGTGGTAGCGCAAAGCGGCATCGCAAGCCTGGATACCGCACGGTCCTACCACTGCTCGCTCCGGCCGCCACCGCGAGCGGCGGCAGCGAGGGCAAGTGGGCAGCTCGCCCGCATGGACACCCAGCCCCACCACCGCCCATCGCGAGCGGCGGCAGCGAGGGTGAGCGGGCAACCCGCCCGCATGGACACCCAGCCCCACCACCCGCATGGCGCGAGCACTCGGAAACCCGTCCCCGCGCGCGCGGCCGGCTCAGCGCAAGGGCCTCAGCGGCGCTGTTCCGGGATCGGCCGTTGCTTGCCGCCGGCGGCGACGTAGGCGGCCTGGGCCCGGGCAGCCAGCGCCGGGGACCCACACTCGGTCGCGATCTGGAGACCTTCGCGCAGAACCCGGCGGGCTTGGGGCCGGCGGCGGGCCGTGTTCAAAGCGGTGCCCAGATCGACGAGCGCCTGGGCGTACTCGAAGCGGCGGGGTGAGCGCTGCAAAACCTTGACCGCCTCGTCGAGCGCGCCGATCCCCGGGCCGCCCGGCACGGTTCCCTCGACGCGCAGGGCGCGGCCGAGCGCCGACGCCGGGCCGGTTCGCCGGGCCAGGCCCACCTCGGCCGCGACCAGCCGGGCGGCCGCCTCAGTGGCGCCGGTCGCCACCAGGGCCGCGGCCGCCGCCGACCGCCAGGGCAGCACGGCGGGGCGGTCGGCCTGCCGGGCGGCGAGGCGTTCACCGCAGGCGAAGAGGTCGGCCAGCGCCTCGCCGACGTGGCCGGCGCAGGCGTAGAAGCGGCCACGGGCGTAGCGGAGCGCGAGCATGCTCGGGGTGTCGGAGAGCTCGCCGCGGAAGCCGATCAGCAGCTTCTCGGCGCCGGGGACGTCGCCGGCGTCGAGGCGGGTCGAGACGCGGCGGGCGCGCAGCAGCACGGCCGGGTCGTCCCACGGGTCGTCGCTCAGCATGCGGGCGGCCAGTTCGCCGTCGCGTTCGGCGCCGGACAGCCGGCCCATGCGGCGGCCGACCGAGGCGCGCAGGGAGTAGGCCGCGGCCAGGGCGGGGCCGGACCGCCAGCGGCCGGCGGCGTCGATCGCCACCCCGCAGTTGCGCAACGCCATCTCGAGCTCGTCGGCGTCGGCGCGGGCCGCGGTGGCGCGCAGGTATCGGGGCAGATCGGCCTGGTCGGACGGGGGTGGCACGGCGGCTCGCAGCCGGACCAGGGGGTGGGATGCGAGGTTCCGGGCGGGCTCCGCCAACTCCAGACGGTCGTCTCTGACGGGCATGACTCGTTCCTACCCTTTCCGGGTCTCGAATTACCACGCCGGGCGGCACCGAATTTCCTCGACGAGGATTCCGGCAGATGCGAGTGGCGGAGGCCTGTCCTGGTGGCAGATGCGACCGTAAGGTGACCTTATGACGACGTATCGCATCGGTGAGGCGGCCGAACTTCTCGGTGTCAGTCCGGACACGGTGCGCCGGTGGATCGACGCGGGGCGGCTCGGCGCGGCTCGCGACGGGCAGGGGCACCGTGAGATCGCCGGCGCCGATCTGGCGGCGTTCGCGCGGTCGCTGGCCGACCAGCCCGATTCCGGCACGAGCCGGTCCTCGGCGCGTAACCGGCTGCCCGGCATCGTCACGGCGATCGCCCGCGACACTGTGATGGCCCAGGTGGACATCCAGGCGGGCCCCCATCGCGTGGTGTCGCTGATGAGCCGGGAGGCGGTCGACGAGCTCGGGCTCGAGGTCGGCTCGCGGGCGACCGCGGTGATCAAGTCGACCACGGTCGTGGTGGAACGAGGGGACAGCTCATGAAGAAGCGGATCGTCGCCCTGGCGGGTCTGCTCATGCTCACCGGCTGCGGTTCGCCGGATTCGAACCAGGCCGGAGCGACCCCACCGGGTCCGCGGGGCAGCAGCGGCGCCACCGGCCCGCTGACCGTGCTCGCGGCGGCCTCGCTGACCGAGTCGTTCACCCGGATCGGCCAGGACTTCGAGAGAGCCAACCCCGGGGTCAAGGTCACTTTTTCGTACGCCGGAAGTTCGGCCCTGGCCCAGCAGATCACCTCGGGCGCCCCGGCCGACGTCTTCGCCTCGGCCAGCCCGGCGACGATGAAGACCGTGACCGAGGCCGGCGACGGCGCGGGCCAACCGGTCACCTTCGTCAGGAATCAGCTGGTGATCGCCACCGCCAAGGGCAACCCGAAGGGCCTGACCTCGCTGGCCACGCTGGCCAAGCCGGAGCTGAAGGTGGCGCTGTGCGCCGAGCAGGTGCCCTGTGGCGCCGCCGCGGAGAAGGCGCTGGCCGCGGCGAACGTCAAGGTCACCCCGGTGACGCTGGAGCAGGATGTCAAGGCGGCGCTGTCCAAGGTCAAGCTGGGCGAGGTGGACGCGGCGCTGGTCTACCGCACCGACGCGAAGGCGGCGGCCGCCGACGTCGACGGGGTGGAGTTCCCGGAGTCGGCGCAGGCGATCAACGACTACCCGATCGTCGCCCTGAAGAACGCGAGCAACCCGGCCGCGGCCGCGGTGTTCGTGGCCTATGTCCAGTCCGAGCCCGCTCAGCAGGTGCTCGCCGGCGCGGGGTTCCAGACGCCCTGAAACGGCGTGCTCCCCTGGCCCTCGCGCTGCCCGCGCTGCTCGGGCTGGCGTTCCTCGTCCTGCCGCTGCTCGGGCTGCTGGTCCGGGCGCCCTGGACGACGCTGCCGCAGCGGCTGACCGAGCCGGGCGTGCTGGCCGCGCTGCGGCTGTCGTTGCTGACCGCGACGCTGGCCACCGCGGTGTGCCTGGTGCTCGGCGTGCCGCTGGCCTGGGTGCTGGCCCGCAGCGAGCTGCCCGCCCTGCGGTTCGTGCGGGCGCTGGTCACCGTGCCGCTGGTGCTGCCGCCGGTGGTCGGCGGCGTCGCGCTGCTGCTGGTGTTCGGCCGGCGCGGGCTGCTCGGGTCGTGGCTGGACGACACGTTCGGGGTGAGCCTGCCGTTCACGACGGCCGGGGTGGTGCTGGCCGAAGCGTTCGTGGCCATGCCGTTCCTGATCATCTCGGTCGAGGGGGCGCTGCGCGCGGCCGATGCCCGGTACGAGGAGGCGGCGGCGACGTTGGGGGCGGGCCGGTGGACCGCGTTCCGCCGCGTGACGCTGCCGCTGATCGCGCCGGGGGTGGCGGCCGGCGCGGTGCTCTGCTGGGCCCGGGCGCTGGGCGAGTTCGGCGCCACGATCACCTTCGCCGGGAACTTCCCGGGCCGCACCCAGACCATGCCGCTGGCCGTCTATCTCGCCCTGGAACAGGACATCGACGCGGCCATCGTGCTCAGCCTGGTGCTGCTCGTGGTCTCGGTGGTCATCCTGGCGGCGCTGCGCGATCGGTGGCTGACCACGTGAGCCTGGATGCGCATCTGGTCGTGCGCCGGCCGGGCTTCACGCTCGACCTGACCCTCACGGCCGAGCCGGGTGAGGTGGTGGCGCTGCTGGGGCCGAACGGCGCCGGCAAAACCACCGCGCTGCGGGCGCTGGCCGGGCTGGAGAAGACCGGTGGTCACGTGACGCTGGACGGTCAACGGCTCGACGACGCGCCGCCGGAGCACCGCCGGATCGGCGTGGTGTTCCAGGACTATCTGCTTTTCCCCCACCTGAGCGCGCTCGAGAACGTGGCGTTCGGCCCGCGCTGCCGGGGCGTGGCCAAGGCCGAGGCGCGGACGGCCGCGCTGGACTGGCTGACCCGGGTCGGGCTGGCCGAGCATGCCCGGAAGAAGCCGCGCCAGCTCTCCGGCGGCCAGGCGCAGCGGGTGGCGCTGGCCCGCGCCCTGGCCACCGAGCCACGCCTGCTGCTGCTCGACGAGCCGCTCGCCGCCCTGGACGCGCGCACCCGGGTGGACACCCGCGCCCACCTGCGGACCCGGCTGGCGGCCCATCCCGGCGCCACGGTGCTGGTGACCCACGACCCGCTGGACGCCATGATGCTGGCCGACCGGCTGGTGATCGTCGAGGACGGCGCGGTGGTGCAGGTCGGGGACGCGGCGGCGATCACCAGCCGGCCGCGGACCGATTACGTGGCCCGGCTGGTCGGGCTCAACCTGTACCGGGGCGTGGCGCACGGACACTCCGTACGCGTAGCCGACGATTTTGATCTGACGACGCGGGACCCGCAGGAGGGCGACGTGTTCGTGGCGTTCCCGCCGTCCGCGGTGGCGCTGTACCGGGAACGGCCCGCGGGCAGCCCGCGGAACACCTGGCCGGCCGAGGTCGCGGCGATCGCGCGACACGGTGACAGCCTGCGGATCGAGCTGACCGGACCGGTGCCCGTGGCGGCCGACGTGACCCCGGCCGCGGCGGTCGAACTCGGGCTGGCGCCGGGCGGGCGCATCTGGGCTAGCGTCAAGGCTTCCGAAGCCCATAGTTACACCGCGTAGACTCACCGTCGTCAATCGACCGTGGACGTCGCGGCAACCGGAGCGAGGTGAACGTGCAGGCCGGTTTCGCGGTGCTGAGCGTCCTCGTGGCGGGCCTGCTGGCCGCGCCGTCCCCCGCTCCCGAACCGGCCGCGGCCGAGGCCCGCGTGGTCACGCTGATCAGCGGTGACCAGGTGCGGGTGGCGTCCGACGGGCGTACGGCCGGCCGGGTCGCGGGCGGCGCCCGGTCCGGCGTCGCGCTGCTGTCCCGCTATGTCGACGGGCGCCTCTCGGTGCTGCCGGTCGACGCGCTGCCGTTGCTGAACGACGACCGGCTCGACCCGCGGCTGTTCGACGTCACCGGGCTGCTGGCGGCCGGCTACGACGACCGCCGGGCCGACCTGCCGCTGATCGTGACCTATTCCGGCCGCGCCGCGATGGGCCCGGATTTCGCCGGGGCGCCGGCCCGCGAGCTGGCCGCGCTCGACGGTTCCGCGGTACGCGTACCGCACGCGCAGAAGGCCGCGCTGTGGTCGGCCCTGGTCCGTGGCACGGTCAGCTATCGCAAGGTGTGGCTGGACGCGCTGGCCGAGCCACAGAGCGACGTGAGCATCCCGCTGGTCGGCGCGCCCGCCGCCTGGGCCGAGGGACTGACCGGCGGTGGCGTCCGGGTGGCCGTGCTCGACACCGGCGTCGACGTGGACCACCCCGACCTGGCCGGCGTGGTGGCCGAGACGGCCGACTTCACCGGCACGAGGGGCGACGGCACGGTCGACCGGTCCGGCCACGGCACCCACGTCGCGTCGATCCTCGCCGGGTCCGGCGCGGCGTCGGCGGGCCGGTACCGGGGCATGGCGCCGGACGCGCGTCTCTACAGCGCGACGGTGTGCTCGGCGGGCGGCTGTCCCGAGTCGGCGATCCTCGACGGCATGTCCTGGGCGGTGCGCGACCGCGGCGCCAAGGTGGTCAACCTCAGCCTCGGCGAGCCCGACACGCCGGGCGCCGACCTGCTCGAGGAGGCGGTCGAGAAGCTCACCTCGGCGTACGGCGCGCTGTTCGTCGCCGCGGCCGGCAACGAGGGACGGGTCCTGTCGCCGGCGTCGGCGCCGTCCGCGGTGTCGGTCGGCGCGTCCACCGAGGACGATGAACTCGTGCGCGCGGCCGAGGGCCGGACCGACCTGGTGGCGCCGGGTGTCGACATCACCGCCGCCCGGTCCGGCGACTCGGCGCTGCCCGGGTCGGCGTACTCCACTCTCAGCGGCACCTCGGCGGCCGCGCCGCACGTGGCCGGCGCCGCCGCGATCCTCGCGCAACAACATCCGGAGTGGGCGCCGGGGCAGATCAAGGCGGCGCTGATCGGCTCGGCCACGCCCCTGCGCGGCGGGGTGGGCCGGCTCGACGTGGCCAAGGCGATCGCCACGGCCACGGTCCCGTCCCCCGCGTTCCCCGTCCCGCCCCCTGCCGCCACGGCCGCCCTCGCGGTCGACTTCCGGGACCGCGGCGGCGTCGCGACGCGTCGGGTGCTGGCCGGGGCGTCGGACGGCGCCCGGTTCGTCGACCTGTCCCGGGGCGGGATCGTCGCGGTGCCGCCCGGCCGCTGGCGGATCGACGCGGCCATCGCCGAGGCGGACGGCACGGTGACGCTGCTGCGCCGCAGCGGCGTGACGGTAACCGCCGCCTCGACCGGCCACGTGACGCTGGACGCCCGCGCGGGCCGGACCGCCGCGATGCCACCGCCGCGGCCCGACGCCACCCCGGCCGAGGCCGCGGTCACGCTCGCCGACCTCGCGCTGGGCGTGCAGACGGCGAGTTCCGCGCAGATCTTCACGGCCACACCCGGCCCCGCCGTCGCGACCGCGCGCTGGACGGCCGGGGGGAGCGAGTGGTCGTTCCGGTCCACCGAGGCGCCGCTGCGGGCCGGGCCGGTGCGCTTCGAGAAGCGGGCGGGCGGCGCGCTCGCCTTCACCACGCCGCTCCCGGCGACGTTCCGGCTGGACGTCTCGTACGACGACGGCGCGACGTGGCGGCGGCCGTTCTACACCCGGGTCGGCGACCGCGGGGTGGCCTACCTCAAACCCCCGGCCGGCGCCGCGGTGTCACTGCGGACCACGTCGGCCGACGGCCGCGGCAACGAGGTGCGGCAAACCCTGCTGCGGGCGTACCCGGGCAGCTAGCCTGGTTCGGATGGACGCTTTGGATCTGGCCGGCTTCCGGGCCGCCGTCGCGAGCATGTACCTGGCCGACACCGACGTCCTCGGCTGGCGGGCGGCCCGCGACGCGCTGTTCCGCGACCACCCGCAGTCCCCCATCCCGCGTGGGTCGGCGTTCGACGGTCTGCCCTACTTCCCGCCCAGCGATGAGGCCGTCGTCGAGGCGGTCGTCAAGCCGGCCGACGGCGAGATCGAGATCGACACCGGCGGCCCCGACGGCGTGTGCCGCTACACCCGCGTCGGCATCCTCGACACACCGTTCGGCGAGCTGTCGCTGTGGTGGTACGCGGCCTACGGCGGCGGCCTGTTCCTCCCGGTCCGCGACGCCACGTGCGGCCCGTCGTCGTACGGCGGCGGCCGCTATCTGACCGACACGGTCAAGGGCACGCACGGCCGCGGGGTGGTCCCGCTCGCCGCCGACCGCGTCCGGCTCGACTTCAACTACCTCTACAACCCGAGCTGCGCGTACGACGACCAGTGGCTCTGTCCCCTGGCGCCGCCGGAGAACACGGTCGCCGCCGAGATCCGCGCGGGCGAGCTCAAATACCACTGATGGACGTCCTCGCCCTGTTTCGGTCCGCGGCCCGACAGGTGCCGGCCTACGCCCGAGGTCGAGCTGCGGCCGGCCGATGGCCCCTCGTGGTTCCCGGCGGGTGTCAAACACCGGTACACCCGCCCCTAGCGTCAGGGGCGGGTGCACCGGCTCGGGTCAGAGCGTCAGGCCCTGCTGTCTCACGTCAGAACGTCAGGGCCGCCTGTCTCGCATCAGAGCGTCAGGCCCGGCTGTCTCACGTCAGAGCGTCAGGCCCCAGCTGTTGAGCTTGCCGGTGTCCTGAGCCGCAGCGTCCTGCACCCGCAGCTTCCAGGCGCCGTTCGCGGTCTCGCCGCTCAGGTTGACCGGCGGGAACGTCTTCTTGATGTTGTCGGCGCTGCCGCCCTCACGGTTGTGCAGGACGTAGGCGGTGCCGTCGGGCGCGATCAGGGAGACGACGAGGTCACCGATCCAGGTGTGGTCGATGTCCACGGTCACCGTGCTCACCGTCGACGGCGTGGCCTCGCAGCCGCTGATCACGATTGTGCTCTCGATCGTGGTGTTGTCGCCGATCGGCAGGTTGGCCACCGTGCTGCTGTCGCAGCCGGGCAGACCGTTCACGGTCAAGGTCACCGTGACCGTACGCGCGACCGACGGCGACGTGGCGACCAGCGTGAGCGGGTAGCTGCCCGAGCCGACCGCGTCCGTCGTGCTGATCGTGGCCGTGGTCTCGCCGCCCGCCGTGACCGACGCCGGGTCGAACGCCACCGAGACGCCGGCCGGCAGCCCGGTCGCCGAGAAGGTGACCTCCTCGGCCTCACCGGCGACCACCGTGGTGCTCAGCGTGGTGGTGGCCGAGTCGCCCGGGTCGACGGACAGCGACGTCGGCGAGGCGGCGGCGCTGAAGTTGTTGGCCACACAGTCGTCGTTGTCGGTCCCGGCCACGTTGACCGAGTTCCACGCCGACTGCACGGCCTTGAACTCGGGGCTGCACAGGCCGTAGAGGTCGGTCGCCGCGGAGAGCGAGTAGGCCCGGGCGGTGTTGGCCGGGGTGGTGGTGTTGACGTAGGCGGTGTTGGAGACGAAGTACGTGTCCAGCGCCCGGAACCAGATCTTCTCCGCCTTGTCCCGGCCGATGCCGGTCACCGGGGACGCGGCGCCGCACAGCGGTGAGGTGCCGTACTCGGTCTCGCCGCTACCCTCGGCCAGGTTGAAGAAGAAGTGGTTGGCCACACCCGAGGAGTAGTGCACGTCGACGCTGCGGGTCGAGGTCGACCAGCAGCTGTGCGAGGCGCCGTCCAGCGTCGGGTTGTACATGTAGCGCAGCGGCTCGCCCGTACCGAAGATGTCGATCTTCTCGCCGATGTCGTAGTCACCCGGGTCGGTGGCGTTGTCCGCGTAGAACTCGACCATGTTGCCGAAGATGTCGCTGGTGGCCTCGTTGAGACCGCCGGACTCGCCGGAGTAGGTCAGGCCGCCCGGCACCACGTTCTCAGTGACGCCGTGGGACATCTCGTGGCCGGCCACGTCGATCGCCACCAGCGGGCGGGCGTTGCCCTCACCGTCGCCGTAGGTCATCTGGGCGCCGTCCCAGAAGGCGTTCACGTACGCGCTGCCGTAGTGCACCCGGGACGGCACGCCGGTGCCGTTGCCGAAGATGCCGTTGCGGCCGTGCACGTTGGTGAAGTAGTCGAACGTCGTGGCCGCGCCGTAGTGCGCGTCCACCGCGGCGGAGGCCCGGTCGCTGTTGGCGCCGGTCCCCCACACGTTGTCGGCGTCGGTGAAGGTGGCGCAGGTGCCCGAGGTGCGGTTACCCATGTCGCAGGTACGGCCGCTGCCGTGCGAGGGGTCGACCAGCGAGTACGACGAACCGGACTGCGTCGCGTCCACGTCCACGGTGCCGGTGTAGATGCCGGTGCCGCTGCCGACGACCTGCTCGATCTCGTCGTACGAGCCGATCGCCGCGCCGGTCCCGGCGTCCACGATGACGTGCAGCTTGGACGGGGTCTGACCGTCCGGCGCCCAGCCCGTCACCACGGTCTCCCAGGCCAGCCGGCCGGTGCCGCTGCTCGCGTCGACGAACAGCTCGGGCTTGCCGGTCGACGTCACCTTGCCCTTGAAGCCGGCGGTGGCCGCCTTGCGGGCCTTGCTCTGCGCGTACGCCGGGGAGGTGTCGAGCGACAGCGGGGCGGCCAGGCCGACCGAGGAGCCGGCGAAGCCACCGTCCTTTGTGGTGCGGATGATCAGGTCGCCGCCGTACACCCGGAGGCCGTTGTAGGTGCGGGTGTAGCGGGTGACACCGAGGCCGGTGCTGTCGGTCTTGCTGCTGTAGACGGCGTAGGCGTCCTTGGTGGACCCACGGACGGCCGCGGTGTGCGTCTTGAGGGCGGTGTCGGCGGCGGCCTGCAGCGACGGCGGTGTCGGCGCGGGCGGAGCAGCGGACGCGCTCGCGGCGGTGACCACGAGACTGGTGCCGGTCAGCAGGGTGATGCCGACCAGGGCGAGAGCCGATTTCAAGCTAGTCTCCCCACAGAGAAGGTGAAACTTCCTCGATTCGGACATCATGGAAGGTTCAACGATCAAAGGGAAGACATTGACTGATGTCAATAAAAGTTTTTACGTTTCGGGCCGGTTTCACGGCGGCGCCGGACGGAAGTGGAGCACTTCGCCGACCCGCGTTCCGCTTCCGGTCACCGCGCGGTGAGGCGGGCTACGGTCCTCCTATGCGTACCGAGAATGAGCTGGTGAAACGTGGCGTGGCGCGGTTCAACGCGTGCGCGGTGCGATGGCAGGCCTCGCCCCGGGTCGGGAAGCTGGTCCGGCGGCGGATGACCGTCATCTCGTACACCGGCCGGCGGTCGGGCCAGACGTTCAGCACGCCGGTCGCCTATCGGCGGGTCGACGGCGGGGTCGCGATCGACGTGCGGCTGCCGGGCGCAAAATCGTGGTGGCGGAACTTCCTTGGCGAGGGCGGGCCGCTCACCCTCCGGCTCGACGACGCCGACCGGGCGGGCCACGCGCTCGCGCGGCAGGACGATCGCGGCCGGGTGGTCGTGACCGTGCGCCTCACCGAGCCGGACGAGGGTTAGCCGGTAGGGCGCGCCCGCACCAGCACCGACAGCACGGCCAGCGCGCCGGCCACCACGGCGGCCAGGGTCGCGGGCCAGAACGCGGTCAGGATGAACTCGGCGGTCTGCACGTCGGTGGGCCGCCAGCGGCCGGTGGCCGTGTTGTTGGCGATCAGCATGACGGTCAGGGCCGCGTAGCCGGCTGCGGCCGCCGCCGTGATCGAGATGAGGACCTCGGTGATCGCCCGGCGGCCGCGGCTGTGGCGGCGGTGACGGCGGAGCAGACGGTGGCTGGCCAGACCGCCGGCCGCGCCGCCGATCAGCAGGCCGGCCACGGCCAGGACCACGGCGGGAACGCTCAGGCTCTTGGCCACGATCACCGAGAACGCGGCGCCGTTGCCGGGCTCGTCGGCCAGCGCCAGGGTGAGGCCGGCCCGCGGGCTGGTGTCCAGCGCGCCGGAGGTACCCGGCGGGCCGGACGGGCCCGGCGAGGTGAAGGTCACGGTGGTCACGTCCGTGCGGTCCGGCGGCGAATCGTAGGAGACGACGCCCTCGACCGGGACGGCCGGATCGAGGCACCAGAAGGAACAGTGGACGGTCGGCCCGGTGGTGGCGGACGGCGCCCGGCCGACCGATGAGGACACCGCGGCCACGGCGGCCACCTGCTCGGGCGGTCCCGGGTAGCCACTGACCCGCACGGCCAGCGCCGACCCGGCGAACCCGGTCAGCACCGCCACGGCCGCGACCACCGCCCTGCCCCGCCAGCTCATCGGGCGCCGCGCTTCTCCCGCGCGAGCTGAGCCGTTGACGTCCACTCGCGCGCCAGGATCGCCCAGATCTCGGTGTCGTGGCGCCGGCCCAGGTGCGGGAAGTCCTCGCGGAGGGTGCCCTCCAGCCGCATGCCCAGGCGCCGGGCGACCGCGCGGCTCGCCTCGTTGTCGGGGCGGCACTTCCAGTTCGCCCGGTGCCAGCCGCGCTCGGTGAAGCCGTAGTCGAGCAGCCGGGCCGCGGCCCGGGTGACCAGGCCGCGTCCGGCGCCGGCCGGCTCGAGCCAGCAGCCCACGTCGAACTGGCCGCCGTCGGCGTCGATGTTGATCAGCATGACGCCGCCGACCAGGGTGCCGTCCAGCCAGATGCCGTAGAGCCGGGCCTTGTCCTGGGCCTGCTGGTCGGCGTAGCGCTGGAGGACCGCGCGGGCCGAGGCGAGGTCGGTGCTGCGGGAGGTCCAGGGGATCCACGGGTCCACGTAGTCGCGGGCGCGGTCGATGTGCTCCAGGAACTCCGGAGCCTGCCACGGCTCGAGGGGGCGCAGCCGCGCCCCCTCGCCCAGATCGGTCACGAACACACTGCGGAGCCTAGGGCAACGTCAGCCGCGGGTAGTCGAGGTGACGTGTGGCCGATAACTCGTGGCGGGTTGATCGAGCGCGGTGCAGACTTCCGCTCATGGACTGGCTCGACGCCTTCTACCACGCGACCTGGCAGGTCACCGACACGCAGTCGATCTACTGGCGCGAGATCGTCGGCAACGCGTTCGGTCTCGGCTCGGCGCTGTTCGGGCTCCGGCGCCAGGTCTGGGCCTGGCCGGTGGGCATCGTCGGCAACGTGCTGCTGTTCACCGTGTTCATGGGCCAGGCGGTCGGCAACGACCAGGGCACCCCGCTCTACGGCCAGGCCTCCCGCCAGGTGTTCTTCCTGATCGCGAGCGTCTACGGCTGGTGGCGCTGGCGGCAGAACCGGCGGGTCGCCGACGGGGTGGCGGTCACCCCGCGCTGGGCGAGCGCCCGGCAGCGGGTGGCGCTGCTCGGCGTGGCCCTGGTCGCGGTGGTGGCCTGCTTCTTCACCTTCCGGGCGATCGGCGCCGGCTTCCCGGTCCCGTGGTGGTACTACCTGGCCGACTCCTGGATCTTCGTCGGGTCCATGCTGGCCACCTACGCGATGGCCCGTGGCTGGGTCGAGTTCTGGCTCTGCTGGATCGCGGTCGATCTGGTCGGGGTGCCAGAGCTGCTGCACTTCGGGTATTACCCCTCGGCCCTGCTGTACGCGTTCTACGCCGCGTTCGTCATCTGGGGCTTCGTGGTGTGGCTGCGGATCTCCCAGCGGGTGCGCCTGGCCCCGCCTCGCCTGGAAGCGGTCGGCTGAACGGCTGAGTTTTCGCCCTTTCGCGGCTTTTGTCGCATGGAGTGCGGTTTCATTCGCGCATGCGACTCAGGAACTCTCTCGTTGCCGCGTGCGTGCTGGCCGCACTCGCCGCGGCCGCGCCCGCCCAGGCGGCCGGTCCCGACCTGTGGACCCAGGACGGCTACGGCCCCGGCCGCACCGGATACAACCCGTCCGAATCGGTGATCAACACCGGGACCATCGCCACGCTCGAGCAGCGCTGGACCGTGAAGGCCTCGCTTCTGCCCGAGGGCTGCGAGCCGAAGCCGCAGCCGCCGCTGGTCCAGAACGGGAAGATGTTCCTCCTGGACAACGGCACGGTCTCCGGCTACGACAACACGACCGGCAAGAGGCTGTGGAACGCCGGCCCGGCCTACCTCGACGCCAACCACATCGCGGTGGCCGGCGGCCTGGTCCTGGCCACCGAGGTCAACTGCTTCTCGAACAGCAACTACGACACCAACGTGGTGGCCATCAACCCGAACACCGGCAAGATGGTCTGGGACGCGCTCCAGGGCTACAGCATCACCAGCTCGGTCGCCGACGCCGGCGTCTTCGTGGTGTCCGGCTTCTGCGGCATCTGCGACGGCGAGAAGTACGGCGTGACCGCGTTCCGCATCTCCGACGGCAAGCGCCTGTGGCAGCGGATCAACTACGTCCTGGCCGGCCCGGTGTCGGCCAACGGCCGGATCGTGCTGCGCGACATGGTCGTGCCCCAGGTCCAGGTGGCCGACATCAAGACCGGCGGCGGGCTGGCCGGTGGCGGCGTCTGGAACGTGGCCGCCGCGAACCCGGCCGGTGACCAGTTCTACCTCTACAACACCTCGGCCATGGGCGCCTTCGACGCCAAGACGCTGAAGGCCGCATGGACGGTGAAGAAGGAGTCCGGTGCGCTCGTCTCGGACGGCAAGCGGGTCTTCGTGGCCTCGGCCAACCGGGTCAACGCCTACAACGCCGCGACCGGCAAGCTCTACTGGACCCGGGCCATGCCGAACCCGAACAACCTGATCCGCGCGGGCGGCCTGCTCTACGTGCTGTCCGGCAAGAAGCTCCAGATCCTGTCCCCGCCCACCGGCAAGCCGGTCGTCTCGGGGGCCGCCTACGGCATGCTGACCGACAACGTCATCGCCACCGGCGGCCGGCTCTACACGACAAGCGGCTCGACCGTCCGGGCGTACACCCCGTAGTTGTTCTTCGATGTGGAGGGCCGGCCCGGTCACCGTGGCCGGCCTTTCGCGTCACTGCGGGCGCATGGCGCCGAGGCCACTCAGGAACTCGGCCGTCAGCCGCCATCGGCCCACGGGATGCTCGGTCACCGGGAGCCAGGCCCGCGGCTGGTGGACCCGGGAGCCGTCGCTCGACCCCTCGTCCCACGCCCACCGGCCGGTCTCGTCCGGCCAGACCAGCTGCCACACCGGCACCGCGCGGCCCCGGTAGAACTGGCGGGCCGTGCCGAAGAAGGCCTCCCGCCACGACTCGTCGATCGGCCGCAGCTGCACCTCGACCTCGTCGATGACGCCCGGGAACGGCACGCCCTCGGCCGGCCAGCCGGCGGTGCGCACGATGTCGGCACACCGGTTGAGCCACGACTGCATGGCGTCGCCGTCCAGCCCGAACATCGCGATCTCCGGCAACCGGAACGAATGCCATAAACCCACGGTGTACGCGAACTCGACGTCCCCGCCGGCCACCCGGAGGGCACACCAGCCGTGCTGCCGCACGATGGCCGCGGTCTCGTCCGTCGGCCCACGCACGTCAGCGCACACCTCGCAGCCGCACCCGTCCCTGTCCACCGTCCGCGAGTCTATTGCCTGTCCTTCTCAGAAGCGGGCCAGGCTGACGACCAGCGCCGCGATGGACGAGACGAAGAACACCCCCCAGCCGGCCAGCTTGACCGAGCCCACCCGCAGATGCGCGACGAGGGCGCCGGCGAAGTAGAGCACCAGCCCACCGGCGGCGACCACGCCCAGGACCGGGATGACCAACCCGGCGAGCAGCCCGAGCGACCCGGCCGCGAGCAACCCGCCCAGCATCGGCATCCACGAGTGCGGCAGCCGTTTCATGTCCAGCTGCGCCCGCGGATAGGCGTGCCCGGCGAGATAACTGACGGCGGCGATCCCGGCGAAGACCGCGACAACGACGGTGATGGCGACATACATGCAAGGGGGACGAGCCGCCGCACCGTAATGTGACACCCGTGACGGGGCGCGCTTCGGGAAGTCTGTTCGGGCTGGCGTACGGCGACGCGCTGGGCAAGCCGACCGAGTTCATGACCTACGCCGACATCCGGTCGCGGTACGGGCCGGACGGGCCCCGCGAGCTCACCGGCGACCCCGCGCTCGTCACCGACGACACGCAGATGACGATCGCCGTCGGCCGGGCGCTGCTGGCCGCGCCGGCGCCGACCGCCGAGACCCTGGAACCCTTGCTGCGCCAGGAGTTCCTGGCCTGGGCGATGAGCCCCGACAACAACCGGGCGCCCGGCATGACCTGCCTGCGCGCCTGCGGCGACCTGGCGCTCGGCAAGCCGTGGGTCGAGGCCACGGTGACCGGCTCCAAGGGGTGCGGCGCCAACATGCGGGTCGCGCCGGTCGGGCTGGTCGCCGCCTACGACGACGACGCGCTGGCCGGGGTCGCCCAGCTCCAGGCGGCCATGACCCACGGGCACCCGACCGCGCTGGCCGCCTCCGAACTGACCGCGTTCACCATCCGGGTCCTCCGCGACGGCGCCGCCGTCCCCGATCTGCCGGCCCTGCTCCGGGAGCGGTGTCACGAGCAGCGTGAGGTCTACCGGGAGGCGTGGCTCGGCCCGCTGTGGCAGCAGCCCGGCGTCGAGACGCCGGCCGGCTTCATCAGCCGCGGCTGGGACGAGTGCCTGCACGCCCTCGACCGCCTCGACCTCGCGCTGAGCCGCCCCGACGACGGCGACGACGCGTGCCGCGTCACCGGCGAGGGCTGGATCGCCGAGGAGGCCCTGGCCACCGCCCTGCTGTGCGCCATCCGCCACGCCGACGACCCGGTCGCGGCCCTGGCCCGCGGCGCCGCCACGGCCGGCGACTCCGACTCGATCGCCTGCCTGGCCGGCGCCTTCCTCGGCGCCGCACAGGGCATGGCCGCCTGGCCGGCCGCCTGGGCGACCCGTATCGAGTACGCCGACCAGCTCACCACCCTCGGCGCGGCCTGGGACTGAGCGCGCCGCCTCGTTCCAGAATCAGCACCACGCCCATCGCCATCGCGGCGGCCGGCGCCGCCCGGTCACCGCGTGAACCGCACGCTCACCACCACCGGCCGCCATCGTTCCCCGGCCCGATGGCGTGTCCCACCCGCGTCCGCCCGTTTGCGCGGCCCACCCGCGTCGATCGCCGCCCGGCTGAGCCACGCCGGGTCGGCCTGAACCTCGACGTGCCGCCTCGCCGCCGTCGCGCGACGGCCCGGCCGCTCGTTGGGCAGGTATGACGATCATGGTCAAGGGATTGACGAAGGCCGCCTGCGTCCTGCTCGTCGCCGTCGCGTCGGGCGGCGGGGCGCCCGCGGATGCGGCGCGCGTTGCGCCGGGCAGCGCGGCGCTCACGGATACGGCGCGCGGTGCGCCGGGCGGCGCGGCGCTCACGGATACGGCGCGCGTTGCGCCGGGCGGCGCGGCGCTCACGGATGCGGCGCGCGTTGCGCCGGGCAGCGCGGCGCTCACGGATACGGCGCGCGG
>NZ_JBFBAA010000045.1:0-54784 GCF_040682035.1 Actinoplanes sp. NPDC051470
CATAAGTCACCGCTTCAACCAAGACCCATCCCACGCCGCTTCGCGCCGCGGGATGCTGCCGCGTATCTGGTCACGGTCGATTTTCGAGTTAGAGGGTGACCGGCAGGTCGTGGAGGCCTCGGAGGAGCAGGCCGGGGCGCCAGGACAGTTCGGAGGGCGGGACGGCCAGGCGGAGGTCGGGGAAGCGGTCGAGGAGCTTGTCGAAGGCGATCACCGCCTCGAGGCGGGCCAGGGGCGCGCCCAGGCAGTAGTGCAGGCCGTGGCCGAAGCCGATGTGGGCGTTGGACGGACGGTCGAAGCGGAGCTCGTCGGGGGCGTCGAAGCGGGCCGGGTCGCGGTTGGCGGCGGCCAGCGCGACCAGCACCACGTCGCCGGCGCGGATCTGCTGGCCGGCCAGTTCGAAGTCTTCGGTGGCGACGCGGCCGGTGGAGAGCTCGACCGGGCCCTCGTAACGCAGGAACTCCTCGATCGCGCCGGGCAGCAGGCCACGGTCGGCGCGCAGCCGCTCCCAGCGGTCGCGGTCGCTGAGCAGCAGGTAGGTGCCGTTGCCGATCAGGTTGACGGTGGTCTCGTGGCCGGCGATGAGCAGCAGGAACACCATTGAGGTGAGCTCGTTCTCGGTGAGCCGGTCATCGCTGTCGCGCACCGCGATCAGGCCGGAGAGCAGGTCGTCGCCGAGGTTGCCGCGGCGGTACTCGATGAGGCCCCGGATGTAGCCGATCAGCGACCCCATGGACGATTGCATGCGTTCCGGGCCGGTCACCTCCGAACCGGACACGATGTCGTTGGACCAGGAGCGGAACTTGTCCTGGTCTTCCGCGGGGATGCCGAGCAGCTCGCAGATCACCTGGATGGGCAGCGGGAACGCGAACGCGTCGATCAGGTCGACCCGGTCGTGTGAGCTCATCGCGTCGAGCAGGGCGTCGGTGATCTCCTCGATGCGGGGCCGCAGCGCCTCGATCCGCCGGGTGGTGAACGTGGCCGCGACCAGCTTGCGCAGGCGGGTGTGGTCGGGCGGGTCGGTGGCCAGCATGTGCCGGCTGATCGCGGTGTCGACGGCATGCGACTGCGGGCCGCGCGGCGCCTTGGACAGCCGCGGGTCGGTCAGCGCCTTGCGCGCGTCCTCATAGCGGGTGACCAGCCACGCGTCGAAGCCGCGGGGCATGCTGACCCGCCGGATCGGGCCTTCGGCCTGCCACTCGGCATAGACCGGATAGGGGTTCGCCGCGAACAACGGGTCAGCGAAGTCCTGCTGGGTCATGGCGCGTCCCCTCCGAGTCGGTAAACGTCCGTTCACACGCTACCCCGCGGCGGGCGGGCGTCCAGATTGGAGGCCCGCCCGCGACGGGTCAGCCGATGGTCAGGTCGAGCCGCTTGGCGCCCTCCGCGGGAACGCTGACCGGGCCCTCGTGCTGCCCGGCGGCCTTGGTCACCGGGTTGGCCAGGTGCCAGTCGATGGTCACCGGCCGGCCGCCGATCACCGTGAACTCGTAGTCGCCGCCCTGACCGGGAACGTCGACCACCGCGAGCAGGTCACCGCTGGCCACGTTGCGGGCCTTCAGCCGGCCGCCGCTCCACGCCGGACCGCCCGGCTTCACGGTGACCGTGCCGCTGACCGTGGTGCCGGCCGACAGCGCCATGTCGTAGGGGGTGGTGGCGCCGCTGGTCAGCGCGATCGTCTCGGCCTGGAAGCGGTTTCCGGTGGCGCCGGAGAACTGCCGCGGCAGGTCCCAGGCCGGGGTGAAGAGCAGCGGCCACGAGTACGGCCCGAGGTCGCGCAACGTGTATCGCCCCTGGTTGTCGGTGGTGGCGAGCGGGGTGCGGGCGGCCCCGGGGAGTTCGTGGGCCAGGACCCCGACGTTGACGCCCGCCACCGGCTGCCCGGCCGGGTCACGGACCACGCCGCTGACCGTGCCGGCCCGGTCGAGCAGCGCCGTGCCGGCCTTGATGGTGTGGCCGGCCCTCACCCGGAACTTGGTCGCCTCGCGTTGGTCGCCGGTGCCGCCCTCGGGGGTGTACCACTGCGACCCGGACGAGCTGGTGCCCCGGACGAACAACTGGTAGACGCCGACCGGCAGGGCCGCGGTGGTGGCCTTGCCGTTCCGGTTGGTGCAGGAGGAGCCGGGCGTTCCGGTGCCGGTTCCCACCTCGACCGCCACGATGCACGCGCTGTCGAACGGCGCTCCGGTCGCCCGGTCGTGAACCTCCAGGTGAAGCCGGCCACCGAGGGTCACCGGCACCGTCACCCGGGTGTTCCCGCCATCGGTGACCGTCACCGCGACGTCGCGGGTGACGAGGTGGTCCTTGTCGCCGCCTCGCGGGGTCAGCGTGAGCAGGGTCGGGCCGGCGGCGAGGCCGGCGGCGGTCACGGTCGAGCCGGGGGTGCAGTATTCGCCGGACTTCGCGATCACGGTGGCGCAGAAGCCGGTGACCGGCGCGCCGGTCTCGGCGTCGACCGCGGTGACGGTGACCGCGCCGCCCCGCTGCCAGGCGGTGTCCACCGTCGCCGTGCCGCCGGACGAGGTGGTGACCAGTCCGCCGTCCTGGGTCAGCTTGCCGGTCGGGTTGGTGAGCGTGAGCCGGTAGGTCTCCGGGAACACACCGTTCATCCGCCAGGTGCCGTCGGGGCCGGTGGTGGCGGTGTAGCCGAGCGTCACGCCGTCGACGGCGGCGTCGGCCCGGACCTTGATGCCGGGCAGGGGCTCGCCGGTCGGCAGGGTCACCGTGCCGGTGAGGGTGCCGCCGGCGGGCTGGTAGGCCCAGATCTGCTTCCGCTTGCCGGGTCGCACCTTGACCCGGGTGGCGTTCTCGATCCGGACCGTGCCCGGCGCGTAGAAGGTGGTGCCGGCGCCCGAGGTGTAGCCGAAGATGTACTCGCCGGGAAGCAGGGTGTTGAAGTAGTTCCGGCCCAGCGTCGTGCCGCGGGTGGAAGCGATCAGCTCACCGTCGTGCCAGACGCCGAACGTCCACCGGGACAGGCGCAGGCCCGGGGTACGCAGCGCCACCCTCAGCTGGCCGGTCGGCCGCATCCGGTCGTGCAGCCGGGTCGGCCGCCCGGCCCTGACCTCGAAGATCTGGGCGTCGGCGCGGTCGATCTGGCCGGGCACCCACTGGTAGGAGGCGATCCTCACCTGCCAGCGGCCGACCGGCACGGTCAGGCTGAAGGTGCCGTCGGCGGCGGTCTGCCCGCCGACGAAGTTCGTGCCGTCGACCTGGTAGGCGTACACCGTCACCGGCCGGGTGGTGCGGTTGATCTTCCCGGTCAGCGTGCCGGTCGGCAGCAGACTCTCGTCGATCGTCAGCCGCTCGCCGGCGGTCAGCGTGAAGGTGGTGGCGGCCGGCGCGCTGCCGGCGTCGTGTCCCCATTGGGTGAGGGAGTTGGCGTTGAACGAGATCGTCAGCGGGCCCGCGGGCACGCCGGCGACCGCGTAGCGCCCGTCGTCGTCGGTGCGGGCGGCCAGGTACAGCTGACCGAACGGCGTGGTGATCGAGGTCGAGCCGTTGGTGACCGGGGCGCCGGCGGCGGTGGTGAGCCGGCCCTGGACGGTGCCGGTCGGGACCTTGCGCTCGTCGATGACCGTGGTCAGGCCGGGCACCACGGTGAAAAGCCCAGCCTGGGCCTGCGGCTTGCCGGGGGCGTACTGGGTCACGCGCTCGTGGGTGAAGGACACCGTGATCGGCCCGGCCGGAACGCTGTTGAGCTGATAGCGGCCGCGCGCGTCGGTGGTCGCCGAGCTGGTGCGGCCGTCGAACTCCGGGCTTCGTGAGGTCACCGACGCGCCGGCGATGGGGGCGCCGGCCTGGTCGGTGAAGACGCCCCGGACGGTGCCGGTCTCGGGTGACGGCGCGACGATCACGTTGGCCGCGGCGGCCGGCGTGGTCGGCGCGACGAGGATCAGGCCGGCGGCGAGCAGGCCGGCGGATAAGAGTCTTCTGAGCATGCGAGTCGAACCCCCGCTGGGTGATGGTCCACTGAGGATCCGAGCCTATGCGAGAACGCTCACCGGGGAGGCCCCTGTGGATGAGCGGAAAATCGATTGCCGGTGGTGATCACGTAGGGCATCGTTTTCGGCATGACGTTCTGACGGAGCACCCACGCCACACACCGCCCGTCCCGCCCGCTTCCAGGGAGAACGTCGTTTTGTCAGTTCACCTCCTCGCGTCCTCGTCCAGCTGGATCGAGTCCGACGCGGTCGCTCAGTGTCACCAGGTGGCCGCCCTCGACGGCATGCTGCACGTCGCCGGGATGCCCGACCTGCACCCCGGCAAGGGCGCCCCGATCGGCGCGGCCATGCGCTCGCGGGTGCTTTATCCCTTCCTGGTCGGTTCCGACATCGGCTGCGGCATCGCGGTCTTCCCGGTCGGCCTCAAGCGGGCCGTCCCCGAGAAGCTGGCCGCCCGGTTCCCCGACCTGGACCGGGCCGTCGACCCGGCCGAGGTGGACGAGGAGATTCCGGCCGGACACACCGACAGCCTGGGTACGGTCGGCCGGGGCAACCACTTCGTCGAGCTGGCCCGGGTCGACGCCGTGCTCGACGCCGTCCACGCCGAGCGGGCCGGCCTGGCCTGGGGCGACCTGGTCCTGATCGTCCACAGCGGTTCGCGCGGGCTCGGCGAGCGCATCCTGCGCGCGCACACCGAGACGCACGGCGCCGGCCCGGCCGAAGATCCGGCCGCCTACCTGGCCGCGCACGACGACGCGGTGCGCTGGGGTTCGCTGAACCGCCGCCTGCTGGCGGCCCGGGTCGGCGAGGCGATCGGCGCCGACATCGGCGAGGCGGTCGTCGACGAGTGCCACAACCTGGTCGAGGTCCTCCAGAACAACGAAGACGACGGCCACTACCTGCACCGCAAGGGCGCGGCCCGGGGCGACGGCCGGGACGTGCTGATCGCCGGCACCCGGGGCACACCCTCGTTCCTGGTCGCGGCGCACGCCGGTCCGGAGGCGAACTGGTCGGTGGCCCACGGCGCGGGCCGCAAGATGTCCCGCTCCGACGCGCTGACCCGGGGCAAGGCCAAGCACACCGTCGAGGAGCTGCGCCGGACGCCGGTCGGGTCGCTGGTGGTGTGCGGCGATCGGCAACTGCTCTTCGAGGAGGCGCCGACGGCGTACAAGAAGATCGAGCGGGTGATCGACGATCTGGTCGCCTTCGGCCTGGCCACGCCGATCCTGAGCACCCTGCCGCTGGTCACCTACAAGACGGCCGAGAAGGGGCGGCGGCGATGAGCGCGCACCTGCCCTAACGGCTGCCCGGAACCACCAGACCGGACTCGTAGCCGAAGACCACCGCCTGCACCCGGTCGCGCAGGCCGAGCTTGCCCAGGATGCGGCTGACGTGCGTCTTGGTGGTCTGCTCGGCGATGAACAACTCGGCCGCGATCTCGGCGTTCGAGCGGCCCAGGGCGATCAGCCGCAGCACCTCGCGCTCGCGGTCGGTCAGGCCGTTGAGCTGGGTCGATCCGGTGGTGGCGCGGGGGCGGGCGGCGACGAAGTTCTCGATCAGGCGGCGGGTCACGCTGGGCGAGAGCAGGGCCTCGCCGCCCGCGACCACACGTACGGCCTGGAGCAGCTCGTCCGGCTCACTGTCCTTGAGCAGGAAGCCCGAGGCGCCCGCCCGCAGCGCCTCGTAGATGTAGTCGTCCAGGTCGAACGTGGTCAGCATCAGCACCCGCGGGTGGTGGCCCTCGGCGCGTTCCGGCCCGAGCAGCGCGCTCGTCGCGGCCAGCCCGTCCAGGACCGGCATGCGTACGTCCATCAGCACCAGGTCGGGCCGCAGGCCACGGGTCTTGTCGATGCCGGCGCGCCCGTTCTCGGCCTCGCCGACCACGGTCATGTCGTCCTGCGACTCGAGGATCGCCCGGATGCCGACGCGGATCATCGACTGGTCGTCCACGATCAGGATCCGGATCACGCCACCCCTCCCACCGGCAGTCTCGCCGCCACCCGGTAACCACCCTCGGGCAGTGGGCCGGTCTCCAATGATCCACCAAGCATGCGAACCCGTTCCCGCATGCCGTGGATGCCGTGCCCGCCCGGCGCCGGGTCGTTCTTCGTCTCGGTCGGGTCATTTCGGATGACCAGCGACAGAGCGCCACCATCGAACGTCACCGACACGTCGGCGGCTGCCCCCGGCGCGTGCCGGATCACGTTGCTCAGCGACTCCTGGACAATCCGGTAGGCCGCGGCGGCCACTGTGTCGGGGATATCCGGGATCACAGACATCGTCAGATCGACGGGTACGCCGGCCAGCCGCGTCGACGCGGCCAGATCCTCGATCCGGTCCAGCCCCGGCACCGGCGCCAGCGTCGCGCCGCTGCTCTCGTCCCGCAGCACCGACAACAGCTGGCGCATCTCCCGCATCGCCGACCGCGCGTTCGCCGCGATCCGGGTGAACTCGGCCTTCGACTCCGGGTCGGCGTTCTTCAGCCGGTACGACGCCGACGTCGCCTGCATGTGGATGACCGACATGCTGTGCGCGACCACGTCGTGCAGTTCGCGGGCGATCCGGGTGCGTTCCTCGGCGACCGCCCGCTGACTCTGCTCGACCGCCACGTCCCGGCGGGCCTCGGCCAGCTGCCGGCGGATCCCGGACCAGTGCCGCACCACCATCGCCGCGATCAGCAGCAGCGCCGAGTCGGTGCTGTAGATGATCATCGTGACGTCGGCGTTGCGGGCGGCCATCCCCCGCGAGTCGAGCACCCCGATCAGGATCAGCATCAGCGAGCTGGCCCACCAGGCGACCATCCCGGCCCGCCAGCTGTGCCGGGCGCCGACCAGGCCCACATGCAGGATCAACGCGATCATCCCCGGAATCGTCAGCGGCCAGGTCAGGCCCGGGTTGACCGGCATGGCCAGGGCGAACGTCGCCACCCCGGCGAACTGGATCACGGTGGCCTCGACCGGCCGGCTGAGCGTCAGCGGGATGGCCACACCCTGCGCGGTCGCGGCCACGAACGAGATGAGCAACGGCACGTCGTACGCCGACGCCGCGATCGGCACGGACACGACCAGCACCGCCACGCCCAGCGTGCCGGTGACGAACCACCAGAGCAGGGTGGGCGACGGCCGTCGCATCCGCATGTCAACCACTACCTGACCGTACCTAGGGGTGAAGAGGCGTCACGTCACTCCGCGGTATGGGTGCGGATGAAACCCCGGAGGGACGCGAGGGGTACGGCCTCGAACCCATAGTCACCGCCATGGATGTGGCACAGGTGCTCTGGAACGCGGTGGTCGACCACCCGTACACCCTGCTGGGACCGCTTGTGCTGGCCGAGGGGCCGGCCGCGACGGTGCTCGCCGGGTCGCTGGTCGGCGCCGGTCTGGCCGCGTTCTGGCCGATCCTGCTGATCGTCGTGGTCGCCGACGTGGCCGCGGACAGCGCGCTCTACCTGCTCGGCCGGTTCGGCACCCGGCCACGGATCGCCCGCCTGCTGCGCCGGCTCGGGCTGACCGAGAAGCGCCGGGTACGGCTCACCGGCGCCGTCGTGGACAACCTGCCCAGGGTGGTCGCCGGGGCCAAGGCGATCGACCTGGCGGCGATACCCGCGTACCTGGCCGCCGGGCTGGCCCGGATCCCGTACCGCCGGTTCGTCGGCTGGGTGGGCCTGGCCAGCGCGATCCGGGCCGGGGTGCTGATCGGCCTCGGCGTGATCTTCGGACGGCAGGCCGCCGACCTGCTCAACTCCCCGGCCACGGCGATCGCCTGCACGGTGGGGCTGGCCGTCGTCGTGACCTCGATCCACCTTCTCGTCCGGCGGTGGGCCGGGCGTCGATTTCGAGTAACACCGGCTCTCTGAGGGGTTTTCTGACATGCGCATTCTCATCGCTGCCGACACGTACGCACCCGACGTCAACGGCGCCTCCTACTTCGCCCAGCGTCTCGCCCACGCGCTCGTCCCGGCCCACCAGGTGCACGTCGTCTGCCCGGCGACGTCGGCCGAGAGCCGCACCGTCTTCGTCGACGGCGTGGTCGAGCACCGGGTCCGGTCGCTGCCGGTCCTGCGGCGCAAGGGATTCCGGTTCTGCGCCCCGGTCGGGCTGGTCACCTCGGCCCGGAAGATCCTGGAGTTCGTCCGGCCCGACGTGGTGCACGCGCAGAGCCACATGCTGCTCAGCCGGGCCGTCATCACCGCCGCCAACGAACTCGGCATCCCGGTGATCGCCACCAACCACTTCATGCCCGAGAACCTGTCGCACTACCTGCCGGTGCGCGGCGCACTGCTGGAGAAGGTGGAGGCGTGGGCGTGGCGGGACTGCGCCAAGGTGTTCACCAAGGCCGACGTGGTGACCGCGCCCACGCCGTACGCGGCCGCGCTGGCCGAGCGCAAGGGTGTGCCCGGGCCGGTGCTGCCGATCTCCTGCGGCATGGACCTGTCCCGGTTCCGGGTGGGCACGCCGGCCGCCGCGTTCCGGCTCAAGTACCGGGTGCCGCAGCGGCCGACCATCGCCTACGTCGGGCGCCTGGACAAGGAGAAGAACCTGGACGTGCTGGTCCGGGCGCTCCCCATGGTCCGCCGCAGGGTCGCCGACGCCCAGCTCGTGCTGATCGGCCAGGGTGACCAGCAGCACCGGCTGGAGGCGCTGGCCCAGCGGCTGGGCGTGGCCGACGGGCTGATCTTCACCGGCTTCGTGGCCGACGCCGACCTGCCCGCCGCCTACTCCGCCGCCGACGTCTTCGTCAACGCGGGCACGGCCGAGCTGCAGAGTCTCGTGGTCCTCGAGGCGATGGCGGCCGGTCTGCCCGTCCTCGGCGCCGACGCGTCCGCGCTGCCGCACCTCGTGCACCACGGCCACAACGGCTTCCTGTTCCCCCCGGGCGACCATGACCGACTCGCCGAGCA
This sequence comes from Actinoplanes sp. NPDC051470, assembly GCF_040682035.1. NCBI lineage: Bacteria > Bacillati > Actinomycetota > Actinomycetes > Micromonosporales > Micromonosporaceae > Actinoplanes > Actinoplanes sp. NPDC051470. The sequence goes on from NZ_JBFBAA010000045.1 coordinate 8,845, forward strand.
CCTGACAACCGTGCTGTCCGACCACCACAAGAAGGCCGAGATGGGGGTACGTAGCAGAGCGATCGCCGAGCGACACGACGTGGCCACCACCGTGAAGGAGTTCGAGCGCCTGTACGCGCTGCGGACCCAGCCGGCCGTCCTGGAAGCGGCATGACGCCGCTGGTGATGCTCGGCCTGGCGGTGTGCGTCGTGGCCGGGGTGAGCCTGCACCTGGTGGCCAACCTCGACCCGGTCAACACGATGCTCAGCGACGCGGTGGTGTCGGTGCCCGGTGCGGTGCTGCTCGGCATCGCCTGCGCCGGGCTGGTCGCGGTGGCGGGTTCGCTCGCCGTCGAGGCCGCCCGGCACGGGCCCTGGCGCCGGCTCGTGCCGACCCTGCTCGGTGTGTGGTCGGCCGCGCTGGCGGCGATCGTGGTGTTCCCGACCAACCCGCCCGGGATGCCGGTGGACACGGCGGCGGTGATCCACCGGTACGGGGCGGCGATGCTTGCGGTCGTACCCCCGGTCGTGGGTCTGCTCGTGGCCCGCACCCGCCGGCTGCGGATCGCGGCCTGGACCACCGCCGGGGCCGCCGGGCTCTTCGGCCTGCTGCACGGGCCGGCGGTGCTGCTCGGCGAGGACGTCGTCCCGTACGCCGGCCTCACCGAACGCGTGCTCTTCGCCCTGATCCTGGTGCTGCTGGCGCTGACCGCACGCGAACTTCGACCGCTTACGTCCGTCTCCGCTTCGCCTCATGGCGATCGGCCGGTAACCGCCCTGTCGCCCCCCGCAACCACGATGGTGCCGAACGCACCCCCGACGATCGCCGAGGTGGCGTGATGGTGGATCTGCTCGCGATGATCGAGCCGTGGATGACGTCCCCGTGGATCTACCCGATCACCGCGGGCATGGCGGCGGGCGACGTGCTCTTCCCGGCCATCCCCGCCGAGGGCGCGGTGATCGGCGCCGGGGTCTTCGCCGCCTCCACCGGCACACCCAACATCTGGCTGATCATGGCCGTGGCCGCGGTGGGGGCCATCGTCGGTGACCACATCTCGTACGCGATCGGCCGCAGTGTTCTGGGCCCGCGCCTGATCGGCCGCTCCCGCCGCCTCGCCGCGGCTGTGGCCCACATCTCCCGGCAGCTCGACAAGCGCGGCGGCTCGATGATCGTGGCGTCCCGGTTCATCCCCGGCGGGCGCACCGCGGTCACCCTGGCCAGCGGCACGGCCGGCTACCCGCTGCGCCGCTTCACCCGCGCCACCGTCCTCGGCGGCGTGCTGTGGGCGGCCTACAGCGGCGTGATCGGGCTGCTCGGCGGCACGGCGTTCGCCCACAACCCGGTGGTCGGCATCCTCGCCGGCGTCGGCCTGTCCCTGCTGATCACCGGTGCCGTCGAGGTCGTCCGCGTACTGATGAGACGGCGGGCCGGCCGCACCAGCCCCACCGACCCGGCCAACCTCATTGACCACAAGCCCTCAGCGGATTTCGCGGACGTGCCGAACAGTCCTGCTGTACGGCTCTAGCTTTCTCTGATCGGGGATCCGCCATGGTTACAGTGCTCGTCGCCGACGACGACGCGGACCACCGCGAGCTGATGGCGCTGTCGCTGCGGCGGTTCGGCCACGAGGTGGTCGCCGCCGCCGACACCGGCCACGCCTCCGACCTGATCGCCCGCGGCGGCATCGACGCGCTGCTGCTCGACGTCCGCATGCCCGGCGAGTCCGGCATCGACTTCTGCCGCCGCCTGCGCGTCTCGCCGGCCACCGCCGCCCTGCCCATCATGCTCGTCACGGCCGACGTCAACGACCACCGCATCCTCGCGGCCATGGAAGCCGGCGCCGACGACTACCTGACCAAGCCGTTCCACCGCTCCGAACTGGCCACCCGCCTGGACAACCTGCTGCTGCGGCGCACCACGGCACCCGGCCGCTCGGCGTCCGCGGCCACGGCCGCGATGCTGGCGGCGCGGCACTCCATCCACCAGGCGCCCGCGCGACCGTCCATGCGCCTGAGCCGTGCTTCATGACCCGGCCAGGGCATCGGCGTGGCCCAGAGCGCGCCTGACGGCAGGTGTTGTATGTCGGTGTTCCGCGGCCGACGGTTATGAAACACGCTCAGCGGGCTGACCACCCACCATCGGAGGCGATGGTCTGGCCGGTGACCCAGGCCGCCTCGTCGCTCAGCAACCAGGCCACCAGCTTCGCCGTGTCCGACGGCGTGCTCCACCGCCCGCCCGGCGTGAGCGCGGTGACCTCGGCACGGGTCGCGGCGTCGGCCCAGCCGGTCTCGTTGGGACCCGGGTTGACACAGTTGACCGTGATGCCCCGGGGAATCAGATGCACCGCGAGGCTGCGGGTCACCTCATGCAGGGCCGCCTTGGACGCGATGTAGGGCAGCTCGCCCGGCTGGGCGCCGTGATACTGCCCCGACGTGAAGAACAGCACCCGCCCGCCCGGCCGCGCATCATCATGCTGCGCGGCGAAGGCCTGCGTCAGCAGCAGGGTCGCGCGCGTGTTGACCGCGTAGGTGACGTCGAGCTCGGCGGCGGTCAGCTCCTCGAGCGACTGGCCGAAGCCGCGGGCATGGTTGGCGACGACGGCGTCGACATGGCCGAAGGCCTCGCGGGCGGCCGTGATCAGGGTTGCCGGCGCGCCGGCGTCGGCCAGGTCGGCTTCGAGATGGGCGACGTCGCCGCCGGCCGCCCGGAGCTCGTCGACCAAGGCGTTCGGGGTGTCGCCGCCCCAGGGTTGCTCGGCGTCATAGGGCGTCCACGAATGCAGGAAGACCGAGGCGCCGTCGGCGACGGCCCGGCGGGCGATGGCGGCACCGATGGCGATTCGCCGACTGGCGCCGGTGACGAGCACGACGCGGCCACTCATGGAAGACATCAGCCGATGATCCCCGACGCGGCGCTTCCGCGTTGTCCACAGCCTGTGGACAACGCCGCGAGGGCGGCGGTCGGAGGTGCTAGCTTTCCTGCCCACCCAGTGCCGGGGTGGGGGAGGCGGCGGCTCGTCGATGCGCGCAACCCACCCACCACCGAGGTGGGCGTTGGCGGCGGCGGCGCGGGGCGGGCTGGGCGGCGACGGGCGGGCAACGAGGGGCGCGGCGGCCGCGCGGGGCCTGGCGAGGACCGGGACGCGGCGGTGGAGCTGGGCTGCGGCGAGGGCCGGCGGGGCGTGGGCGGTGACGGGGCTGGGCGGTGACGGGGCGGGCGGAGGCGGGGCGGGCGGAGGCGGGGCGGGCGGGGGCGGCGCGGTTGACTTGAAGTGAGCTTGAGGTGTGAGGGTCTCGGCATGATTCTCGTTACGGGTGCTACCGGGAACGTGGGCCGGCATGTTGCCGTGGGGCTGGCTGAGCGCGGGGCCGAGGTGCGGACCTCCAGTCGCGGCGGTGGGGATGTGCCGGCTGATCTGAGTGACCCGGGCCGCCTCGACCAAGCGCTCGACGGGGTTGACTCCGTGTTTCTCGTCTGGCCGGGACCGGCCGTGCCCGGGATCGCGGAAGCCGTCGCCACGATCACCGCCAGGGTGCGGAAGGTGGTCTATCTGTCGGCGGCGGGGGCCGAGCACGGGTTCTGGGGTGAGGTCGAGAAGGCGGTCGAGCACTCCGGGGTCGAGTGGGTGTTTCTGCGGCCCGGCGGGTTCGCCACGAACACGCTGGGGTGGGCGGGGATGATCCGGGATGACGGGGTGGTGCGGTGGCCGTACGGGGAGGCGCGGCGGGCGTTGATCCATGAGCGGGACATCGCCGACGTCGCGGTCACGGCGTTGCTGAGCGGGGCGCTCGACGGGCGGCGGCCGCATCTGACCGGGCCCGCGAACCTGACGCAGGTCGAGCAGGTGCGGCTCATCGGGGAGGCGATCGGGCGGGATGTGCGGTGGGTCGAGTTGCCGCGGGAGGACGCGCGGCAGCAGTTGCTCGCCGAGTGGGGGAACGAGGGGTTCGTGGACGCGTCCCTGACGTACTGGGCGTCCCTGGTTGGAACCGGCGAACCGGTCACCGAGGACGTTGCCCACATTATCGGGCGCCCGGCCCGTGCGTTTCGCGACTGGTGCAGCGACCACGCCGCGGATTTCCGGTAACACTGACGCATGGATCAAGGTCTTGTCCGGTACGGCACCGCCGCCGGCCGCTGGGTGCTGTTCGCCACGGTGCTCGGGTCGAGTCTCGCGTTCATCGACGCGACGGTGGTCAACATCGCGCTTCCGGCGATCGGCCGAGATCTGGGCGCGGACGCCGCGGATCTGCAGTGGACGATCAATGGGTACGCGCTGAGCTTGGCGTCTCTCATCCTGCTGGGTGGGTCGCTCGGTGATCGGTACGGCCGGAAGCGCGTCTTCCTGGTCGGTGTCGGCTGGTTCGCGGCCGCCTCGCTGCTGTGTGGCGTGGCGCCGAACGTCGAGCTGCTGATCGCCGCGCGGGTGTTGCAGGGCATCGGGGGAGCCCTGCTCACCCCGGGCGCGCTGGCCATCCTGGAGGCGTCGTTCGAGCCGGGCGACCGGGCCCGGGCGATCGGCGCGTGGTCGGGGCTCGGCGGCGTCGGCGGCGCCTTGGGGCCGTTCCTCGGCGGCTGGCTGGTCGAGGTGGCCGACTGGCGGCTGATCTTCCTGATCAACGTACCCGTCGCCGCCCTGGTGTTGATCGTCGCGGCCCGCCACGTGCCGGAGTCGCGCAACCCGGCCGCCGCCCGCCGGCTCGACGTGGCCGGCGTGCTGACCGGGGCGGCCGGGCTGGGTGGGCTGACCTACGGCTTCACCGCGTGGCCGGAGCAGGGGCCGGGCAGCGTCGCGGTGCTCGGGTCGCTGGCCGCCGGGGTGGCCGGGCTGGTGGCGTTCGTGCTGGTCGAGCGGCGGTCGGAAGATCCGATGCTGCCGCTGGGTGTTTTCTCGTCCCGGGCGTTCAGCGGCGCCAACCTGGTCACCTTCCTGGTGTACGCGGCGAACGGCGGCGTCTTCTTCCTGGTCGTGCTCAACCTGCAGGTGGTGGCCGGGTTCAGCCCGCTGACCGGCGGCATCGCGCTGCTCCCGGTGACGGTGCTGATGCTCGCGCTGTCGTCCCGGGCGGGCGCGCTGGCGCAGCGGATCGGCCCGCGCATCCCGATGACCGCCGGCCCGCTGATCAGCGCGGCCGGCCTGGTGCTGTTGTCGAGGATCGGCGCCGGTTCGTCGTACCTGGGGAATGTCCTGCCCGCGGTGATCATCTTCGGGGTGGGCCTGTCGCTGCTGGTCGCCCCGCTCACGGCGACCGCCCTGGGCGCCCTGGAGGACCGCTACGCCGGCATCGCCTCGGGTGTGAACAACGCCGTGGCCCGCGCGGCCGGCCTGCTCGCGGTGGCGGTGCTGCCGCTGGCCGCGGGCCTGGGCGGCGGCAGCCTGACCGAGGCGTCGACGCTGCACCCGGTCTACCGCAACGCCATGCTGATCTGCGCGGGCCTGCTGGTGGCGGGCGGGGCGCTCGCGTTCCTGACCATCCCGCGCCGGATGCCCACCCACCACGCGCCGCGCTCCTTCTGCGACCCGGCGGGCCCACCGGCCCATGCGCACGTACGTGCACAAGCCGATTGATGTGCACGTACGTGCTCATCGGGTAGGGTGTGCACGTACGTGCACACGACAGGAGGGTGGCCATGCGCGTCGGCAATGTGGGCGATCTGGGGCGACACCTGCGTGAGCGTCGCCGTTCCGCCGGTTTCACCCAGCAGCAGCTGGCCGAGCGGGCGGATGTCAGCCGTCGATGGTTGTCGGGCCTGGAGGCGGGCAAGCCGAGCGCCGAGATCGGCCTGGTGCTCCGCGTCGTCGAAGCCCTCGGGCTGTATGCGGACATCCGGCCCGCCCCGCAGCCCGACATCGACCTGGACGCCTACCTCGAGTCCTTCGAAGGCCCACGATGACCACCGACCTGACCGTTCTGCTCGGCGGCCGGCCCGCCGCGATCCTCGCCCAGCGCAAGCGCCCAGGCCAAGACCGCGCTCCACCTCGAGCCGGGCACGGGACGATGGGGCGACCCGGCCGGCGCCACGCCCACGACGCACATCCTCAAACCGGCCATCACCGGCTTCGACGACCACGACCTCAACGAGCATCTCAGTCTCACCGCCCTTCACTTCGCCGGGCTGCGGGCCGCGCGTTCCCGGGTAGTGGCTTTCGGCGACGAGCGGGCCGTGGTGGTTGAACGGTACGACCGGGCACCCGCCGTCGACGGTGCTGTGAAGCGGATCCATCAGGAGGATCTTTGCCAGGCGTTGGGCCTGCCACCTACGTGCTCAGCGGCGCCTGGCCCGGACGGCACTAGCTGGTCGGGACGGGCGCGTTGGCCACCGTGGAACGGATCAGTTCGGCCACGCCCTCCATCGGGCCGCCGTCGTTGGTGCCGAGGTGGTTCTTGAGGCAGGCGATCGACAGGTTCAGCTCGGGATACATGCCGGCCAGGCCGCCGCCCATGCCGGCCCAGCCGCAGCGCTGCCCGCCCACCTCGACGGCGTAGCCCAGGGACTTCGGGCTCTCGCCGCCGAACGACCAGTCCGGTCCGTGCGTCGCCACCCCGGTGATCTGCCGCAGCCGGTCGGGTGAGACCAGCCGGACGCCGTCCACCTCGCCCATCAGCGCGGCGTACATCCGGGCGATGCCCTTGGCGCTGACCGTGCCCACCGAGGGGATGTCGGTGCGGAGGATGTCCCGGCGGTTGCCCAGTGACGCCTCCGGGCGTACCCCGGCGGGTGCGATCTTCTCGAAGTTGGGCAGGTGCTCACTGAGCGTCTCGAGCGAGGCGGACCAGTTACGGTCGGTCAGTCGCGCGAGGTGACCCAGCGGGATCTTTTCGGGTACGCCGAAGAACAGCTCGCGGTCGGCGTGCAGCGGCCGGGCGACGTCCTCGGCGAGCACCCAGGAGAGCAGCCGGCCGGTGGCCCGCCGCACCGTCTCGCCGATCAGCCAGCCGTACGTCCAGGCGTGGTAGCCCTGCTGCGTTCCAGGCTCCCAGAGCGGGGCGGACATCGCGATCGTCCGGCACATCCGATCCCAGTCGAGAAAATCTTCGGGCGTCGTGTACGACGGCAGGTGTGGCACCCCGGCCGAGTGGGTCAGCAGGTGCCGCAGCGTGGTGTGCTCCTTGCCGTGCCGGGCGTACTCCGGCCAGACGTCCACGATCCGCAGGTCGTAGTCGATGCGCCCCTGCTCGGCCAGCACGTGGACGCAGGTGCTGGTCAGCCCCTGGCCGGTGGAGAAGCTGAAGAACGGCGTGTCCGGGGTGACCTGGTGGCCGTTGGCCGCGTCGGCCAGGCCGGACACCGCGTTCACGATCAGCCGGCCGTCCAGATAGGCCGCGACCTGCACGCCGACCTCCCGGCCGGAGCCGACCAGGCCGTCGATCGCCTTGAGCACCTGCGCTTGCAGGGCGGTCCAGTCTTCCATCCGATTACTCCAGGTTCGTCCCCACGCTCAGGCTAGCGCCGGGTTGAGCTTCTGGTCGGGTTATCCCTACCCTCGATCCGGCGGACAGCGGGATCGGACGGGGAGGCCTGGATGCCTAGCGTCAGACCTATGACCGCAACCCGCGCACTTCGCCAGCTCGGCATGGACACCCAGTACGTACTCCTCGGCTTCCCGCTCGGCCTGATCGCGGTCGTGCTCAGCATGACCCTGTTCTGGCTGGGCGTCGGCCTGACCGTCCTCTGGGTCGGCTTGCCGATCCTGACCGGCATCTTCCTGCTGGCGCGCGGTCTGGCGGTGATGGAACGCGCCCGGGTCGGCCCGGTGCTCGGCGGCCGGCTGCCCCACGTGCACTACAAGCGCGCGGTCGGACGGAGCTTGTGGCGACGGGTCGTCACCCCGCTCGGCGACGGGCAGAACTGGCTCGACCTGCTGCACGCGATGTTCCGCTTCATCCCGTCCACGATCGCGTTCTGCTTCGTGCTGGCCTGGTGGGTCGGCGCGGTCGGGGGCCTGACCATCATGCTCTGGGACTGGTCGATCCCGCGCGGCCCGGAGGCCCACGACCTGCCCTGGCTGCTCGGCCTCGGCGACGGTGTCGGCGTCCGGTACACCTTCTACATGGCCTGTGGCCTGTTCTTCGCGCTCACCCTGTACCCGGTCGTGCGCGGCATGGCGATCATGGAGACCGCCTTCGCGCGGCTGCTGCTCAGCCGGGTCAGCGACCTGCGCGAGCAGGTCGCCCAGGCGGAACTCGCCCGGGACACCGCCCGCTCCCAGAAGAACGCCGCGGTCTCGGCCGAGGCGGTCGCCCTGCGCAAGCTGGAACGCGACATCCACGACGGCCCGCAGCAGCGGCTGATCCGGCTGGCCATGGACCTGGGCCGGGCCGAGCAGCAGTTCACCAAGGACCCGGACGCGGCCCGGGCCACGGTCACCGAGGCGCTCACCCAGACCCGCGAGACGCTGGACGAGTTGCGGGCGCTCTCCCGCGGCATCGCTCCGCCGATCCTGGTCGACCGCGGGCTGCCGGCCGCGCTGACCGCGGTCGCCGGGCGCTGCACGGTGCCGGTCGAGCTGATCGTGCCGGGCATCGAGCGCCTCGACCCGGCGGTGGAGTCGGCTGCGTACTTCGTGGTGGCCGAGTCGCTGACCAACGTGGCCAAGCACAGCCAGGCGACCGAGGCCAAGGTGACCGTGCGGGAGCTGGCCGGCCGGCTGCTGATCGAGGTGGCCGACGACGGTGTGGGCGGCGCCTCGGTCGCCAAGGGGAGCGGCCTGGCCGGGCTGGAGGACCGGGTGCACGCCGCGGGCGGCGAGTTCGAGGTGTTCAGCGCGGCCGGGGAGGGAACGGCGATCCGGGTAGCGCTGCCCGTGTGAAAGACGACAGTATGTCGCCATGCGTGTGGTGATCGCCGACGACGCGGTGCTGCTGCGCGAGGGCCTGGTCCGGCTGCTGGAAGAGAACGGGCACACCGTTCTCGCCGCGGTCGGCGACGGCCCCGCGCTGGTGTCCGCCATCACCGAACACCGCCCCGATGTGTCCATCGTGGACGTCCGGATGCCGCCCTCGCACACCGACGAGGGGCTGCGCGCCGCGGTCGAGGCCCGGTCCCTGGTGCCGGGCACGCCGATCCTGGTCCTCTCCCAGTACGTCGAGGTGGCGTACGCCGAAGATCTGCTGGCCGACCGCGCCGGCGCCGTCGGCTATCTGCTCAAGGACCGCGTCTCCGAGATCACCGACTTCCTCGACGGGCTGACCCGGGTGGCCGGCGGCGGGACGGTGCTCGACCCGGACGTGGTGTCCCAGCTGCTGGTGCGCCGGCGCCGCGACGACCCGCTGCGCAACCTGACGCCGCGCGAGCGCGAGGTGTTGTCGCTGATGGCCGAGGGCCGCTCGAACACGGCGATCGCCCGGCGCATGGTGGTCACCGACGGCGCGGTCGAGAAGCACGTACGCAACATCTTCACCAAGCTCGACCTGCACCAGGACGAGGAGCAGCACCGCCGCGTGCGCGCCGTCCTCACGTACCTGCAGGGTTAGCTCGCCGGTAGCGGCGACCGGGGCGGACGTGGCGGCGTCCACCCCGGTCTGTCCGGGGCGGCGCGAGCCGCTCCCGAGGACGCCACATTAGATGATGATCTTGACCGATGATCACGCGGCATCATGCATGACAGCGAATCGTTACGCAGTAGCCCGCCGGCGTAGCCAGGCGTTCGCGATGTGTGGGTCTTTCACGTTCCGTCGACGGCCGCGGAGTCGACGGCCGCGGAGGCGGAAGCCGGCGCGGAGGCGGGCGCGGCGGCCGCCCCGGCGTCGGCCTGCGCGAAGTCGGCCGGGTCGGAGTCGAAGAGGAGCGCGTCCATCGCCTGCTCGGTCAGCGGCTCGGCGAAGTAGTAGCCCTGCCCGAGCTCGCAGTTCCCGTCGGTGAGCTCGGAGAGCTGCCCGGCGTCCTCGATGCCCTCGGCGATGGTCGAGAGCCGCAGCGCCTGGCCGAGCTGGATGATGCCCAGCGTCAGCGCGGCGGCGGCCGGCTCGTCACCCACGTCGTCGACGAACGACTTGTCGATCTTGATGATGTCGACCGGGAAGCGCCGCAGGTAGGCCAGCGATGAGTAGCCGGTGCCGAAGTCGTCGATGGCCAGGCGTACCCCGAGGGCCTTGACCTCTTCCAGCTGTTGGATGGTGTTCGGCCGATGGTCCACCAGCAGGCTCTCGGTCAGCTCGATGACCAGGCAGGTCGCCGGCAGGCCGGTCTCCGCGAGCACCGACTTGACCAGGCCCGGCAGCACACCCTGGTCGAGCTGGACGGCCGAGAGGTTCACGCTGACGGTCAGCGGGACGTCGCGGCGCTCGTTCCACTGGGCCGCCTGCCGGCAAGCCTCGCGCAGCACCCACTCGCCGATCGGCACGATCAGGCCGGTCTCCTCGGCCATCGGGATGAAGTCCAGCGGCGGGATCGTCCCGCGCTCCGGGTGCTGCCAGCGGATCAGCGCCTCGAGACCGCTGATCTTCTTCGTCCGCAGGTGCACGATCGGCTGGTAGCGCAGCTGGAACTCGTGCCGGACGATGGCCCGGCGCAGGTCCGCCTCCATCTGCAGGGCGGCCTGGAACTCGGCCTGCATGGCCGGTTGGAACATCTCGTACCGGTCCTTGCCCTGCTTCTTGGCCTGGTACATGGCCAGGTCGGCGCGGACCATCAACTCCTGGCCGTCGTGCCCGCGGGCCTCGCCGAAGGCCACGCCGATGCTGCAGCTGACGAAGGTCTCCTTGCCGCTGAGCACGAACGGCTCGCGGATCGCCTCGAGGATCCGCCGGGCCACCGGTATGACCTCCTCGACCGTGGCGGCCGAGGGCAGCAGCACGGCGAACTCGTCGCCGCCGAGCCGGGCCGCGGTGTCGTCCTTGCGCAGGCAGCGCTCGATCCGCGCGGCCACGCCCCGCAGCAACTGGTCGCCGGCGGCGTGCCCGAGCGAGTCGTTGACCACCTTGAAGCGGTCCAGGTCGACGAAGAGGGCGGCCACGCCGTGCGGGCCGCCGTCGAAGGCGCTCTCCAACCGGGTCATGAACAGCGCACGGCTGGCCAGACCGGTCAGCGAGTCGTGGAACGACTGGTTCATCGCCTCGAGCGTGCGCGCGTCGGTGACCGCCAGGCTGACGTGCTCGGCGAAGGCGCGGAGGATCTCCTGGGACGCCTGGTCCCAGTGGTGTCCGGGCCGGCGGGTGGCGACCGAGAGGCAGCCGACCACGCGGCCGTTCTCGTGGACGGGCACCGCCATCACCGCGGTCAGGCCGTTCCGGGCGATCGACGGGATCGCGATCGGCGACTGCTCGTAGTTCTCCACGGCCACCAGCTCGTCGCCCATGATGGCCAGGCCGGCCACCCCGGCGGCGGGCAGCGGCACCCGCTGCATCTGCCCGAAGACCTCGGGGGTGAAGCCGTGGCAGGAGACCATGCTGCCGACCGTCGGGTCGTCCGTCTCGAGCATGTTGAGCGTGGCGATCTCCACGCCGATCAGCTCGGAGGCGCCGCGGCTGACGGTGTCCAGGATCTGCTGCAGCGGCGCCCGCCGGGCGATCGCCCGCTGGATGGCCGAGAGCTGCTCGAACAGCCGCTCGCGCTCCTTGAGGGTGTCGGTCCGCTCGGCCTCGATCACGGCCAGGGCGTGCAGGCTGAGCTCCAGCACCCGGGCCATGCCGCGGAGCAGGCAGACGTCCTCGGCGCTGAAGGCCGCGGCCCGCCGGGCCAGGACCAGGATGCCGGGGGAGCGGCCGTCGATCTCCGCGTGGGTGATCGCGTACGGGCCACCGGGCAGGTCGATCCCGGTGGAGCCGGACGCGACCTGGCTGAGCTCGTACGCGGAGATCTGGTCGGCGGACACGCCGATCGCCGCCGCCACCTCCCCGTCGATCACGAGCACCGCGAGGTCGGCCTCGAGCGCACGTGCCGCGCACTCGACGGCAGCGTGCTGGGCGGCCGGGCCCGGGGGGCGGTCGGCCACGACGGAGAGGAACTCCGTCAGTTGCTGGGTTGCAAGTGCCACGGTGTTGACGGTCGGCGGGCTAGCTCCGGAACTGAGTGATTCGCTCAGTCGGTGCGGTGCCCGAACGCACATCCCCGGGCGGGCACTCCCACACCTCGGGCAGAGTTCGGGCACCGATCCTGCCCAAACGGTCATGACCTTGCTCCGCTTTCATACATCTCTGTCATAGTTTCGAGCGGGTTGAAGTTGCCGGGAAACGGTCAAGGACACAGGCAAGTCGCCTAGTCTGTGATGGGGGCCACACGTTTCGCCGGTGTTAAAAAGAAGCACGGCATGGCGGGAGGTGGACTGGATGAATGCGGACGAGCGGCAACATCAGATCGTTGCTCTCGCTCGACGGCAGGGCGAGGTCGATGTCGCCAAACTGTCGGCCGAGCTTGTTGTTTCCGCCGAGACGATCCGCCGCGACCTGCGCCGGCTGGAAAAACACGGACTTCTCCGCCGCACCCATGGCGGCGCCTATCCGGTCGAGACCGCCAAATTCGAGACCGACCTCGCGATGCGCACCACCCGCGGAGTGCCGGAGAAAAGGCGGATCGCGGCCGCCGCCGTGGGCCTGATCGGTGACGCCGAGACCATCTTCATCGACGAGGGATTCACGCCGCAGCTGATCGCCGAGGCGCTGCCCACCGACCGGCCGCTCACCGTGGTGACCGCGTCGCTGAACACCGCGGCCTGGCTGGCCACCAACTCGCCGGTCACCGTGCTGCTGCTCGGCGGCCGGGTGCGGGGGCGCACCCTGGCCACCGTCGACCACTGGGCGAGCACGATGCTGTCCGGTTTCGTGCTCGACCTGGCGTTCGTCGGGGCCAACGGCATCTCCCGTGAGGTGGGGCTGACCACGCCCGACCCCGCGGTGGCCGACGTGAAGGCGCAAGCCGTCCGCGCGGCTCGCCGGCGCATTTTCGCCGGCATTCACACCAAGTTCGGCGTCCGCACATTCTGCCGGTTCGCCGAGATATCCGAATTTGAATCACTGGTCACGGACACCGGCCTGCCGGCGTCCGAGGCGCAACGCTATTCCCGGCTCGGGCCTCAGGTGCTCCGAGTCTAGTAATCCCGCTTTTGCAATTGATAGCGCATTTCGACGGAGGATCAACCGTGCAAAAAACAGGTAGGAAACTGTCGATCGCGCTGGCCGGAGCATCGGCCGTCGCGCTCGTTCTCTCCGGGTGCTCGGGCGCCGGCTCGACGGGCGGCGGGGGCACCGAGGGCGGCGACAACACGATCACCGCGCTCATGGTCGGCAACCCGCAGATGGAGGACATCCAGAAGCTGACCGCCGACAACTTCACCAAGCAGACCGGCATCACCGTGAAGTTCACGATCCTCCCGGAGAACGAACTGCGCGACAAGGTCACCCAGGACGTGGCCAACCAGGGCGGTCAGTACGACGTCGCGACCGTCGGCGCCTACGAGGTGCCGATCTGGTCGAAGAACGGCTGGCTGCACGAACTCTCCACGCAGGCCGCCGCGGACAGCTCGTACGACCAGGCCGACCTGCTCAAGCCGATGGTGCAGTCGCTCACCGGCGAGGACGGCAAGATGTACGCCGCCCCGTTCTACGGCGAGTCGTCCTTCCTCATGTACAACAAGGACATGTTCGCCGCGGCCGGCATCACGATGCCGGAGAAGCCGACGTGGGCCCAGGTGGCGGAGTACGCCCAGAAGCTCAACAAGGACGGCGTCGCCGGCATCTGCCTCCGCGGCCTGCCCGGCTGGGGTGAGGTGTTCGCCCCGCTGACCACGGTCGTCAACACCTACGGCGGCACCTGGTTCGAGAAGGACTGGACGCCGAAGGTGAACTCCCCGGAGTTCAAGGAGGCCACCAACTTCTACGTGAACCTGGTGAAGAACTACGGCGAGAAGGGTGCGCCGCAGGCCGGCTTCACCGAGTGCCTCAACACGTTCAGCCAGGGCAAGGCGGCGATGTGGTACGACGCCACGTCGGCGGCCGGCACGCTGGAGGACCCGGGCGCGTCGAAGGTGGCCGGCAAGGTCGGCTACGCGTACGCCCCGGTGAACAAGACCGAGTACTCCGGCTGGCTGTGGACCTGGGCGTGGGCCATGCCCAAGACCACCAAGAAGTCCGAGAACGCTTGGAAGTTCATCTCCTGGGCCACCGGCAAGGACTACGAGAAGCTGGTCGGCTCCAAGCTCGGCTGGTCGCGGGTCCCGTCCGGCAAGCGCACCTCGACCTACGCGATCCCGGAGTACAAGGAATCGGCCAAGGCGTTCGCCGACATCACCCTGAAGTCGATCGAGAACGCCAACCCGCAGAATCCGGGTCTGCAGCCCCGGCCGGCCCTGGGTGTGCAGTTCGTCGGCATCCCCGAGTTCGCCGACCTCGGCACCAAGGTGTCACAGGAGGTCAGCGCCTCGATGGCCGGCAGCAAGACGGTCGACCAGGCACTGAATGACGGTCAGAAGCTCGCCGAGGACGTCGCGAGCAAGTACAAGTAGTGCCCCGCGGCGGCGCCGCCCTTCCCTGGAGGGTGGCGCCGCCGTACCGACCGGAAGGCTCACCATGACCGACGTCATCACCCGGGCGGAAGAGAAGAAGAAGACACCCCCGGCCTTACCCCCCAAGGGCGGTGCGAAGGAGCGGTGGTCACGCCGTGCTCCGCTGCTGCCCGCTCTGATCTTCGCGATCATCATCACGCAGGTGCCGTTCCTGTTCACGATCTACTACTCGACCCTGAGCTGGAACGCGCTGCGACCCGGCGTCAAGGACTTCGTCGGCTTCGACAACTACCTCACCGTCCTGACCGACGACCGGCTGCGCTCGGCCCTGCTCAACACCGTCATCCTGACCGCCGGCGCGGTGATCTTCTCGATGATCCTCGGCCTCGGCCTGGCCATCCTGATGGACCGCAAGTTCCTCGGCCGCGGCATCGTGCGCACCATGCTCATCACGCCGTTCCTGATCATGCCGGTCGCCGCCGCCCTGCTCTGGAAACACGGCATCTTCAACCCCGACTACGGCCTGATCAACGGCCTCTTCGGCACCGACACCGCCTGGACCACCAGCTATCCGAAAGCGGCCATCATCACCACCCTGGTGTGGCAATGGACGCCGTTCATGATGCTCATCCTGCTCGCCGGCCTGCAGTCACAGTCCACCGAGATCCTGGAAGCCGCCCGCGTCGACGGGGCTGGAGCCTGGCGGATCTTCACCACCATGACCCTGCCCCACCTGCGCCAATACCTCGAACTCGGCGCCCTGCTCGGCTCGATCTACCTGGTCAACACCTTCGACGCGATCTTCACCATCACCCAGGGCGGACCCGGCACCGCGACGACGAACCTGCCCTACGAGATCTACCAGACCATCTTCAGCAAGTACGAATACGGCGAAGCCTCCGCCGCCGGCGTGGTCGTCGTCATCCTCACGATCATCGTCGCGAACTTCGCCCTGCGGGTCATCTCCGGCCTGTTCAAGATGGAGGAGGGCCGATGACCACGGCAACCGCGACCCTGCCGAACACGAGCCCGGCCGCCCGCCGCCGG
The DNA here is from genome assembly GCF_040682035.1 of Actinoplanes sp. NPDC051470. Lineage (NCBI taxonomy): Bacteria > Bacillati > Actinomycetota > Actinomycetes > Micromonosporales > Micromonosporaceae > Actinoplanes > Actinoplanes sp. NPDC051470. The sequence goes on from NZ_JBFBAA010000045.1 coordinate 24,312, forward strand.
CTCACCGGCTCGATCTGGGGCGTGGTGGCCTGGATCGCCGGGATCATCTTCGTGTTCCCGGTGATCTGGATGGTCCTGACCGCGCTCAAGCAGTCCAAGGACGTCACCACCAACCCGCCGGTCTGGTTCTTCACCCCGACCCTCGAACACTTCTCCACCGTGCTCAACGGCAACATCACCCCGTTCCTGCTGAACTCGCTGATGGCCAGCGTGTTCTCGACACTGCTGGTGGTCGTGCTGGCCACCCCGGCGGCCTACGCGCTGTCGCTGCGACCGGTCCGCAAATGGACCGACGCGCTGTTCTTCTTCATCTCCACCAAGATGATGCCGCCGGTCGCCGCCGTGCTCCCGGTCTACCTGCTGACCGTGCAGATCGGCATGAAGGACAACATCTGGACCATGGTCATCCTCTACACCTCGATGAACCTGCCACTGGCCATCTGGATGATGCGCTCGTTCCTGCTCGAAGTGCCCAAGGAGGTGCTGGAAGCCGGAGAGGTCGACGGTGCCGGCCTGATCACCTCGATCCGGAAGATCATCCTGCCGATCGTCGCGCCCGGCCTCGCCGCCACCGCGCTGATCTGCTTCATCTTCACCTGGAACGAGTTCTTCCTCGCCGTCAACCTCACCGACACCGTGGCCTCGACGGCGCCGATCTATCTGCTCGGCTTCATCTCCGGCCGCGGTCCGTTCCTGGCCGACCTGTCGGCGGCGGCCACCCTGCTCTCTCTCCCGGTGCTGATCGCCGGATGGGTGGCCCAGAACAAGCTGGTCCGTGGTCTGTCGATGGGCGCCGTCAAGTGAAGGCAGCCGTCGTCGTCACCCCGGGGACGATCGAGATCCAGCAGGTTCCCGACCCCGCGCCCGGCCCCACCGACGTGGTGGTCAAGCCGGCCGCGGCCGGGATCTGCGGCACCGACCTGCACATCATGCAGGGCGAGTTCGCGCCCGCCTTCCCGATCGTTCCGGGGCACGAGTTCGCCGGGGAGATCGTCGCGGTCGGGTCCGGGGTCACCGGGTACGCGGTCGGCGACCAGGTGGCCGTCGACCCGTCGCTCTACTGCGGGCACTGCTACTACTGCAAGCGGGCCCGGGGCAACCAGTGCGAGAACTGGGCCGCCATCGGGGTGACCGTGAGCGGCGGGGCGGCCGAGTACGTGGCCGCGCCGATGGCCAACCTGTTCGCGCTGCCCGCGGGTCTGAAGGCGGCGGACGCGGCGCTCATCGAGCCGCTGTCCTGTGCGCTGCGGGGCTTCGACGTGCTGCCCCGGAACATGGCCGACAACTTCCTCATCTACGGCTCGGGGACGATGGGCCTGATGATGATGGAGCTGGCCAAGCGGGCCGGCGCGGCCACCGTGTCGATGGTCGACCTCAACCCGCAGCGGCTCGAGACGGCCGAGCGGCTCGGCTGCACCGCGGCCGTGACCAGCGCCGACGAGCTGGAGGCGCCCCGCGGCTGGGACGTCGTCATCGACTGCACCGGGGTGGCCGCCGCGATCAAGGACGGTCTCGGCCGGGTCGGCCGGGGCGGCACGTTCCTGCAGTTCGGGGTGGCCGGTTACGACACCAAGGTCGAGATCGAGCCGTACGACATCTACCGGCGGGAGATCACCATCGCCGGGTCGATGGCGGTGCTGCACACCTTCGACCGGGCCGGCCAGCTGATGGCCGCCGGCGTGCTCGATCCGGAGGTGTTCGTCAGCCACCGGTTCCCGCTGGACGACTACGCGGCGGCGCTGGCTCAGTTCCAGGCCGGGGTCGGCCGCAAAATCATGATTGAACCCTGACTCATGCCACTTTGAGTTAGGACTTCATCACTGCGGGTTGCAACGGGCGGGGTTCATGGGTCGTAATGGATCTATGCCCCCGCCCGCGACGCACCCCCTCGCCGCCGGACGGCTCGGCGCGACCGCGTTGGTCTTCGTCGCCGTCGCCGCCACGGCGCCCCTCTCGGTCGTCACGACAACCATCCCGATCGCGTACGCGGGGAACGACGTACCCTTCGTACCCCTGCTGTTCCCGGCCCTTGCCGTTGTCCTTCTGCTCTTCTCGGTCGGGTACGCGGCGATGGTCCGCCGCTCGCCCAACGCCGGCGCCCTCTACTCGTTCATCGCGCGCGGCCTCGGCCGACCGGCCGGCACCGGCGCCGCCTGGCTGGCCCTGCTCTCCTACAACGCCCTGCAGATCGGGCTCTACGGCGCCGTCGGCCTGCTCGCCGCGCCGATCCTGGACAACACCCTCGGCGTGATCGCTCCCTGGTGGATGGTCGCAGCGGGTTGCTGGCTCGTGGTCACGCTCTGCGGCCTGTTGCGGGTGGAACTGGTCGGCGCCCTGCTCGCCCTGATCGTGCTGGCCGAGGTCGCGGTGATCGCCGGCTTCGGCGCGGCCAACCTGCTCGAGCCGGCCGACGGCCGTGTCACCACCGACACGCTGGTGCCCACCGGCATCGTCGACCGCCCGGCCCTGGGGCTGCTCCTGGTGGTCGCCGCGTTCGGCTTCGCCGGATTCGAGACCACCGCCGCGTACGGGGAGGAAGCCGCACGTCCCCGCCGGTCGGTCGCCCGCGCCGCGGTCCTGGCCGTGCTCGGCCTGTCCCTGCTCTACGCCTTCTCGGCCTGGACCACCAGCGTGGCCACCGGACCCGGCCAGGTGGCCACCCGGTCCCTGGACGGCGGCGAGCTGCTCTTCGAGCTGATCGGCGACCGCCTCGCCCCCTGGGCCGTCACGCTCGGTCGCGTGATGCTCCTGACCGGCGTCGTGGCCGCGATGATCTCCCTGCACCACACCATCGCCCGGTACACGTTCGCCCTGGCCCGCGAGGGTGTCCTGCCGTCCCGCCTGGGCCGCACCGGCGCCCGCAACTCGGTGCCGTTCACGGCGTCGGTGACCCAGAGTGTGGTCGCCCTGCTGGTGCTGACCCTGTCCGTCGCCCTCGGCTGGGAGCCGTTCACCGAGCTCTACCCGTGGCTGACCACCGTCGGCGGGCTGGGCGTCCTGCTCCTGCTGTTCGCCGCCGCCCTGGCCACCATGCTGTTCCTCAACCGGGCGCCGAACGACGAGGGCCCGTGGCGGGCCTTCGTGGCGCCGGTGCTGGCCACGGTGCTGCTCGGCGCCCTGATCTACCTCGCCGCGGTCAACCTGCCCGCGCTCCTCGGCGTCCCGTCCCGGCACTGGCTGGTGATCACCGTGCCCTGCCTGTTCGCGGCGGTGTTCGGCGCCGGGCTGCTGTTCGGGGTGGCGCTCAAGGCCCGAAGCCCCATCACGTACGCCGGGATCGGGCTCGGCGGCACGGCCGTGGTGGTGGCTCCGGCCGTACCCCAGCAGAGATCTCCCGGCGCCCACCGCCCCGACCGCATCCAGCGATCCGCCTGACCGGTTGTCGTACCCACGGGTTAGATTCGCCGATGCTCGACATGACGGGGAGGGGTCGATGGCGCGCGCCGGTGGGGTGTTCTGCGTTGAGGGGCAGTGGGACGACGATCTGACCAGGCAGGGCTCGGTGCTGCCGCTGCTCGAGCTGCTCGAGCGGCTCGGCCGGATCCGGTTCATCCATCGCGACACGGCGACCCCCGACGAGCTTCACCACTACCTGGATACCTGGCTGACCCGGCGGTACTCGACCTTCAAGGTCGGCTTCTTCGCGATGCACGGCAACCCCAGCCAGCTCTGCCTGAGCGGCAAGCAGACCGTCGAACTCGACGAGGTGGCCGGCTGGATGTCCGGCCGGTGCGAGGGCAAGAAGCTCTACTTCGGCGCCTGCTCGATCCTCCGCGCGCCCAACGGCGACCTGCGGGACTTCCTGCACGAGACGGGCGCCACCATGCTCTGCGGCTACACCAAACAGATCGACTGGATCGAGAGCGCGGCCCTCGAGACGCTGGTCCTCGACACTCTGGTCAACGGCGGCCGGGTCGACAGCCTGGAACGGCTGATGCGCTCGGCCCGCTGGCAGGCGCTGGCCGACCACCTGGGCTTCCGGGTGATCTACGCGACCTGACCGGCGGGGCCGGCGCGCCGCCATCGTCGCCGACCGTCGTGGCGTGGGGACGGTTCGGGCCGGCGAGCTTCGCCGGGTGATCCGCGCTCAGCCGAAGAACTCGTGGATCTGGGCCAGGGTCAGATAGCCCTGCTGGTGCTCCAGTTCGCGGGGGGCGCTCGGCAGCGACTTGGTGGTCACCTCGACCGCCGGGGTTCCGGCCGGGAGGTCGGGCAGCACGGGCAGGGGCGGGAGGCCGGGCAGGCCGATGGCCTCGCGGATCACCTCGAACATCCCGGTCAGCTCGGTCGCGGCCAGGGTGACCAGGTCGGCCTTCCGGTCGGTGGAGGCGGGGGCGGGCGTGCTGGTGAAGTTGGCGCGGACGTGGGTGCCGTGCTGGCGGATGTCGGCGCTGGGGCGGAGGTGGTCGAGCTTGTCCTCGGCGACGATGCCCAGCTCGCAGGTGGTCAGGCCGGCGTCACGCCACCAGGAGCGCCACGCGGGGTCGGCGTCCAGGGTGCGGGCCACGTGTTGCAGGGCCGCCATGTAGGCCTTGGGAGCGCGAGCGTCGTCCCGGGTGGTCGTACCCAGCTGGGGATGCAACCACGTCTCCATCACCGCATGGTGACAAACGGCGGGCCCGGCCGGCCGGAGCCGGTCGTGGCGCGTCCGGGTGGATGGTGATCGTCACACGGCCGCCACCGGTTTACCTGTATATACCAGTGATATACATCAGGGGTGCTCTCCGTTGACCACCCCCGCTACAAGTGGGTCGCGTTGTCGAACACCACCCTCGGCACGCTGCTCGCCACCATCAACGCCTCGATCGTCCTGATCTCGCTGCCGGCGATCTTCAAGGGCATCGATCTCAACCCGCTGGAGCCGGGCAACGTCAGCTACCTGCTCTGGATGCTGATGGGCTACATGCTGGTCACGGCGGTGCTGGTGGTCACCCTCGGCCGGCTGGGCGACATGTACGGCCGGGTCCGGATCTACAACGCCGGCTTCGCGATCTTCACGCTGACCTCGATCGTGCTGTCCCTCGACCCGTTCGGCGGCGGCTCCGGCGCGCTCTGGCTGATCGGCTGGCGGGTGGTGCAGGCGATCGGCGGGGCGATGCTGATGGCCAACTCGGCGGCGATCATCACCGACGCGTTCCCGGCCCGGCAACGCGGCATGGCGCTGGGTGTGAACATCGTGTCGGCGCTGGCCGGCTCGTTCATCGGCCTGGTCGCGGGCGGCGTGCTGGCCGAGTGGGACTGGCGGTCGGTGTTCTGGGTGAACATCCCGCTGGGCATCCTCGGCACCGTCTGGGCCTACCGCTCACTGCACGACAGCGGCGTCCGCCGCAAGGCGAAGATCGACTGGTGGGGCAACCTGACGTTCGCGGTCGGGCTCACCGCGGTGCTGGCCGCCATCACGTACGGCATCCAGCCGTACGGCGGCCACACGATGGGCTGGACCAGCCCGTGGGTGATCACCGGGCTGGCCGGCGGCGTGCTCGTGCTGGTGGTCTTCGGCTGGATCGAAGCCCGGGTCAAGGAGCCGATGTTCCCGCTGGCGCTGTTCCGCAACTCGGCCTTCACCAGCGGCAACGCGGCCAGCCTGCTGGCCTCCATCGCCCGTGGCGGCCTCCAGTTCATGCTGATCATCTGGCTCCAGGGCATCTGGCTGCCGCTGCACGGGTACGACTACGAGTCGACTCCGCTCTGGGCCGGCATCTACCTGCTCCCGCTGACCATCGGCTTCCTGGTCGCCGGGCCGCTGTCCGGCTGGCTCTCCGACCGCTTCGGCTCCCGCCCGTTCGCCGCGGGCGGCCTGCTGGTGATGGCGGTGTCGTTCGCCGGGCTGCTGCTGGTGCCGGGCGATTTCTCGTACCCCGTCTTCGCGACCTTGATCTTCGTGAACGGGGTGGGCGGCGGGCTGTTCTCGGCGCCGAACACCTCGCTGGTCATGTCCAGCGTGCCGGCGAACATGCGGGGCGCCGCCTCGGGCATGCGGGCGACCTTCATGAACGCGGGCCAGGTGCTGTCCATCGGGGTGTTCTTCTCGCTGATGGTGGCCGGTCTGGCCGACCACCTGCCGGGCACGCTGAGCGCCGGGCTGATCGCCCAGGGCGTGCCCGCGGCGACCGCCGGCCAGGTGGCGAGCCTGCCGCCGGTGGGCACGCTGTTCGCGGCGTTCCTGGGCTACAACCCGATCGCCGAGCTGCTCGGCCCGCAGGTGCTCGGCGCGCTGCCACCGGGCAACGCGGCCGAGCTGACCGGTCTGGCCTTCTTCCCGCGGCTGATCTCCGGCCCGTTCCACGACGGCCTGGTCATCGTCTTCTGGATGGCCATCGGCCTGGCCGTGCTGGGGGCGCTCGCCTCGCTGGTCCGCGGCCCCCGTACGCCGGACGCCCCGGACGAGGTGGCCCGGGAGGCCGAGCGTCAGGCCGAGGTGGCCGAGGCCCAGCCGTTGACCCCGGCAACCCCCGCCGCCCCGGCCACCAATTAGGCCGGATTTGAAACCGCGGGCTGTACCTGCGCTCGCAGGAGGGTGGCCGCCACCGCGCGGGCGTCGGCCATCGCCTGTGGGCGCCGGTCCATCCGGGCGCCCGCCATGGCGCCGTCGTAGAGCACCATGAGCTGGGCGGTCAGCAGTTCCGGGTCGCGGGCGCCGGCGTCCTTGGCGAGCTCGGTGAACAGCCCCCGGGTCCAGGCCCGGGTGGTGTCGCACACCTCCTGCACCGCGCCGCCGTCCGGCGATTCGGCCGAGGCGTTGTAGAACGCGCAGCCCCGGAACGTCGGCGTGCCGGCGATCTCGGCCAGCACGTCGAACACGCCGAGCAGGCGCTCCCTCGGGTCGTCGTACGCCGCCAGGCTCTGCAGCAGGCGCACCCGGCGCCGTTCGTGCTGGGCCTCGAGGTACGCCCGGACCAGCGCCTCCTTGCTGCGGAAGGCGCTGTACAGGGAGGCCTTGGCCACGCCGGCGCGATCGATGACCCGGTCGATGCCGACGGTGTGCACGCCCTCGGCATAGAACAGCTCGTCGGCCGCGGCCAGCAGCCGGTCACGAACCGGCGGCTTCTTGATCGTCACAGCGGTCATGTTTCGACGCTAACCGACAGAACTGTCGTATTGAGGTGCATTTCACCCGTGTCGCCACTCCGGGCGACCCGTTTCGCGGGGTGACGCTCAGAAGATTTCGAGCGCGACCCTACGAGAGGTATGGAATGCGAAGGATTCTGGTGGCCGCCACGGCCATCGGCGTGACCCTGGCCGGCGCCGCGGTGGCCGCGAACGCCTGGGCCGAGGAAGACCGTCCGGCGCCCGGGTACGCCCCGCCGATCGCCTGGGGCAAGTGCGCGGACCAGGCGTTGGCGTCGCGCAAGGCGGAATGCGGGTTCCTGGCGGTGCCACGGGACCATGACCGTCCGGACGGGCCCAAGCTCAAGCTCGCGGTGTCCCGGATCAAGCACACGGCGGCCGACTACCAGGGCGTCATGCTGGTCAACCCGGGCGGGCCGGGCGGGTCCGGGCTCACCCTGTCGGCGCTCGGCGACTACGTGCCGGACGGGGCCGGCAAGTCGTACGACTGGATCGGCTTCGATCCGCGCGGCGTCGGCTCCTCCAAGCCCGCGCTGAGCTGCGACCCGACCTACAACGGCTACAACCGTCCGCCGTACGTGCCCAGCACCGCCGCCGTCGAGAAGGACTGGCTGGCCCGCACGGCCGAGTACGCCGCCGACTGTGCCACGTCCGGCGGCAAGCTGCTCGACCACCTGAGCACGGTCGACACCGTCAAGGACATGGACCTGCTCCGCCGCGCGCTGGGCGAGAAGCAGATCAACTTCTACGGCTTCTCGTACGGCACGTACCTGGGCCAGGTCTACGCCACGATGTTCCCGCAGCAGGTCCGCCGCATGGTGATGGACGGCAACGTGAACCCGGCCCGGGTCTGGTACGACGCCAACCTGGACCAGGACCTCGCCTTCGACAAGTCGATGAAGGTGTTCTTCGCCTGGGTGGCCCAGCACCACGACGTCTACCAGCTGGGCACGACGGCCAAGGCGGTCGAGAAGCGCTACTACGACCTGCAGGCCAAGGTCGCCTCCGCGCCGGCCGCGAAGGTGGTCGGCCCGGCCGAGCTGACCGACGTCTTCCTCCAGGCCGGGTACTACGTGTTCGGCTGGGCGACGGTCGCGCAGGCGTTCTCGGCGTACGCCAACAAAAATGACGCGGCGCCGCTCAAGAGGCTCTTCGACGAGGGCAACCCGCAGGTCGAGGACGCTGACAACGGGTACGCCATCTACCTGGCCGTGCAGTGCACCGACGCCGCGTGGCCCAAGTCGTGGTCCCGGTGGAAGACCGACAACTGGAAGGTGCACCAGCAGGCGCCCTTCGAGACCTGGGGCAACGCCTGGTTCAACGCCCCCTGCCGGACCTGGGGCGCGAAGGCCGGCCAGCCGGTCGAGGTGACCGGGGCCAAGGCGCCGCCGGTGCTGCTGATCAGCGAGACGCTGGACGCGGCCACCCCGTTCTCGGGCAGCCTCGAGGTGCGCAAGCGGTTCCCGCGGGCGGCGCTGATCGAGGGCGTCGGCGGCACCACCCACGCCGGCTCGCTCTTCGGCAACAAGTGCGTGGACGGCGCCGTGGCGGCGTACCTGAAGAACGGCGCCCTGCCCAAGCGGGTCAAGGCCAACACCTCGGACCTGCGGTGCAAGCCGATCGCGCCGCCGGCCGCGGCCGCCGCGGCCGAGAAGCGCGCGGCTCAGCCGCTCAGCCGAACGGACCTCCAGCGCCGGATCGGCGTGCGTTGATCTCCGCCGCCTCCTGACGCAGCTCCGCCGGGATCAGCTCGAGCAGCTGGTCCCGGCGCAGTGGCAGGTCGAGCAGGCTGAGCTTCACCCGGCTGCGGCCGGCGTGCGCGCCGGCGTCGAGCCGGACCACCTCGGCCGCGTGCACCCGCAACCGCGCGGTCAGGGTGTCGCCGGGCTGGAGCTCGCCGGCCGCGGTCCCGTCCACGTCGACCGCGACCGGCGCGCTGTCCGCGGCCACGCTCAGCGACACCTGGTCGCCGACGCCGAGCACGACCGCCCGGCCGATCCCGGCCATCGGCGCCACCGGGGTGATCACCGTGCAGGCGGCCGAGGGGGAGAGGACCGGGCCGCCGGCCGCGTAGTTGTACGCCGTCGAGCCATTCGGCGTGGCCAGCACCACGGCGTCGCACTTGTAGTAGCCGTACCGCATGTCGTTGACGGTCAGGTCGATGGACACCGCGCCGGTGCGGCCGAGCCGGGCCAGCACCACGTCGTTGAAGCCGTACCCGGTGGTCAGCGCCGGGCCGGAGGTCTCGGCGACCAGGCAGCCGTGCTGTTCCACGGTGAAGTCGCCCTCGGCCAGCTGGGCCAGCGCCTGCTCGAGCCCGGACGGGTTCACCTCGACCAGGAAGCCCAGGTTGCCGTGGTTGACCCCGAGCACCGGGACCGGCCGGTCGGCCACCAGGCGCATCGCCCCCAGCATGGTCCCGTCGCCGCCCAGCGCGACCACGCCGTCGACCCGCCGCCGGAACTCCGCCTCGGACACCACGTCGACGCCGGCCGGCACCCGGTCGCGATCGACCTCGCGGACGAGCACCCGGCCCTCGCCCCGGCGGGCCCACTTCAGGATCGTCTCCACCGACTCGCCGACCGCCTTGCGCGGGTGCAGCACCAGCCCGATGGTCTCGACTTCATGGTCCACGTCACCCACGATAGGGGCATGCTGGTCGAGTTGAGCCACGTCATCGAGGCGGGCATGGTCACCTACCCGGGGCTGCCGGGACCCGAGATCGGCGAGCACCTGACCCGCGAGGCGTCCCGGGCGTCGTACGCGCCGGGCACCGAATTCTCCATCGGCCGGATCACCATGGTCAGCAACACCGGCACCTACCTGGACACCCCGTTCCACCGGTACGCCGACGGCACCGATCTGGCCGGGCTGCCCCTGTCGGCCTTCGCCGACCTGGACACGGTCGTGATCCGCGACCCGGCGGCCCGGGGTGTGGACGTCGCCGACCTGGCCGGGCGGGACGTGGCCGGCCGCGCGGTGCTGCTGCACACCGGCGGTGACCGGGGCTGGCGCACCCCGGCGTACGCGGAGGACGCGCCCTTCCTCACCGAGGCCGGCGCCTCCTGGCTGGCCGAGCGGGGCGCCGCGCTGGTCGGCATCGACGCGGTCAACATCGACGACATCTCCCCGGCCGCCGAGGGCCGGCGCCCGGCCCACACGATCCTGCTCGCCGCCGGCATCCCGATCGTCGAACACCTGACCAACCTGGCCGCCCTGCCGCCGGCCGGCGCCCGCTTCACCGCCGCCCCGCCCCGGGTGGCCGGTTTCGGCACGTTCCCGGTCCGCGCCTTCGCGATCCTCGGGCCATCCGGCTCATGAACCCGGGAGCCCTGCCGACAGCAGGCGGGTGACCCCCGATCCCGAGTTCGACCACGAGGCCCGGCGCCGGGCGCTGCTGGGCCTGGCCCTGGGCAACCCCGAGGACGCCGAGGCGCGGCAGCGACTGGCCGCGCACGTCGTCAACCCGCCCGTTCCGGTTCTTGGTTTCCTGGCCGCGATCGGCGCCGCCTGCGCCATCCTGGCCGTGGTCGCCCTGCTCGCCGGGCTGGACGTGACCGCGATCCTGCTCGCCGTGGGCGGCCTCTACACGGTCGTGATGATCCGGCGGCGGCGTCCCTAACGGGGAGAATCTTCCGGATTCGGCTCATGCCGGGCGTCCGCCTGCCGATGATGGCCTGTGTGAGCCATGACCTTCGCACCGACATCGAGGGCATGACGCCCACCGAACTGGGTGTGGCGCGTGCCGCCGCGCTGTTCGAGCGGGTCGACCCCGCCAAGGCCGCCGCGCGGCTGGACCAGGTGCTGGCCGCCGACCCGGCCTCGGCGGCGGGCTGGATCCTGATGGCCCGGATCCGGCTGGTGCTCGACCTGCCCGAGGGCGCGCTGGACGCCGCGGCCAAGGCGATCGGGCTGGCGCCCGAGGACGCGCGCCCGCTGGCCTCGGCCAGCCGCGCGCTGACCCTGATGGGCCGGCACGAGGAGGCCGTCACGATGGCCTACCGGGCGGTGATCGTGGAGCCGAAGAACCCGCTGTGGCACGACCGGGTGGCGTGGGCCCTGCTCGCCGCCGACCGGCAGATCGCCGACGCCGAGCAGGCCGCGCGTACGGCCATCGGGCTGGACCCGAACGAGGCGCACTACTACTTCACGCACGGCGTGGCCCTGGACGCGCTCGGGCACGCCGACCAGGCCCGCCAGGCGCTGCTGATCTCGCTGCGGCTGGAGCCGGAGAACCCGGTCGCCCAGCACCGGCTGGCCGTCCTCAACGGGGAGACCCAGCGGGTGGTCGAGCCGAAGAAGCGCGGCTGGAAGCTGTTCGGACGGTCCAAGAAGGAATCCGCGAGGCCGGTCCGCCCGGAGGAGTTTCTGCCGTAACGCGCCCCAGCCGTTGACAGTAGGTGATCTCGTCGGTACAACGAGGACCACCTTTCTCCCCTGCAGCGGCCTAGGAGCTTCCCCGTGGCTGAGCTCTATGCCCCAGCCCCGCCCGCCGGCGACACCGGCGTCAAGGCCCGCGTCCAACGGTTCGGCGGACACCTGGCCGGCATGGTCATGCCGAACATCGCCGCCTTCATCGCCTGGGGCCTGATCACCGCGCTGTTCATCCCGGGCGGCTGGCTGCCGAACGAGAAGCTCGCCACGCTCGTCGACCCGATGGTCCACCTGCTGCTCCCGGTCCTGATCGGATACACCGGCGGCGGGATGGTGCACGGCCGGCGCGGCGCCGTGGTCGGCGCGGTCGCCACGGTCGGCCTCGTGGTCGGCGCCGACGCCCCGATGTTCTTCGGCGCCATGGTGATCGCGCCGCTCACCGCGTACCTGCTGAAGTTGATCGACGGTTTCACCAAGGACCGGATCAGGCCGGGCTTCGAGATGCTGGTCGACAACTTCAGCGCCGGGATCCTCGGCGCGCTGTTCGCGATCGCCGGGGTGCTGGCCATCGGCCCGGTCATGGAACTGTTCACCGAGGCCGCCGGCGACGGCGTGAACTTCCTGATCAGCCACTCGTTGCTGCCGGCCGCCGCGCTGCTGATCGAACCGGCCAAGGTGCTCTTCCTGAACAACGCGGTCAACCACGGGGTGCTCGGCCCGCTCGGCGTCGCGGAGTCGGCCGACACCGGGCGGTCCGTCCTGTTCATGCTGGAGACCAACCCGGGGCCCGGATTCGGCATCCTGCTGGCGTACCTCTGCTTCGGACCGAAGGCGCTCCGGCCGAGCGTGCCCGCCGCGATGGCGATCCAGTTCCTCGGCGGCATCCACGAGATCTACTTCCCGTACGTGCTGATGAAGCCGACCATGGTGCTCGCCGCGATCGGCGGTGGCGCCGCCGGGATCGGCACGTTCATGGCCACCGGCGCGGGCCTGGTCGCCACCCCCTCGCCGGGCAGCATCTTCGCGTACCTCGCCAACACCCCGCGCGGCGCCTACCTGGGCGTGCTCGCCGGCATCGCGATCGCGGCCGGGGTGTCCTTCGTGATCGGCTCGCTGCTGCTCGGCTTCGGCCGGCTGAGCCGGGCCGAGGAGGAGCGGTGACGATGATCGGCAAACTGGTCGTCGCCTGCGACGCGGGCATGGGCAGCAGCGTGATGCTCGCCAGCACGCTCAAGCGCGAGCTCCGGAGGTTCCCGGTCCAGGTCGAGCACTGCCCGGTCGCGGCGATCCCGGCCGACGCCGACGTGGTGCTCTGCCAGACCGGCCTGTACGACCGGGTGCGCGCCGCGGCCCCGCACGCCGAGGTGGTGCCGTTCCGGCTCTTCCTCGGCGATCCGGCGGTGGCGAAGGTGGTCGCCGCGATCAAGGATGGTCGATGACCCCCGGCGCGCTGGTCACCCGGAACCCCGACGACAATGACGGCGTGCTGGGGCGTGCGCTGGTGAGGATGGCGGGATGACCGCGGGGATCGGCGCGGTGCTCGACCCTCGGGCGATCCGCACCACGGAGTCGGCCGTCGACCGGCTGGTGGCCGTGCACCGGTGCGCGGACGTGCTCGAGGAGATCGGCGCGGTCGAGCGCGGCTACCGGCCGGCGATGCTCGAACGCGAACGGCTGATGTCCACCTGGCTGGGCGAGGGTGTGGCCATCCCGCACGGCGTGGACGGCTCGCGGGCGCTGGTCCGCCGCGACTCCCTGGCGGTGCTGCGCTTCCCGGCCGGCGTGCCCTGGGACGGTGGCCGGGTCATCGTGTGCGTGGCGATCGCGGTGCGCGGCGACGGCCACCTCGCGGTCCTCTCCACCCTCGCCGGCATTCTGCTCGACCCGCGCCGGGCCGCCGCGCTGCGCTCGTCCACCGACCCCGCCGCCATCCGGGCCATGCTCGACCCGGCCGAGGCGGTCACATGATCGTGGCGGTCACGGTCGGCAGCGCGACCGGGTTGCACGCGCGGGAAGCGGCGCGCGTCGCGGCAGTCGCCGCTTCCTGTCCGACCCCGGTGTGGGTACGCCGTGACGGCGGCGCCCCGGTCCCGGCCGACTCGGTCCTGTCCCTGCTGACGCTGGCCGCACCCCAGGGCACGGAGCTGCTCCTCGAATCGGCGTCATCATCCTCGTTGGAACTCGTGGCACAAGCGATCGGGGCATCATGACGGCTCTTCTGCTCCGTGGCCTTGGTGCCAGTCCCGGCTCCGCCACCGGTCCCGCGTACCGGCTGGCCGACCCGCCCCGCCTGCCCGCGCCTCGGCCGGTCACCGACCCCGACGCCGAGGTCGACCGGGCCTTCGCCGCCATCGAGGCGGTCAGCCGTGAGATCGGCGCCCGGGCCGACGCCGCCGACGACCCCACCACCAGCGAGATCCTCCGGGTGCAGGCCGCACTGGCCGCCGACCGGACGCTCCGCGACGGCATCGCGATGGCCGTCCGCGCCGGGCACGAGGCCCCGCACGCCGTGGCCGCCGTGCTCGGCGAACACCGGTCCGCCCTGCTCGCCGCGGGCGGCCTGCTCGCCGCCCGGGCCGTCGACCTGGACGACCTCCGCGACCGGGTGGTGGCCGGCTGCCTCGGCCTGCCGATGCCGTCGCTGCCCCACCCCGGCCGCCCGTTCGTGCTGGTGGCGGTCGACCTCGCCCCGGCCGACGCGGCGCTGCTCGACCCGGCCCAGGTGCTCGCCGTGCTCACCTCGGCCGGCAGCTACGTCAGCCACACCGCGATCCTGGCCCGCGCCCGCGGCGTCCCGACCGTGGTCGCCTGCGCCGGCGCCCTGGACATCACCGACGGCACCACGGTCACGGTGGACGGCACCACCGGCCGGGTCACGGTCGGCGTCGGCGGCCCGGTGACCATGGTCGACGGCGCCACCGGGCAGGTCACCGCCACCCCCGGACGGGCGGTGGCCCAGGTCGACGACCAGTCCCGCACCCTGCCGTCCGACGTGCGTGGCGTGACCCGGGACGGTCATCCCGTACCGCTGCTGGCCAACATCGGCAGCGCCGCCGAGCTCGCCGGGGTGTCGGTGGAAGGGGTCGGCCTGTTCCGGACCGAAATGCTCTTCCAGCACCACCTCGACGCGCCCGGGGTGGCCGAGCAGGAGGCGGCGTACGCGGCGGTCTTCGAGGCGATGGCCGGCCGGCCGGTGGTGGTCCGCACCCTGGACGCCGGCTCGGACAAGCCACTGCCGTTCCTGAGCGACGACCGCGAGCCCAACCCCGCGCTGGGCATCCGTGGGCTGCGGGTGGCCCGCCGGCGCGACGACATCCTGCGTACCCAGCTGACCGCGATCGCCTCGGCGGCCCGGAAGTCCTCGGCCCGGGTGGCCGTGATGGCCCCGATGGTCACCACCGTCGGCGAGGCCGCCCAGTTCGCGGCGCTGTGCCGGGACGCCGGCCTGCCCAAGGTGGGCGCGATGGTCGAGGTGCCGGCCGCCGCCGTGCGGGCCCGCGAGTTCCTCCAGGCCGTCGACTTCCTCAGCGTCGGCACCAACGACCTCAGCCAGTACACGTTCGCCGCCGACCGGCGCAGCGGCGAACTGGCCGACCTGCTCGACCCGTGGCAACCGGCGCTGCTGTCGCTGGTGGCGTTGTGCGCCGCGGCCGGTCAGGTGATGGGCCGCCCGGTCGGCGTCTGCGGCGAGGCGGCGGCCGACCCCGACTTCGCCGTCGTGCTGGCCGGCCTGGGCGTGACCAGCCTGTCGATGGCCCCGGCGTCGATCCCGGCGGTCGGCGCGGCGCTGGCCGCGCACACCCTGGACGAGTGCCGGGCCGCGGCCCAGGGCGCCTTGGCGGCCGGCGACCCGGCCGCCGCCCGAGCCGCCGCCCGGCGTCGTTAGTCCTTGCCACAGAACGGCGGGTTGCCGCTGGTGATCCCCAGGTCGGCGCAGTGAAATCCGCTGCCCTCACTGTGGAGTCGCCATCCCGTGCCGGCCTTGTACTTGAACAGGAAGACACCGTCGCCGACGTCCGGACCCTCCGGGACCGCCGTGGCCCAGGTTCGCCAGCACTCCACCTGTGAGGGACGGAAACGCCAGTCCGCCGGCAGGTCGGCCAGCTTCTCCAGGGTCTTCGCGGAGGGGCAGTCCGGATACTGAGGCCGGTTACTGGTCGTGGTTTTGTTCGGCGCCGGGGGAGTCGGGGTGACGCTGGGCGCCGCCGAGGTCGGTGCGACGCTGGGTGACGGCTTCCCGGTCGCCACCGGGGCCGGCGGACCCGGCCGGTCGGCGTTGACCAGGGCGACCGCACCACCGATGGCGAACACCGCCACCGCGGCCGCGGCGGCCGCGGCGACCCGGACGCGTCGTTGCACCTGCCGAGACTTGTGCAGCGACCGCTCGTACAGGTCGGTGCTGCCGCCGTGCTCGGCCAGATCGGACATGGCCTGACGCAGCGGCCCGAGGTTGTCGGTCATCAGGCTTCCTCCAACACGGCCGAGAGCAGGTCGGGCGCCATCTCGCGGATGCGGGCCAGCGCCTTGCTGGTCTGGCTCTTGATCGTGCCGACCGAGCAGTGCAGCAGGTCCGCGGCCTCGGCTTCGCTGCGATCCTCGAAGAACCGCAGCACCAGCACGGCCCGCTGCCGCCGGGTGAGCTGGTCGAGGACCTGATGCAGGGCGAGCTTGAGGTCGGTCCGGCGGGCGTGGTCGCTGCCCGGCTGAGCCACGTCGGCCAGGTCGCCCGGCAGGGACTCGGCCACCTTGCGCCGTCGCCACCAGCTCACGTGCTGGTGGTACATGGCCGTCCGGGTGTACGCCTCGAAATGCCCGGGGTCGTCCAGCCGATGCCGGCCCCGATGGGTGCGGGCCAGCGCGTCCTGCACCAGGTCCTCGGCCAGGTGCCGGTCACCGGTCAGCAGGAACGCCGTCCGCAGCAAGGCCGGCGACCGGGTCCGGACGAACTCGCTGAACAGGTCGTCGATGGATCGGGTCACGCTCGGCTCCTGCTCCCCCGTACGACGATGCCGTACACCGTAAGCGGTCTGAACCATCTCAGGGGTATTGGCAGAACGGCGCGGCCTCGTTGATGCCGAGCTCCTTGCAGTGGTATCCGCTGCCCTGGCTGTGGTAGCGCCACCCCGAACCGGCCTGGTTCCGGAACAGGTAGACGCCGTCGCCGGTGGCCGGGCCCTCCGGGGAGGCGGTCGCCCACCCCTTCCAGCACTCCACGCTCGACGGCACGAAATGCCAGTCCTTGGGCAGGTCGGTCAGCTTCTCGAGGGCCTTGGCCGAGGGGCACTTCCCGGCCGCGGCCGTCGTCACCGGCTGTTTGGTGGCGGGGCGGGTCGACGTGGGAGTCGCCGCAGCCGTGGAAGTCGCTTCAGCCGTGGGGGCGGGCGCGGCCGAGGTGGGAGCAGCTGAGGGCGCGGCGGCCGGGATCGGAGCGGGAGCCGGCGTCGAACCGCAGGCGGTGAGCCCGAAGAGGATGGCGGCGACGGGCAGCAGCAGACCGTGACGTGCGGACATTTCAGATCCCCCGAATGGTGATGACGCATGCTTACATCCGGGTACATGCGATCCGCGGCTGGCGGGTTGCCGCCGATCGGAAAAATCTTCAAATTTTCTCGCGCGCGCGTCTCCGCCCCCGCCCCCACCCCCGATGGGTGGGCGGAAATGTAGCGCGGCGATGTCACGAATCGGCTGGTTATCCACAGGCGCGCGACGGCTCGTCGTTTTCGCTAGCGTGGGACGGGCACGGAGGCCTTCGCCAGCGCCGGACGGGCACGGAGGCCGGAGCCCGCCGGACGGAAGGACCTGCCATGGCACGCCCACGGATCGTTGTTGTCGGGGCCGGCTTCGCCGGGTTCACGGCGGCGCGCAAGCTGGCCAGACTGTCCGGCGGCAGCGCCGACATCGTGGTGATCAACCCGACCGACTACTTCCTCTACCTGCCGCTGCTGCCCGAGGTGTCGGCCGGGATCCTGGAGCCGCGCCGGGTCACCGTCTCGCTGATCGGGGCCCTGCCCGGCGTCGAGGTGATCCTGGGCGAGGTCGATTCGTTCGACCTCGAGGCGCGTACGGTCGGCTACGTCGACCCGGACGGCGGCAAGGGCACGGTCGGCTACCACCGGCTGGTGATCGCCGCCGGCAGCGTGAACAAGCTGCTCCCGGTGCCGGGCGTGACCGAGTATGCCCATGGCTACCGCGGCATCCCCGAGGCGCTGTTCCTGCGCGACCACATCACCCGGCAGATCGAGATGGCGGGCACCTCGTCCGACCCGGCGGAGCGGCGGGCGCGCACCACGTTCGTGGTGGTCGGGGCCGGTTACACGGGCACCGAGGTGGCCGCTCAGGGTGTGCTCTACACCGACGCGCTGACCAGCCACCGGCCCGATCTGCACCCGGAGTGGCTGCTCCTCGACACCGCGGACAAGGTTCTGCCGTCGCTCGACCAGCGGCTGGGCGCGGCGTCCGACCGGGTGCTCCGCGAGCGCGGGGTCGAGGTTCGATTGGGTACGAGTGTGCGCGAGGCGACCGCGAACGGCGTACACCTCAGTGACGGCGACTTCGTGCCCACCCGCTCGCTCATCTGGTGTGTCGGCGTGCGGCCCGACCCGCTGATCAACAGCCTGGGCCTGGCCACCAAGCAGGGCCGGCTGGTGGTCGACGAGTTCCTCAACGTCCCGCAACACCCCGAGGTGTTCGCCTGCGGTGACGCGGCCGCCGTGCCCGACCTGACCCGGCCGGGCGAGATCACCGGCATGACCGCTCAGCACGCGACACGTCAGGGCACCACGGTGGCGAAGAACATCGCCGCGTCGTACGGGCGGGGCAAGCGCCGGCCGTACCGCCATCATGATCTTGGTTTCGTGGTGGATCTCGGTGGTTTCGACGCGGCGGCCAACCCGCTCGGCGTGCCGCTGTCGGGGTTCCCGGCCAAGGCGGTGACCCGCGGCTACCACCTGCTGTCGATGCCGGGCAACCGGGTGCGGGTGGCCGCCGACTGGCTGCTCGACGCCGTGCTGCCGCGGCAGGGTGTGCAGCTCGGGCTGGTGCCGGGCAGCGCCGTGCCGCTGGACAGCGCCTCGCCGGAGACCGAGTCACCTTGACCACACGAGCGCTACGCTCAATGCCACCCAGCAGGTCGGCGGCTCGCTCGGCACCGCGTTGCTGAACACGATCGCGACCAGCGCGATCACCGCGTACCTGGCCGCTCATGGTCCGGCCACCCCGGCCGGGCCGGTGCGGGCCCAGTTGCAGGCGCAGGTGGACGGCTATGCGGCGGCGTTCCGGTGGGCGTCCGTGCTGATCGTGGTCGCGGCGGTGTTCATCAAGGTCCAGAAGGACGATCTGCCGGCGCCGGAGGTGGCTCCGGCGCACGTCGGCTGATCGGCCATCAGGATCGGACGAACGGCGGGGCGGCCTCTTTCCGATCAAAACCTGCCACAAGTAATAATTCGGGCATGAAGCGAAGCCTGTTCGCCGCCACCCTCGTCGCGAGTCTGCTGCCCGGCGTCCTGCCCGCGTCGGCCTCGACGTCGTCGCGGATCGTCGCGCGGTACACCTTCGACGGGCGGCCCGCCGACATGTCGGACGGCTCCGGCCACGGGCACACCATGCACGTGATCTCCCGGCGCGGCGGCCGGCTGGGCACCGTCGCGCACGGCAGCGGCCTCGGCCTCCAGTTCCCGCCGAAGTGCAACGGCGCCAGGTGCCCGCACGTGGTGCTGCAGACCCCGCACGCCGCCGACCTCAACCCCGGGCGCCGGCCGATCCTGTTCGGGGCCACCGTCCGGCTGTCCGGGGCCGAGACCACCAAGGGCCAGAACGTGGTGCAGAAGGGCTACTCGAAGCAGGGCAGCCAGTACAAACTGCAGATCGACGGGCGGATGGGCCGGCCCAGCTGCGTGCTGGTCGACGTGGCCAAGCGCGGCATCCGGCTGGCGTACAGCTCGGTCTCGGTGACCGACGGCGGCTGGCACGCGATCCAGTGCCGCCGCATCGGCCGGAACCTCAGCGTGCTGGTCGACGGCCAGGTGCGCGGCAGCGCCGCCGTGCCGGCCACGCTGTCGGTGATCAACCGGGCGCCGCTGAGCATCGGCGGCAAGGGCGCGTACCGCGACAACGACCAGTTCCAGGGCGCCGTCGACGACGTCTGGGTGCAGATCGGCTAGGCCGGGTTTTGAAACACGGCCTAGTTCTGGCCGGTGGGGTGAACATCAGCCGGAAGAGGTGGGGCTGCCGGCGGCCCAGGTCGATCAGCGCGGTCAGCACCCGGCGCAGCTTCTCGGCCGGCTCGAGGCCCGGATGGGCCGTCGGCAATGATGTCGGCGTGGAGTATGTGTCCAGGGTGCCCGGTCCGCCGCTGGACGGGCTGATCGATGACCTCTATTACCTGGAGGGCACCCCGCCGTACTCCCGGTTGATGCTGCCGGCGGCGCCCGCGCCATTGCTCATCGTCAACCTCGGGGCGCCATTTCTCATCCGCGCGGGCACCGACGTAGACGCCGTGGAGTACGCCGACGGCTGCGCGGTCACCACGCCCACGCGTGCGTGGGAGTTCAGCTACCCAACCCCGACCCGGTCCGTGGGCGTCCACTTCAGGCCGTGGGGCCTGGCACCGTTCCTTCCGATGCCCGCGGCCGAGTTGTGTGACCGACCTGCGACGGTGGAACAGATCTGGGGCCGGCCCGCTGCCGCTGAATTGCGACACCGACTGACCTTGGCCGACGGACCGCACGAAATGCTGATGTTGCTCGAGGAGGAACTGGTGCGACGGCTGCGGGTGATCGACGGTCTTGACCTGGTGCGCCACCTGAGCAGCGCCGTCGCGGCAACCGGCGGGACAGTGCCGATCAGCGACATCGGTGTGGCGGCCCGCGCCAGCAGCACGTATGTGGCGAAGCGGTTCAAGGCCGTAGTCGGTGTCACGCCAAAACGGCTGGCTCGCAGCTACCGCTTCAGCTCCACCGTGTTGGCACTCGACGTCGCTGCACCGATCGACTGGGGAGACGTTGCCGCCGGCGCGGGCTACTTCGACCAGGCCCACTTCGTGCGCGAGTTCCGGGAGTTCACCGGGCTGACGCCGACCCGGTACGCCGAAGTCCGGCGGCGATTCCTGCGCGATCATCCCGACCACGTCCTGGACGGCTGGCCGCTCCCGGCCGATTGATTTCGTACAAGAGCGACAGCTCACGCCGCACAAGACTTGGGACTTCGAACAGAGGAGGAGTCCATGGGAAAAGTGGTCATGAACGCGTCGGTTTCGGTGGATGGTTTCATCGCGGCTGAGAACGACGATCCCGGTCCGATCTTCGAGTGGCTGGTCAGCGGTGACGTGCCGTTGGACGACAGTGGCGTTCTGAAGGTGTCGCAGGCTTCGTTCGACTACGTCCGGCCGTACTGGGACGAGGTCGGGGTGACCATTGCCGGCCGTCACGCCTTCGACATCACCGACGGCTGGGATGGGACGCCTCCGAGTGGGATCGACCATGTGGTCGTGGTGAGTCACCGTGGTGCGCCCGAGGGCTGGGACCTCCAGGCGCCGTTCCACTTCGTTGACGGCATCGAGGCGGCCGTGGCCAAGGCGCGGGAGCTTGCGGGTGACCGCACTGTCGAGTTCGCCGCCGGCGACGTCGGCGGTCAGGCGCTCGCCGCAGGTTGGGTCGACGAGGTACGCATGGACGTCGCACCCGTCGTACTCGGGTCCGGTAAGCGTTACTTCGGCTCCGTCGACGCGCAGCACCTGCTGGAAGGCCCAGACGTAGTTGTTCAGGGCAACCGGGTGCTTCACCTGCGCTATCGGGTGCGCCGTTGATCGATTCGAGTGGGTACGCAAGAAGACCGCTGCGACGCCGGTTACCAGGCGACGCCGGCGGTGGTCACTCGGACGTGGGTGGTCTGAGCGCGGCGTTCATCGCCCGGAGCAGGGTCGCCG
This sequence comes from Actinoplanes sp. NPDC051470, assembly GCF_040682035.1. Taxonomy (NCBI): domain Bacteria; kingdom Bacillati; phylum Actinomycetota; class Actinomycetes; order Micromonosporales; family Micromonosporaceae; genus Actinoplanes; species Actinoplanes sp. NPDC051470. The sequence continues at coordinate 45,676 of NZ_JBFBAA010000045.1, forward strand.
ACCGGGTGTCGCCGGAGAGTTCCCAGGCGAAGGCGCCGCCGAGGGCGTTGCTGCGGGCGTACGCCATCTTGGTCCTGATCGTCTCGGGGGTGTCGTAGCTCCACCACTGCGTGCCGCATGAGGCGTAGGACGTGCCGCCGACGGTCGCGGTCGGTGGGCAGCGGCGGCTCAGGACGCGGTAGTCCTCCAGGCCCTTCTGGTGGGTGCCGGGGGCGGGGCCGGTGCCCGGTGTGCCGGGTGCGGGGGAGCGCACGCCGGTCCAGCCGCGGCCGTAGAAGCCGACGCCGAGCAGGATCTTCTCGGCGGGAACACCCAGGTCGCGGAGGGTGCGCACGGTGGTGTCGGCGGTCGCGGCCGGGTTCGGGATGCCGGGGTACGCGGTGAGCGCCGAATGGGCCGCGGTGGGGCCGGCCGTCCCGCCGGTGCCGAAGAAGTCGTACGTCATCGCGCTGAGCCAGTCGGCCTGCCGGGCCGCGGCCGCGTAGTCCGACCTGCGGAGCTTGCCGGGGTCGCCGGAGACCGCGGCGCTGACCAGCGGAAACTTCGGGCGTAACGCGGTCAGCAACGCGGCCAGGGCGTCGGGGCCGCTGGTGTCGCAGGTCTCGCCGCACGCGTTCGGGTACTCCCAGTCGATGTCGATGCCGTCGAAGACACCGGCCCAGCGCTGGTCGTTCAGCAGCGCGGCGCAGCTGTCCGCGAACCGGGCGGGGTCGCGGGCCGCCTCGGTGAAGCCGGCCGACGAGGACCAGCCCCCGAACGACCACAGCACCTTCAGCCGGGGGTGGGCGGCCTTCAGCTTGGCCAGCTGGCCGATGTTGCCGCCCAGCGAGCCGGGGCCGGACAGACCGTTCGGGATGGGCTTCTTGATGTCGGCCCACTCGTCGCCGGCCACGCACCGGCCGTCGGTGACCTCGCCGAAGGCGTACACCAGATGGGTGAGCTGATCGGCGGCCACGTCCCGGACCTGGAAGTCCCGGGCGTACGTACCCCAGTTGGGGAAATAGCCGACCACGCGCATCGACCTTTCCGCGACCGGCGGCGGCGTCGGCGACGAGCAGCCGACGAGGGTCAGCAGGGCGAGGAGTGATGCGAGGCGGCGAAGCACCAGGGCGAAGGTACCGGTCGGTTTGTCCGGCCTTCAACGTGTCCTCGGGTACGTCACCCATCCGCGTCACTCGCCCTGTGCGATTGTTTGACCCGTGACCGTACGCACGACCTCCTGGCAGGGTGAGCTGCGAGCGCTGTTCGGGCGGCGGCGCATCCTCAACCGGCTGCGCGCGGTGCTGCGCAGCGCCCTGGTCACGTTCGTGGTGCTCACCCTGACCCTGTGGCTGATGCCGGGCGTCGTCAGCGGCGACGTGCTCGACACGCTCAACCTGGTCGTGCTGGTCGCAATCGTCGGCGCCGTGCTGCGCCCGCTGCTGCTGGTCGGCATCACCGTGCTCGGCGGCTGGGGCGCCATGCTGTTCGGCGTGGTCGCCCAGGTGGTGATCATCGTGGTGGCGTTCGAGCTCGACCCCGACAACCGCGTCAGCGGCCTGCCGTCGGTGGTGGCGGCCGCGATCCTGGCCGTGGTGTTCGCGGCCATCCTCGACTGGATGGCCGACAGCGGCTCCGACGACACGTTCGTCAAGGAGGCGCGGCGGCTGATGCGGGGCGTACGCCGCCGGCAGACGGGCCGGTTCTTCTCGTTCCGCCGCCCGCTGCCCGGCACCGAGCCGGGACTGCTGATCATCCAGCTCGACGGGGTGGCCGAGCCGGTGCTGCGCTGGGCCGTCCGGGCCGGCAACCTGCCGACGATCGGCAGCTGGCTGCGGTCCGGCAGCCACACCATGGTCCGCTGGCACACCGGCGTCCCGTCCACCACGCCCGCGTCACAGGCCGGCATCCTGCACGGCGCCTCGTCCCAGATCCCCGCCTTCCGGTGGTTCGAGAAGGACACCGGCAAGCTGATGGTCACCAACAAGCCGCGGGACGCCGCGCTGATCGAGCCGCGGCTCAGCGACGGCAGGGGCCTGCTGGCCGACGGCGGCGTGAGCATCGGCAACGCGTTCAGCGGCGACGCCGGCCTGAGCCTGCTGACGATCAGCCACGCCCGGCTGCCCGGCCGGACCGCGCGGGGCTGGGCGGCGTTCATGGCCTCGCCGTACGGCTTCACCCGGGCGCTCGTCCTCGGCGTCGGCGAGGTGATGGTCGAGCTGCACCAGGCCCGCCTCCAGCGGCGGCGCAACCTGTTGCCCCGGGTCAGCCGCTCCGGCAACTTCCTCGCTCTGCGCCCGGCGTCGATGCTGCTGCGGGACGTGAACGTGTCACTGGTCGCCGAGCAGATGGCCCGCGGCGCCCCGGTGGTCTACTGCAACCTGGTCGACTACGACGAGGTGGCCCACCACGCCGGCCCGGCCCGCCCCGAGTCGATGCGCCAGCTCGAGAGCCTCGACCGGATGCTCGGCGTCCTGGAGCGGCTCGCGCCCGAGGCGGCCCGGCACTACCACCTGGTCGTCGTCTCCGACCACGGCCACAGCCAGGGCGCCACGTTCCGTCAGCGCTGGGGCGAGACGCTGGTCGAGGTGGTCGAGCGGGCCGCCGGGCCCGGTGTGCCCGTGGTCTCCTCCGGCAATCTGTCGCTGGTCTACCTGCCGGATACCCAGGGCCGGCAGACGCTGGCCCAGATCGAGCACGCGTACCCCGGGATGGTCCCGGCTCTGGCGGCGCATCCGGGCATCGGGCTGGTGGTGGTCGACGCCGGCGATGAGGGCCCGATCGCGTTCGGCACGGCCGGCAGCCACCGGTTGCGGGACGGCCTGGTCCGGGGCGAAGATCCGCTCACCCCGTACGGGCCGCGGGCCGCCGCCGACCTGCTGCGCCACCAGTCGGCCGCGCACGTCGGCGACCTGGTGCTGATCAGCGCCGTCGACCCGCTGACCGAAGAGGTGGCCGCGTTCGAGGAGCTGGTCGGCTCGCACGGCGGGCTGGGCGGCTGGCAGACCGAGGCGGTGCTGGTGCACCCGCGCGACTGGCCGCTGATGGCCGACGACCTGGACGGCTCCGACGCCGTGCACCGTCAGCTGATCGCCTGGCTGGTCATGCTCGGTCTGCGGGCCGAGCCGCAGCCGATCGACCCGTCGCCGATCCTCGACGAGCCGCGAATCGTTCTGCGAGATTCCAGTACCGCGCGGGCATGAGCCGCACCATCACGTCGATGGCCCGGGCCTCCCGGGTGATGACCAGGCGCGGACGCCGGGCCTGAACCGCGGCCACGATCTGCCGGGCCGCCTCCTCGGGCGGCATGCGCAACGCCTTCTCGGTGAACTCGCGAGCCATGGCCGCCTGAACGCCCTCCGGGTCGGCGCCGCTGATCCGGGCGCTGGTCGCGATGTTGGTGCGAATGCCGCCCGGGTGCACGACCGTCACCCCGGCGCCGCGTGGCCGGAGCTCGTGGCGCAGCGCCTCGGTGAACCCGCGCAGGCCGAACTTGCTGGTCGCGTAGGCCACCTGCCCGGCCGGCGCGAGCAGCCCGAACAGGCTGGAGATGGCCACCACGTGAGCGCCGGGCCGACGCAGCAGTTGTGGCAGGAACGCCTTGGTCAGCCGGATCGGCGCGTGCAGGTTGATCTCCAGCAGCCAGTCGACGTCGGCCATGCTGTTCTGTTCGAATGTGCCGGTCAGGCCCACGCCGGCGTTGTTGACCAGCAGGTCGGCGCCGCCGTGCCGGCTCGCGACGGATGCCGCCAGGTCGAGCCGGTCGCCGCCGTCGGCCAGGTCGATCACATGCTCGTCGACCGCCGCCGCGCCGACCTCGCGGGCCAGCGCCGCCACCCGTCCCAGCCCGGCCGCGTCCCGGTCGATCAGCACGAGCCGGGCCCGGCGGGCGGCGACGTTCAGGGTCAGCGCGGCCCCGATCCCGCTCGCTGCCCCGGTGATCACACAGGTCCGCCCGGCGAACGCGAATCGCTCCATCACCGCAGTCTGAGCGCCCCGATCAGCTCGGACAAGGACGAAATGGGCAGATCACCCGGCAGACCGCGCAACGCCGCCGTCTTGGCCCCGGCCGCGCGTGCCGCCCGCAGACCCACTTCGGCGTCCTCGACGACCAGACACTTCTCCGGGGGTACGCCGACCAGCGCGGCCGCCCGCAGCCAGCCCTCGGGGTCGGGCTTGCCGGTCCGGACGTCGTCGTTGGTGACGAGCAGCGGCGCCACGATGCCGGCGGCGCCCAGCCGGGCCGTGGCCAGCCGCCGGTCGGCCGACGTGAACACCGCCCACGGCACGCCGTTGCGGTCGAGCGCCGCGATCAGGTCGAGCGCGCCCGGGGTGGGCGCCACGTCGGCGACGTCGTCGTACTGAAGGACCATCTGCCGTCCCACCGCGGCCATGATCTGGTCTTCGGTCGCCTCGGACAGCAGCTTGCGCACCGTGGGTTCGCTGGGGCTGCCGTGCGCCAGCGTGATCGCCGCGTCGCCGTCGACCCCGAATTCCGAGCCCCAGGTACGCCAGGCACGTTCCACCGCCGCGTCGGAATCGACCAGCGTGCCATCCATGTCGAACAGGACCGCCGCCACATCCAGGCCCGCCACCAGCACCTCCATCAGTCAGACGTCACCACAGTCTGGCTGGCCGGGCCGGTCTTCCGTGGCAATGATGACCAACGCCACCCGGCCTGTCGACGGTCCACAGAGGACGCGACACGACGGCCCGCCCGGCGATCGGGGTTGATCGTGGGCGGGTCGCGCTGCCCGGAATCAGCGCTGCGTCGTGGTCCCGGCGCGGCTGCGCGGGGTGCGCGTCGTCGTCCCGGCGTTGGCCGCCGTCTTGCGGGCGGCCGTGCGCACAGCCGTCGTGGTGCCGGCGGCCGGCTTCTCGGGAGCCGGGTCGGCCGAGGCGGCCGAGGCGGTCCGCCGGGCCGGGGTGCTCGCGGTCTTGCCGGCCGGCGGGGTGGCCTTCGCCGCCGTAGCCTTCGCGGCCGTGGCCTTTGCCGTATTGGCCCTTGCTGCCGGGGCCTTCTCCGCCGGGGTCTTCGCTGCCGCGGTCTTCTCCGCGGCGGACGCGGTGGCCTGCTGTGTCGCGGGGGACGCGGCCGGCGTGGCCGCCGTGTCGACCGGGGTGGTGGTCTGCACCGGCGGGGTGGCCGGGGCCGCGGTCTCGCGGTCGCGCTGCTTCTCGCGGCGGACCAGGTCGGCCAGCACCGCCTTGTCGTACTTGGCCTCGGCCGCCGACGCCCTCACGGTCGCCCGCTTGGCCCGGCCCACGGCCTTCGCCCGCTGCTTGGCCAGCTGGCTCTTCTCCTTGGCGGAGTTCTTCAACAGCCGCTTGAGGCGGAGCGTCTCGGCCTCGAGGTTGCGCAGCGAAACCCGCTGCTGCTTGGTCAGCTCGTCGTTGTTCTTCAGCCGCTGATCCAGCTCCGCGACGCCGGCCTGAGCCTGCTGAGCGGCGTCATGGGCGGCCGCCGCCCTGCTGCGACGTTTGTCCAGCGGCGTGGTGGCGGTTGCGGTCATGTCCATCACTCCTTCCTTCAATTGCCTTACCCGACAACTCCTGTACGAATCGCGTTCACCTTAGATACCCAAGGTGAACAACTTCGGGTGAGTCCCGTCACGGGTCAGGCCGGCGGCCCGGAGACCGAAGCCGTGGGTTCGACGCCGGCGTCCTCGTCGTCCGCGGCCTCGATCTGTGGGGCCTCGATCTGTGCGGCCTCGATCTGCTCCGCGGCCTCCCGGGCGCGGCGGCGACGGATATGCCGGATGTGGAAGAACGCGTAGGTGCCGATGGCCAGGATGACCAGCGGGATCGCGAACCAGCGGTAGCGATGCGCGTGCTCGATGATCTCGACCAGGCGGGTGCCGAGGAAGTACGAGACGGTGACCCACCAGCCGACCCACAGGAACGCGCCGATCGCGTTGTAGAGCAGGAAGGTGCGCCACGGCATCGCGGTGATGCCGGCGATCACGCCGTTGAGCTGACGCAGCCCGTCGATGAACCGGGCCACCACCACGATGCGGTTGCCGCGCCGGACGAAGAACTTCTCGGCCCGTTCCAGCCGGGCCGGCGTGATGAACACGTACTTGCCCCAGCGGTGCACCAGCCGCCGCCCGCCGCGCACCCCGATCCAGTAGCCGATGTTGTCGCCGAGCACCGCGGCCACGAACGCGATGATGCCGACCACGAACACGTTCAGCCGGCCCGCCCCCGCGTAGATCGCCGCGGCCACCATGATCGTCTGACCGGGTGCGGGCACGCCGAAACTCTCCACGCCGATCACGGCGGCGACGGCGAAATAGCTGTACTTGTCCAGGAGAGGCGCGACACCCGCCAGGAACCCGGGCAACTCGTCGTGAGGAGGCATCGCTCCACACGGTAGCCGCCCCGGCAACTTCCAAACGTCAGTTCCGGGGTGGCCCGTCCCCCGGACGGCGGTCCCACGACGGTTGCTCCTTGGTCAGGTGCAACAGCCAGTTCACGCCGTCGGTGTGGATCAGGGCGTACCGCGCGGGCCCGCCGTTGCCGTGCAACGTGAAGACGAGCCGCTTCTCGTTGCGGTCACCCGGTTCCCACCACCCGCTGTCGGCGATGCTCTTGTCCGCGTCGGTGTAGGTCGCGTGCTCCAGCGCGTGATCGGGCACCGCCACGGCCAGCCGGTTCTTCCCCGGGTCGGTCGGCAGTCCCCGCGGCACCGCCCAGCTCTTCAACACCCCGTCCTCCTCGAGCCGCAGATCAAAATGCGGCCGCGGCTTCCGATGGTCATGCAGCACAAAAACCGGCCGACGATCACCCATCCATCAGGGATAGCATGGAGAGTGAGCATCCACAGCGAAGAAATCTTCCAGCGCTACATCCACGCCGGCGCCCTGACCCGCGATCCCGACGCGGTAGCGGCCCTCTTCACCGAAGACGGCGTCTACGAGGTGCCCCTGACCTCCCACAAACTGGTCGGCCGCGAGGCCATCCGCGCCGGCATCGGCGCCTACCAGCAGGAGCCCGTCGGAACCCCCGACCTTGCCAAGACGCGTTTCGTCCTCCACCGGACGACCGACCCCGACGTCTTCATCGCCGAGATCGACGCGGCCCTCAACACTCCCAGCGGCCCGCGGAATATGTCGCTCGTCCAAATCTTCCGCACCCGTGATGGGCTGATCTGCCATTTGCGCGACTATTTTGCAATGCCCTAGATCAAGATCAAGAGCTTGATGTCGCACCTGGGTGGTGTGTTCAGACCGCAGCTCCCGCCGAGGCCGGGCGCGCGGCTCCAAGGCCGCGGGGCGGCCAGAACAGAGCCGCGCACCCTTCATTCTGCGTAAGTGCCCAACGTCCCGGCGCTTCGCGCCGATCAAGCCGCCAGGCGCCCCCGCTGCCGCCCTCACCCCAGCCGTCCCCACACCAGCCGTCCCCACACCAGTGGTAGGCCCGGACGGTGTCCGGGCAAGCGATGCCGTCCTGCTCTACCACTGTCCGTTGCGGTGGTAGGTCCTGACGGTATTTCGGGTTGCGATGCCGTGCTGCTCTACCACTGTTCGTGGTGGTGGGTCCTGACGGTGTTTGGGTCTGCGATGCCGTCTTGCTCTACCACTGTTCGTGGTGACGGCATGCCGCTTGCGTCCTCGTTAGACCACGGCTCGGCAGTGAAGTGGCGGCGGCGAGGGTGAGTGGGCAGCTCGGGTGCCTGCTGCGCCCGAAGCTCTACTTATGACCGACGCGAGCGATGTCGGCTAGGACTCAGAGCTCTCCTCGGGTGGATGGCGGACCAGGCCAGTAGGACTCAGAGCTCTCCTCGCGTGGATGGCGGACCAGGCCAGGAAGATCAGAGCCGCCGCCTCCATCGCCGCACCGACCAGCGGGGTGGAGGCGTAGCCCCAGCCCGCGGTGATGGCGACGCCGCCGAGGTAGGCGCCGGCCGCGTTGCCCAGGTTGAAGGCCGAGACGGCGGCCGAGGAGGCGAGCAGGTTGCGGCCGTCGTCGCCCGCGCTCAGGATCACGTTGGTGGTCAGGCCGGGGACCGTGACGTAGGCGACGACCCCGAGGGCGAACAGGGTGACCGCCGCGGTGACGGCGCCGCGGGAGGTGAAGGCGAAGGCGATGAGTACGAGCAGCATGCCGGCCGACGCGAGCAGCAGGGTTCGGTGGAGGGCCCGGTCGGCGGCCCGGGCGCCGATCACGTTGCCGATCACCAGGCCCAGGCCGAAGAGGGCGAGCAGCCAGGGCAGGGCGCCCCGCCCGAAGCCGGCCACGTCGGTCATCAGCGGCGCCACATAGGTGAACGGTGCGTACACCGCGCCGAACGCCAACGCGGTGGCGATCAGGGCGAGCCAGACCGGGCGGGACCGGAACGCGCCCACCATCTCGCGCAGCGGCGGCGTCGACTGCGGCGTGGCGGCCGACGGGGGCAGGGCGGCGAGGGTCGCCGCGGCGGCCAGCAGGCCCAGGGCGGCCATCGTCCAGAAGGTGGCTCGCCAGCCGAAATGCTGGCCCAGCAGGGTGCCGAGGGGCACGCCGGCGACGTTGGCCACGGTCAGGCCGGACAGCATGGCGGCGACCGCGGAGTTACGCCGGGCCGGCGGGACCAGGGACGCCGCCACGATGGTGGCGAAGCCGATGAAGGCGCCGTGGCCGAGGGCCGCGACCACGCGACCGGTCAGCATCAGCTGATAGGCCGAGGAGAGGGCCGACAGGGCGTTGCCGGCCACGAAGAAGGCCAGCAACGCGACCAGGACCGGCTTGGGGGAGCGGCGGGCCACCGCGGCCGTCACCAGCGGGCCGCCGATCACCACGCTGAGGGCGTACCCGGAGATCAGCAGGCCGGCCCGCGGGATGGTCACCGCCAGGTCGCGGGCGATGTCGGGTAGCAGACCGGTGATCACGAACTCGGTCATGCCGATGGCGAAGGTGCCCAGCGCGAGGGAGGCCAGGGCCAGGGTGCGGCGCGCGGCGGAGAGGTCGGGCACGGCTACATGATCGCGAAAAAGAGCCGGCCCCGGGGGCCGGCTCTCTTCGTGTGGCGGGAGGTGCGACTACATGGTGTCGGTCGCCAGGTGGGTACGCAGCTTGGTGAGCGCCTTGGTGAGCAGGCGGGACACGTGCATCTGCGAGATGCCGACCTGGTCGGCGATCTGCGACTGGG
>NZ_JBFBAA010000046.1:0-51643 GCF_040682035.1 Actinoplanes sp. NPDC051470
CAGGGTGTTCTGCTTACCTTTCACCTCCGACTTCAACGCCCCGAACTTCGGCGACGCCGCCGCCGGCGGCCGCGACAACCGCTGCACCGGCACCGCGGCGGGCGCGGACGCGGGCGGCCGCGACAACCGCTGCACCGGCACCGCGGCGGGCGCGGCCGGCGCGGTGTCCGTGGCCGGCGCGGTGTCCACCGAGCGAGAAAGAACGTTCTTTCTCGTTGCGTCCGTCTCGTGAACGAGTTCCGCTTCGGCGGACTTCACCGGCACGACTTGCGCTGGTCTCACGCTGTTCTGAGCGAGCCATCGCACCCGCACGGCCGCGGTTTCCGTGTCCACGTGGGACCGGCGCTGCAGCGGCAGCTCGGGCACCCAGTCCTGATCGGCTTCGGCTGTGGTCGTTCCGGCGGCGATCGTTCCGGCGTCCGCGGTCTGTGTTGCGGTGGTGGGGCCGGTGGCTGTGGTGGTTGCGGGGGCGAGTGTTTCGGTGCCGGCGGTTTGTGACGTGGTGGTGGGGGCGGTGGCTGTGGTGGTGGCGGCGATGGCGGTGGATGGGGCCGCGGTGGTGGAGGTGGGTTTGCGGCGCTGGGCGATCATGCCGGCCAGGGCCCGGTTGCCGGCCGCGGACTGGAGGCGTTGAGCAGCGGCCACGCCGAACGGTCGTGCCGAGGGCGCGCGGCGAGCCCCGGCCGCGGTGTCGGCCACCGTGTCATCGCTCTGGTGCGGCGTTGACGGACGGCGGTGTTCCGGCTCATGATCCTCGGCTTTGTCTTTCAACGAACCCCCGCCCCCGACAAAGACGTTGCCAACTCCACCATGCCCGCGGCAGGACGCGAGATCACCGACCTCCGAACCTAACCGGGGGCAGCAGATGTTGCCCAAAGGGGCACGAGCGCTTCGCTCGGCGGCGGCGGCGGTGAAAGAGCTTGCCGACTTCCTGCCCAGCAACCAGATTGGGGAGCGATGCTGAAGGTGAGTGACCTCGAGCGCGGCGCACCGGCCCTGCTGCCCCATCTGGCGTTGTTCGTGAGTTTGGGGTTCTGTCACAGGAAGTGTGATTGATCATCTCTGATGGCTCGTTGCACTTCCGTGTGACGCGACGGTCCAGCGGTTACTGCCGCACCTTGGGGTCATTCGACGGTGGACATCACCTGCTTACGTCGGGTCTCCAGGAGGGCGATCACCGCGAACGCGACGACCGCCGCCGCGACCGCGATGACGTAGCACCACGGAGCGGACAGGTAGTTAGCCGCCACCATCACGTTCGGGCCCTTGTCAGTGAAGACTCGGAAGATGATCGCGATCGGGCCCTCCCAGACGCCCGCGATAAGCGTGAAAGTCATTGCCAGCCGGTACCAGCCGTCGTCCACAGTTGACTCCCATCGGGATACGAACGTATCAATGACAGCAATTCGAATGGCTGCCAGCAAGCCAGAAGTGAACGAAACGTCACACTAGATGCGGCTAGGCTGAGAAGGTGCGTGACGAAAATAGGTGCGTGGTCTGCCGTGGCCCAGTCCGGTCGTCCCTGCGCGGTCGCCGTCCGATCTACTGTTCCCGCGCCTGCCAGGCCCGGGCGTACCGGTCACGCAAGAACCCGCCGGTCCTTGCACCCACCGTGCCGGAACTGGCCGGTCGCCGGCGCCAGATCGTCGAGGCGGTCTGGCGCATCGCCGCCGAGCGGGGCCTGCAGATGGCCACCATCCGAGAAATCGCCGCCGAGGCGGACGTGACCCCGCGGGTGGTGCAGTACCACTTCACCGACAAGCACCACCTGCTGGTGACCGCCCTGCAGACGCTGCACCGCGACAACGAGCACCGCAGCCGGGAACGGATCGCGGCACTACGGGACCCGTCCGACCCGCGAGTACTGCTCCGCGCCACCCTCGAGGAACTGCTCCCACTCGACGAGCAGCGCCGCACGAGCCTGCGGGTGATGACCGCCTATTACGCGTGGAGTCTCACCGATCCCGCGCTGGCGGCGGTCTTCCTGCACCAGGAACACTCGCTGGAAGACCTCGTCGCCGCCTTGATCAAAGCTAGCGGCGTCCGACCCTCGATCGACCCGGCCCGGGAGGCGGACCTGCTCGTCGGCGGCATCAGCGGACTCGGGCTCGACCTGCTGCACCGACGCCGCACCCGGGCGAACATACGGCGCACCCTGGACTACCACCTGAACCGCATCCTGGCGCAGCAGCCATGACCGGCGGCTATCAGACTCCGACATGAACCTCATGGTGAGGATCTAGTTGCACCCTCCACACTGCCTGTGACAGAACCGAGTTTGGGCGCCAGATGTTCGCGACTTTCGGCGCCACTCTGCCGGCACCACGCGCCGCAATGTTCGTGAGAACCGGCACCACTCGCGGATCTGGACCACCGGTGGTGTGGACGTCACCCGCCGAGCCCGCTTACGTTGCGTACAAAGGATCATGAAGCCGCTCGGGGCGCGGATACGCGGATTTAGCCGATGAGAGAGTTCTCGGCGATGACGTAGATGGTCCTGCAGATCCCGATTTCAGACAGCATTTTGCCTAGCAGGAACCCGGGCGCTGTGCAGCTCGCGCCGGGTCGGGTCCGGAAATGGTGGAGCCAGGGGTGCGGCACCCGGCCAGGAGGCGGGCGACCATCTGCCTGGCGTCGTTCCGGTCGTAGTCCGGCCCGAGGATGCACAGGTTCCCGATGGCTCGCAGCAGCGCGTACGCGGTGATTTGCGGGTCGATCTCCCCGGCCTCCTGGCTCGCCGCCAGCAGGGTCGCGCAGGCTGGGACGAGCTCATCGAGTATCAGCGCGTGGAGGTTGGCCAGGCTCGGGTCCTCTGAGCCCAAGGCGACGCTGAGACCATGCTTGGTCACCAGAAAGTCCACGAAGGCTGCAATCCATCGGTCTAGGGCGTCAACGGCCGGGATCGGCTGCTGCCGCAATTGCGCGGCCAGGGCCGTGCAGTCGTCGACCTGATGGCGATAAACGGCACTCACCAAGTCTGCCCTCGTCGGGAAATGGCGGTAGACCGTTCCGACCCCCACACCTGCACGAGCGGCGATGTCACGGACGGGGGCCTGCACACCCTGCTCGACGAACGCCGCGGCCGCCGCCGTCAGCACCGCCTCGCGGCTGCGACGCGCACCTGCCTGGCGCACACCAAGTGTGTCGGACAACACGCCTCCTTGTTGACGGAACATTGTTCCGCTAAGTTTGCGGAACGACGTTCCGTCAAAGCTAGCAAACCCACCATCAGTCGCGGAGACTCTCATGCCCTCTACACCGCTCGACCGCCGGCTCGTCTCGGTAAAGCCGATCACCGTGCCCGCCACCGGCCGCAGCGTCCCGCTTCAGGTCAAGGTCACAGCGCCCGTCGACGGCGACAAGTTGCCCATCATCGTCTTCTCCCACGGCAACGCCTGGTCGATGGATGGCTACGAGCCCCTCGTGGACCGGTGGGCGGCCGCCGGGTTTGCCGTCGTGCAGCCCACCCACCTCGACTCCCGCCGTAACCGCATCGGCTTCGACGACTCCCGCTACGCGAGCATCTGGCGCGTACGCATCGCGGACCTGCACGCGATCCTGAACCACCTCGGCGACATCTTCGACCAGGTCAGCGGCCCGCCCGCACGCGCCGATCACCACCGCGTCGCGATCGTCGGGCATTCCTGGGGCGCGCAGACCACCGGAGCGCTGCTTGGCGCCCGCGTCCTCGACAACGCCGGCAACCCGGGTGAGGACTTCTCCCACCCCGCGGTCAAGGCCGGCGCGCTCATTGCCGCAACCGGCACCGGTGACAGCCTGACCCCGTTTGCGGTAGAGCACCTGCCGTTCATGCGCCCGGACTACTCCACCATGACCATTCCGGCCCTGGTGATCGCCGGCGGCAAAGACCAGTCCGCCATGTCCACCCGCGGCCCCGACTGGTTCACCGACGCCTACCACCTCAGCCCCGCCCCGAAGCGGCTGCTCGGCATCGCCGACGGCGAGCACACCCTGGGCGGGATCGCCGGCGAGGCAGTGAAGGAGACCACCGACGAGAACCCCGCCCGCGTCGCGCTCGTCGCGGACGCCGTCTCCGCCTACCTACTCGACATCCTCGGTGGGGACGCGACGCCCTGGCAGGCCTTGGAGAAACAGGCCACCGACAGTTCCGGAACCTTCACCATTGACACGAAGTAAGTGTTAGGCAGCCGGGTTCGGCGCCTGCCGAGCCCGGCCCAGAATCGTAGCGTCGGGGGCTACCGATTCCATTGCGAGGTGGGCGGCCTGCTTCTCTGGGGCGAATCCCACCAGGGCGGCCACTTCTTCTGGCGCAAGTCCGACCCGGACCCCGACCACTGGCCGTCCGTCGTCTACGCGGACAACGGCGACTGGTGGGAACACCCCGGCGGCGTGCTCGACCTGCTCGTGGGCCTGGTCGACGGATCCGTCGAACACCTGGGCCCGACGGTCGATTCGGCCTGTCCTGGCGATCGGCCGAGAGCGAGGCGTGCTCTGGGCCACGCCGCAGCCCGGTTGATCGACGCTGTGCTTGCCGCTTGTCGAGCTCCCGTGCCACCGGCATCCTGGTCCGATGTCGTTGAGGTGGCCGGGCTCGGTGGATCTGATCGGCGTGTGCTTCGACGGTTCGGGACGGCCCGCCGGTCAAGCGCAGGCGGCCTCCGCTCTCCGCGAGGCCGGACTGACCGAGGCCCTGCCCGGCGCGGCCATGACGGCGGACGTCACCGCGCCCGAGCCCGACCCGGGCCGGGGCGCCGGCGGGTTCGCGAACGAGGCCGCGCTCCTGATCATGGTCGAGGGCGTCTACCAACGCGTCCGGGACTCGCTCGCCGAAGACCGCTTCCCGCTGCTCTACGGCGGTGACTGCGCTGTCCTGCTCGGCGCCCTCCCCGCCCTGCGCGACCAGCAGGGCGCCGCCGGCCTGCTCCTCCTCGACGCTCACGAGGACGCGACCACCATGACCTGCTCCCCGGACGGCGAGGCCGCCAACATGGAGATCGCACTATTGCTCGGGCTCACCGGCCAGAACGCCCCCGAGCCGATGCGACGTCGCCTGCCCGCCCTCGACGCCGACGCCATCGTCATGCTCGGTCAACGCGACGACCGCTACCGCGAGGCGATCGTCGCCCCCTCGATCGCCGACCGCGTCCGCCTGCACACCGCGCACGACCTCCACGGGCAGGCCGCCCACCTGGCTGACGAGGCCACCGACCACCTCGACCGGACCACATCGGGCTGGTGGCTCCACATCGACCTCGATGTCCTGCGGGGCGACAACTTCCCGGCCTGCGCCGCCGCCAACGACCCGGCCATGCCCGGCGGCCTCACCTGGGACGAGCTCACGACCATCGTCCGCCGGGCCCTGCGCAGCCCGAGGTGCCGAGGCCTGGGCGTCGGCGTCTACAACACCGACCTGGACCCCGACCGGCGAGCGGCCCACCGCATCGCGCGATTTCTCGGCGAACTAGCCGACCACTGACCCCGACCGCAGCATCCTCATGACCGTGCCGGGCCGAGGATCTTCTGCAGCCCGGCCTGTAGCTGACGCCGGCCAGATGTCGTCACCGCCAACCGGAGCCGGAGCCAACCGTCGGCGTCGTGAATCTCCAGCGTGTCGGCGGCCGCATCGGTGAACCGCAGAGCCAGCTCATCGTCGGACATCGCCCAGTCACACAGACCGGCCGCTACCACGCAGTGGGCGGGCTCGAAGCTCACGGTGTGGGGCTCATCCTCGTCGTCGGGCTCGTACTGGATGATGATTCCCCGACCGGCGCCATCGGCGTGTTCAGCCGCCCAGACCGAGAAGATGCCGGCAACCAGCCCCGAACCGGCCAGCCGCAGCGTGGTCGGCGGCCCATCGGTGCACCACGGACAGTCGACCGGCTCCGGTTCCGGCAGTACCGGAACCGCCCATATCCCGTCGGTGAGCCCGAATTTGCCCTGCCAGGCGCCGTCCTCGTCCTCCCAGGCGTGCACGGTTCGTCGGCGTGGGCCCCGGTGCACCTGGTAGATCAGGCCATCGACGTCCACGTCACCGCAGTACGTCGCGCTGCCGTGCCCGGACCGGGTGTCCATCGGCGTGATCGTGTAGCCGCCCCGGCCGGCGAGGAAGGACCAGTGCTCGACCGCCTCGCGGCGGCCTGCCTCGCCATCCGCCGGCGCGTCCGACCGTACGTCGAACAGCAGTGTTGCCGGGTCTGGCAGGCGAGCCAGCTCGGTCAGTTCCTCGAAGGTAGGCATCGTCGCGAATGATAAGTATCCGGATCGGTGACCGAAGGCCCAGGCCACCATTCGGGGGAGCTCTTGTTCCCAGAATGCGTCGCCGTGGGAGCCGCGGCGGACGGTCAGGATGACGTCCCCGCCCGCGTCGCGCCGGGCGAGGCGCCGAAGACCGCGGTTCGGTCGACGATGCGGGCCCAGGACGACAAGGTCAGGGGTGCGGCGCCGAACTGCTCGTCCATCCAGGCGACGTAGGCCGCGGCGTTTTCGGTCGGGGGAACATGCGGCCGTACGGAAACCTGCTCGTCGGTGCTCGGGCTCCGGGGTCGCGGCGCCTGGCTGGCGTAAGTCGTGCCGCGGCCCGGTCGCGTTGCGGCTGCTGGTAACGGTTCAGGCAGCGCGGCGCGGATGTCGTGGCGTGATCTTGCCACGGCTGGCCTCTCGGCCGCGTCTTCCATTGCGGACAGCTCTGGCCTTTGGTGGAGGACTCATGCGATACGCAGTTGTGGCCGCCGTGCTGGCGGTCGGCATCGGGATGCCGGCCTGGGCGGCCGACGAGCCGGCGACGATCGTGGTGCGGGACGGCGCGACCCAGCCGGTGTTCGACTACGCGCAGGCGATCAACGAGGAGATCTGGGTCGAGGTTCCGCTGGACAGCGACGGGGACGGGGCCCGGGACCGCGTACACCTGGATGTCACCCGGCCGGGCGAGACCGAGACCGCGGGCCTCAAGTCGGGGGCGCTGATGATCGCCACGCCGTACATGGGTGATTTTGTGGACGCGCCGTACCACTCGGTGGAGGTCGATCGGCTTCCTCAGGAAGGGAAACGGGAGACGAATAAGGCGCTTAGCGCGTCCCGCGCGGGGGACGACGAGGAGGGCTATCCGGAGGAAGGGCTCTGGGAGTACTTCGTCCGGCGGGGGTACGCCATGATCACGATGGAGAGCCTGGGCACCGCGCGTTCCACCGGCTGCCCGGACGCCGGCGGCCCGCACGAGGCGGCCGCGACCCGCGCGGTGATCGACTGGCTCGGCGGCTCGGGGCGGGCCTACGACGCGGCCGGGCGGGTGGTCTCGGCGCACTGGTCGGCGCACGCCGTCGGGATGTACGGCGTCTCGTACAACGGCACTCTGCCCTTGGCCGCCGCCGTGACCGGGCGCTCGGCGCTGAAGACCGTGATTCCGATGTCGGCGGTCTCCAGCTGGTACGACGAGTACCGCGCCAACGGTCTGGTGGTGGCGCCGTACACCTGGCAGGGCGAGGACGCCGACATCCACGCCCGGATCATTCTGTCCCGTACGCATCCGGAGGTCTGCGCGGCCGCCATCGACCGGCTGACCCGTGAGCAGGACCGGGTCACCGGCGACTACTCCGCGTTCTGGGCGTCGCGTGACTACGCGTCCAAGGCCGGCAACATCGAGGCCAGCGTGTTCATCGTGCAGGGCCTGCGCGACTGGAACGTCAAGACCAAGCAGGGCACCCAGCTGTGGGACGCGCTCGGCCGGCACGGCGTCGACCGCAAGCTGTGGCTCTACGACGGCGACCACGGATCGGCGAACGCGCCGCAGTTCTTCCCCGCGATGCGCCGCTGGATCGACCACTACATCTACGACGTGGACAGCGGCATCGAGGACGAGGCGGCGGTCACCTTCGAGGACGCCGACGCCGCCGTGGTCGAGACCGCCTCGGCCTGGCCGGTCCCCGGTTCGGCGCCGGCCACGTTGCCGCTTGCGGTGGGCCGTCCGCGTACGGACACCTTCGTCGACAACGGCCGTGACGTGGTCGCCGAGGAACTGCTGGAGCCGTCCGGCCACTCCCTGGCCTACCTCTCGCCGGCGTTGCGGTCGCCGGCCCGGCTCAGCGGCACGCCGCGGGTCACGCTCGACGTCAGCGTCGACAACCGGACCGCCGCCAACCTGACCGCGCTGCTGGTCGACTACGGCCCCGCCGGCACGGACCCGGTGATCGTGACGCGCGGCTGGACCGACCCGCAGAACCGCGGATCGCTCACCCGCTCGTCGCCGGTCACGCCGGGGAAGACCTACCGGCTGGGCTGGGACATGCAGCCGCAGGACCACACCTTCGCGCCCGGCCACCGCCTCGGCGTCGTGGTGCTCTCCACCGACTACGATTACACGCTGCGGCCGTTGCCCGGCACGCAGATTTCGGTACGGCCAACCAGCAGCACCATTCGGCTGCCGATGGTCGGGGGTCGTGCCGCGCTGAACTTCCACGCGTAGCGAAGACGGGGCGTGAGATCGTGCTCGAGGCCGACCGGTACTTCCTGGAGTTCGAGCACGAAACGGCCGTACTGGCCGGGCTGGCCCGCGACGCCGGCGGCGACCGTCCGATCCCGACCTGCCCCGGCTGGACGATGGAGCAGCTGGTCGGGCATGTCGGCCGCGGTCACCGGTGGGCGGCCGAGATCATCCGGCGGCGTCTGCCGGCGCCGATCCCGATGCCCGAGGTGGTCGTGCCGGCCGGCCCGGACGCGCGGGGCGAGTGGCTGGTCGAGGGGGGCCGGCTGCTCGCCGACGCGGTGCGGGCCGTCGGGCCGGAACAGCCGGTGTGGACGTGGCAGAAGGACCGGTCGGCGGGCTTCTGGCTGCGACGAATGCTCCACGACGAGGTGATCCATCGCTTCGACGCCGAGCTGGCTCTGGGCATCGAGGGTGAGCTGGCGGCCGATCTCGCCGCTGACGGCGTGTCCGACGTGCTGGACACCGCGGCGGCACTGTCCGGTCCGGACCTCGGGGTGCCGAGCGCTTTCACCGGCCTGGCCGGCGACGGTGAGTCGCTGCTGTTCGTCGCCACCGACGACGACCTCGGGCCGGGTCGCGAGTGGTCGGTCACCCGCGGCCCGGCCGGGGTCACCTGGCGGTACGGCCGGCACGAGGCGCAGGTCACCGTACGCGGGCCGGCCCTTCAGCTGTTGCTTCTGCTCAATCGACGGCTGCCGGCGGGTACGGCGGACGTGGAGATCGCCGGCGACCAGGAACTCTTCGCGCATTGGTGGTCGAACAGCAGGTTCTGAGGGCGGCGCATAGGCTGGCGCGATGGCGACATCGATGTCCTGGCTCAACGAGCCGCCGGAGTGGTCCGATGAGGACGGCGTGATCCGGGTGGTCACGGGCCTCAAGACGGACTTCTGGCGCGAAACCTTCTACGGCTATGTCACCGACAACGGGCACTTCTACCGGCGCCCGGTGACCGGTGACTTCACCGCCGAGGTGGTGGTGGCGGCCGGGCACTCGACGCTGTTCGATCAGGCCGGGCTGATGCTGCGGGCCGACGCGCGGTCGTGGCTGAAGACGGGGCTCGAGGTCACGTCCGGCGCCGTGCAGCTGAGCACGGTGCTCACCCGGGGGGAGTCCGACCTGTCGGTGGTGCCGGTGCCCGGGTACGACGGCGAGCTGACGCTCCGGCTGACCCGCTTCGGCTCGGCGGTGTGTGTGCACCGCGGCACCGGGGACGGCTCGTGGCAGCTGGTCCGGCTCGGCCACCTGGATCTGCCCGAGACGGTCGACGTCGGGGTCATGTGCTGTTCGCCGGAACGGGCCGGGCTGGATGTCACGTTCCGCGAGTTCCGGATCGGCGAGCCGATCTCCCGGGACGGCCTCGAGTAGCGCGCCCGGGCCGACAGCAGCGCGCCAGAGCGCCGACAGCGGCGCGGCCGGGCCGAACAGTAACGCGGCCGGGCCGGCCCAGGAAGAACGGCCGGGTCAGCGGCCGGTCGACGGGATGGTCGACTGGTGGCCCTTCTGCTCGTCGCGCTTCACGCGCTTCACGGCCTGCTTCTCCTTGATCGTCTTGCCCTTCTTCTTGACGTTCGCCTTGGTCGTCGAGTCCTTGGACATGATCGAACCTCCCGGAAACGGTCGGGCAATCGATGACAATCGGTGCGGCATGCTGACCCTACGCTCCTTTACGCCCGCACGATGGACGGATGAGGGCGGCCGGGGCGGCCCGTGAGACGATTCGGACCATGGGAAATCAGCGTGCGGCCGGCGACATCGATGCGCGGGTCGCCCTCGCGCAGGACCGCACGACCGGCCCGGACGAGCTTCACGAGCTCGCCTCCGACCCGTCGGTCCTGGTCCGCGCCGCGGTTGCGGCCCGGCCCGATGCTCCGGCGACGGCCCTACGGCCGCTCGCCCGAGATCGTGATCGCTCGGTCCGGGAGGCGGTCGCGAGGAACCCCGCCACCTCGCAGGGGAACCTGCTGCGCCTGGTGACCGACACCGATCGGCGGGTGCGCTGGGCGGTCGCGGCCAACCCGGCCTGTGACGCCCGGGTGCGGCAGGTGATGGTGACGGCCCAGGACAAGGAGCTGCGCGGCCTGCTGGCCGAGATGCCCGAGCTGGAGCCCGAGCTGGCGGCGGTCCTCGTCGGCGACGCCTCGCCCGAGGTCCGGGAGCGGCTCGCCCGCCACACCTACGACACCGACACCATTGCGGCGCTGCTACGCGACCGCACTGTCCGGGTGCGTAAGGGTCTCGCCATCAACGAGCAGACCACCGCCGAACAGCGGCACCTCCTGGCCGAGGACTCCTCGCCCGACGTCCGGGCCACGCTGGTGCGGGCGGTGGAGCTGGCCGAGGCCGATCTGCGGGCGCTGCTGACCGACCGGTCGGCGGAGGTACGCCGCTCGATGGCCATGTCCGAGGTCACCCCGGAGCACATCCGGCGGGAGCTGGAGAACGACGCCGACGAGACGGTGGCGGACGAAGCTCGCCGGCACCACAGGGCGCCGGCGCCGGCCCCGCGCGCCGGTCACCGTCGTGCCCTCGGCACGCGCTTCCCGGGCCGGGCCGGCGGCCGGACCGCGCAGTAGAACGGCCGGACCGCCCGGTAGAAGGGCGGGAGGGCGAAGGGCGTCAGGCGGGCTCGCGGCGGGGGATGTGCCACGGGTTGGCCGCCTGGAGCGCCGGGGGCAGCAGGTCGTCCGGCAGCGACTGGAAGGTCACCGGGCGCAGCCAGCGGCGGATCGCGGTGGCGCCGACCGAGGTGTGGGCCGAGTTGGTCGTCGACGGCCACGGGCCGCCGTGGGACATCGCCCAGGAGACGGCCACGCCGGTGGGCCAGCCGTTCCAGACGACCCGACCGGCCCGGTCGGCCAGGATCGACAGCAGCCGGGGCAGCGGGAACGGGTCGCCGGGCTCGCCGTGCACGGTCGCGGTCAGCGAACCCTCGATCGTGGACAGGGCCGCGAACAGGTCGTCCTCGCCCTTGTACTCGACGATCAGCGCGGCCGGGCCGAAGTGCTCGTCGGTCAGTTCGGCGTCGAACGCGTCGGTGCTCGTGGTGAAGAGCTGGGCCGACGCCCAGGAACCGTCGGCCGGGGCGTCCGGGCCGGAGGCGAGCAGGGAGACCCGTTCCGACAGCTCGGTGAGGCCCGAGGCCAGCTGGGAGGCGATGCGGGCGTTGAGCATCGGCGCCGGCTCGACGGCGGCCACCGCCGACTGCAGGGCCGGGCCGAGGCCGTGGCCGGCGGGCAGGAAGAGCAGGCCGGGCTTGGTGCAGAACTGGCCGGTGCCCAGGGTGAAGGAGCCGACGAAACCGGTCACGATCTCGTCGGGGCGGGCGGCCACCGCGGCCGGGGTGACCACGGTGGGGTTGATGCTGCCCAGCTCGCCGAAGAACGGGATCGGGTCGGGCCGGGACGACGCCACGTCGAACAGGAACCGGCCGCCGGTGGTCGAACCGGTGAAGCCGGCGGCCTTGACGCGGGGATCCTTCAGGGCGGTGACGCCCTCGTCGTCGCCGAAGATGATGCCGAAGACGCCCGCGGGCAGGCCGGTGTCGGCGACCGCCCGGGACGCCAGCGAGGCGACCGCGGCCGACAGCCCGGGATGGGAGCCGTGCGCCTTGACCAGCACCGGAGCGCCGGCGGCGAGGGCGGACGCGGTGTCGCCGCCGAGGACGCTGAAGGCGAACGGGAAGTTGCTGGCCGCGTACACCAGGACCGGGCCGACCGGCTCCAGCATCCGGGCCAGGACCGGCCTCGGCGGGGTCGCGCCCGGGTCGGCGTCCTCGAGGATCGCCTCCAGGTAGGCGCCCTCGGTCACCACCGACGCGAACAGGCGCAGCTGGGCGCTGGTGCGGGCCAGCTCGCCGGTCAGGCGGGCCGACGGCAGCCCGGACTCGGCCATCGCCAGCGGGACGAGGTCGCCGGCGGCCGCGTCCAACCGGTCGGCCAGCCGGGTCAGCAGCTCCGCGCGTACCCCAGGAGTCGTGGCCTTGAACGCGCCGAACGCGTCGGCGGCGGCCGCGAGCAGGGGCTCGGGGGGAGTGGGAGGCACCGCGGAGCCGACCGGGGAGCCGGTACGCGGATCGATGCCCTGGATGCTCACGGCGTTCTCCGAAGGTAGGCGGGTTCGACGTTCATCCCACCGTACGACCCCGGCCGCGTCCCCACCTCACGGGCCGGCTTCACGAGCGGCCGCGTAGCAGTGACGACGCGTCGACCACGGGGTTGGTGAGCGTGCCGATCCCATCGATGGTGACCGCGACCGAGTCGCCGGCGGTCAGCGTGAAGTCGAGCTCCGGCACGATCCCGGTGCCGGTGGAGAGGACCGCGCCCTCCGGGAGGTCGTACTGCCGGTAGAGGTAGCCGACCAGGTCGTCGAGGCGCCGGTGGAGCATCGCGGTCGAGGTCTCGGCCGACCACACCTCGTCGTCGCCGCGGCGGACCGAGGCGGCGATGGCCAGCTCGTACGGGTCCGGGACCTCCCAGGCCGGGCGGATGCCCGGGCCCAGCGCGCAGGCGCCCGCGTAGATCTTGGCCTGGGGCAGGTAGAGCGGGTTCTCGCCCTCGATCGACCGGGAGGACACGTCGTCACAGACGGTGTAGCCGACGATCGTGCCGTCCGCGGCCGCCACCACCGCCAGTTCGGGCTCGGGGACGTCGACGGCCGAGTCGGTGCGGATGCCGATCGGCTCGCCGGGGCCGGACACCCGCCAGGCCACGCTCTTGAGGAACAGCTCGGGACGGTCGGCGGCGTAGACCCGGGCGTACACGTCGGCGACCTCGCTCTCCTCCTGTCGTGCCTCGCTGGACCGCTCGTAGGTGACGCCGGCCGCCCACACCTCAGTCCGCCCGTCGACCGGGGCCAGCAGCCGCACCTCGGCGGTCTCGGCCGGGCCGGCGGCGGCCTCCTCGACGGCCCCGCGGAAGTCACCCGCGAGCAGTTCGGCCAGCGTGGACGCCGACGCGCGCCGGACCAGACCGTCGTCCGTGCGTACCCCGACCAAGGTCTGTCCCCGGACCTCGTACCTGATGACCAGCATGTTCCTACCTCCAAGGAGAAGACGTGAGCAGACGGCTGAGCTCGGCGGCGGCCTTGTCCGGGTCGAGGCCGGCCGTGACCGCCTCGCGGACGATCTCCGAACCGGCGTCCTGCACCGCGATCCAGCCGCCGTGCCGGGGCCGGATCTGGGCCTGCGCGAGTGAGCGGACGGTCGGCCGGCCCCGCCAGTACGCGGCGACGGCCGGCTGCCCGCCGTGCGCCGGCACGAAGTCGCTCTGCACCTCGGGGGCGAGGAACGAGCGGACCCAGGCGCGCACCTCGTCGCGCCGGGTGGTCAGGGCCGACACGGCCAGGCCGGCGCCGCCGAGCACGCCGCGCAGGTCAGGGGCGTCGGCCCAGGCGAGGTGGGAGTAGCTGGTGTACTGGTAGGCCAGCGGGCAGTAGGCGATCGCGCCGGCGTCCAGCGCGTCGTGCAGGTCGATCGGGTTGCCCAGCGACACGGCCTGGTCGACGTGCGGCCACAGGTCGCGGAGCAGGCGCAGCGAGGCGGCGTCGCGGGGCATCGCCAGCCACATCAGCATCGCGTGCGGCCCGCCCAGGCAGAGCGCGCTCGGCACGGTCCGCACCGCGCCGAGCACGTCGGCCCAGCGCTGCGGCACCCCGTCCACCCGGTCCGGCCGATACACGCTGACCTGGGTGGCGGCGTCGATCGGCAGCGCCCACTGCCGGCCCGACACGGTGTAGCTCTCCCAGGTCCGGCCGATCGTCGCGGTGCGCCACCGGGCCAGCTCGGACGGCGCGAACAGGTCGTTCATCGGGAGCAGGGCGCCGTCCGCGATCGCCGCGCCCAGCCCGGGATGGTCGATCACCATCAGGTCGTGGGTGGCCGCCGGCTCGCGCAGCGGCCGCGCCTCGAACGCTTCGAGCGGCTGCGCGTCCCAGGTCACCCCGCCCCCGAAGGCGCGCAGGGGCGCGTACCCCCGAGGGTGGTCCCAGGTCATCCCGCGCAGCTCGGTCACGGGCGGCATCCCACGACTTCGTCGGTCAAGCCGATCACACCCCCTACGGTACGGACGGCCGGCGTGTTCACCTCGACCGCACGTACGGGATCGTCTGTGGCCCTTCCGGCAGCACACAGATGCGGGCGTCCGGGCCCTCGGCCGCCACGGCGGCGGCGATGTCCGGTACGGCGTAGAGGTGCGCGGTGCGCAGCTCGGCGTCGGTGAGACCCTCGGTGTGCACGCCGACGCGGGCGTGGCACAGGACCCGGGCCAGGATCTGCACCTGCCACTGATCGGGCACGGTCTCGGTCCGGGCCTCGATCTCCTTGAGGATCGCCGAGGGGGTCGGCGCCGAGGCGAGCACGGAGCGGAACGACCCGTAGTCCGGGAAGCCGTCCTCGCACCGGGCCGCACAGATGATCAGGCCGCCGGGCCGCACCACGGTCATCGCGGCCGACATGCCCTTCACCGCCTGGTAGAGGTTCTGGTCGAGCGGGAAGCCGGCGTTCGTGGTGACCACCACGTCGAACAGGCCGTCCACCGGGCGCATGGACATCTCTCGCACCGCCGCGCGCGCGGCCTCGTGCATCGGCAGGATATCTCCGCCGTACGCGGTCACGATGTGTTGCTCGCGATTGAGCACCACGTCGAACGCGAAGTCGACCCCCGTTCCGGCGGCTATCGCGCGTACATCATCGTGAACGGGGTTGCCTTCGCACACGCCCCAGATCGCCTTGGCGTCACCGATCCGCCGCGCGTCATGCAGGGTGAGCACCGTCTCCAGCCGGGCCAGCCCCGGCGCCACCAGTTTGGGGCCGCCGCTGAAGCCGGCGAAGAAGTGCGGCTCGACGAAGCCGGTGGTGATCCGGATGTCGGCGTCCAGCCAGTGCTTGTTGAGCCAGACCGGGACGCCGTCGCCGTACACGCCGCACCATCGGGTCTGCTCGGGGTCGCGGCCGTCGTGGTTGATCACGCGCATCGTGTCGGCGTGGACACCGAGCATGTCGCGCAGCTCGGCGCCGGTGTTGCCGCGATGGGTGCCGGTGGCGACCAGCAGGGTGATGGCGTCCCGGTCGATCTCGTCGCCGAGCTCGGCCAGCAGCGCGGTGATCATCTGCTCGCGGGGCTGCGGCCGGGTCACGTCGCACAGCGACACCGCCACCGTCTGGCCCCGGCGCACCCGATCACGCAGCGGGGGACCGGCCACCGGCTTGCGCAGCGCGTCGGCCAGCACGGCGGCGGGGTCGACCGCGGCCGGGTGCTCGACCGGGGTGATCACGGTGGTGCGCTCGGCGGGCAGGTCGACGGTCAGCCCGGTTCTTCCGTACGCGAGCCTGATCTCAGCCATCGAGCGCCGACCAGGTCGACTCCTCGATCGGAGCGGCCAGCCGCGCCAGCGTGTCGTTCACCCGTTCGGCGCTGCTCATGCCGCACACCACGGCCTTGACCTGGGGGCTGCGCAGCGGGAACTGCAGCGCGGCGTCCGGCAGCCGCACGCCGTCCTTCGCGCAGATGTCGGCCAGCTCGTTCGCCCGGGCCAGCAGCTCGGGCGGGGCCGGCGCGTAGTTGAACAGCGCGCCCTGCGGCGGCCGGTCCTTCGAGAGCAGACCCGAGTTGTACGGAGCGGCGTCCACGATGGACACACCTTTCTCGGCGGCCGCCTCGAGCAGCGGGGCGCCCGACCGGTCCAGCAGCGTCCACCGGCCGGCCAGCATGATGACGTCGATGTCGGTCTCGCGGACCATCCGCAGCGGCGCCTCCCACTGGTTCATGCCGGCCCCGACCGCGCCGATCACACCCTGGTCGCGCAGCTCGATCAGGGCCGGGATGGCCTCGGCGATCGCCTGGTCGACGAAGTCGTCGGGGTCGTGCACGTAGACGATGTCGATCCGGTCCAGGCCCAGACGTTCCAGGCTGTCGTCGATGCTGCGGCGTACGCCGTCGCGGCTGAAGTCCCACTGCCGCACCAGATCGTCGGCGACCTCGAACCCGTCGTCGTCGGTGCCCTGCGGTGACGGGTTGGGGACCAGCAGGCGGCCGACCTTGGTGGACAGGACGTACTCGTCCCGCGGGCGCCGGGCCAGGCCCTTGCCCAGGCGTCGCTCGGAGAGGCCCAGCCCGTAGTGCGGGGCGGTGTCGAAGTAGCGGATGCCGCCGGCCCAGGCGGCGTCGATCGCGGCCAGCGACTGCTCCTCGCCGGTGGCGCGGTGCAGGTTGCCCACCGAGGCGCCGCCGAAGCCCAGCTCGGTGACGTTGATGCCGTTGACGGACCGGACCTTCATGGCAAGCACTCCTTCATGACCGGGCACTCCTTCATGACCGGGGCCGGAGGCGGAGCCCGGCCATGCCACCGTCGACCGCGATCTCCGCGCCGGTCGTGGACCCCGCTCCGGGCGAGGCGAGATAGACCGCGGCATGCGCCACCTCCTCCGCTGAGACCAGCCGCCCATGCGGCTGGCGGGCCTCCAGCGCGGCCCGTTCCGCCGCCGGATCGTCGGCCGCGTCGAGCAGCCGCCCGACCCACGGCGTGTCGGCGGTGCCGGGGTTCACCGCGTTGACCCGGATCCCGTCGGCCATCCCGTCCGCGGCCATCGCCCGGGTCAGCGCCGACACCGCGCCCTTGCTGGCCGAGTAGACCGCCCGCTGCGGCAGGCCGGCCGTCGACGCGATCGACGAGGTGTTGACCACGGCGGCGTGCGGGGAGGCCTGCAAGAAGGGCCAGGCCGCGCGGGAGACACGGGCGGTGCCGACCACGTTGACGTCGAGGACGCTGTGCCACTCGTCGTCGGTCGCGTCGGCCACGCTGCCCTGCGCCCCGATGCCGGCGTTGTTGACCAGGAGGTCCAGCCCGCCGAGCTGGCCGGCCGCGGCGCTCACGGCCGCGCGTACCCCGGCATCGTCGGTGACATCGGCCGAGACGAAGCCGATCGTCTCCGGCAGGCCGGAGGGGCGGTCCTTGGCGCGGTCGAGCACCACCACACGGGCGCCCTCCGCGGCGAACGCGGTGGCGATCGCCAGTCCGATGCCGGAGGCGCCGCCGGTGACCAGCGCCCGCAATCCGTCGAGGGAGGCCACGGTCACGCCTCCCGGAACGTCTGGCGCTGCCGGCCCAGGCCGTCGATCTCGAGCTCGACGACGTCGCCGTGGCGCAGGTAGGGCTGGTCCTTGCGGCCCATCGCCACCCCGGCCGGCGTCCCGGTGTTGATCACGTCGCCCGGGTAGAGGGTCATGAACTGGCTCAGGTAGTGCACGAGGTGGCGTACGCCGAAGATCATGTTCTTGGTCGTGCCGTCCTGGCGGAGCTCGCCGTTGACCCAGAGCCGAGCGCCGAGTTGCTGCGGGTCGGCGATCTCGTCGGCGGTGGCGATCCACGGCCCGAACGGGTTGAACGTCTCGCAGTTCTTGCCCTTGTCCCACTGCCCGCCGCGCTCGATCTGGAACTCGCGCTCGCTGACGTCGTTGCTGATCGCGTAACCGGCGATGTGGGCGTCGGCGTCGGCCGGGGAGTCGAGGTAGCGGGCGGTCGAGCCGATCACCACGGCCAGCTCGACCTCGTAGTCGGTCTTGGCCGAGCGGCGCGGGATCAGCACGTCGTCGGCCGGGCCGACCACGGTGTCCGGCGCCTTCATGAACAGGATCGGCTCGGGCGGCGGGGTGGCGCCGGTCTCGGCGGCGTGGTCGGCGTAGTTGAGGCCGATGCAGACGATCTTGCCGATGCCGGCCAGCGGCGGCCCGAACGCCTCCGGTTCGTCGATCGCCGGGAGGTCGGCGTCGCGGATGCCGCCCAGGAAGTCGGGGGACAGCACGTCGGGGGTGATCGCGTTGGTGAGCGGCCGCAGGTCACGCCATTGGCCCTCGACGCGGACCACGGGGACGGACTGGCCGCCGACACGGCTGTGTGCGAGATGCATACCAGGGATGACATCATACATATGATGTGTACGGAAGGGAGTCCCCGTGAGCGCACCGATCAACCTGTCGGCGGTGGTCCCGCGCAGCCGCGGTGACCGGCTCGGCACGGCCGTCGTCGAGGCTCTGGTCGACGACATCGTGAGCGGGCGGCTGCGGCCCGGCGAGGCGCTGCCCACCGAGTCCGAGATCGGGGACCACTTCGGGGTCTCGCGTACCGTCGTGCGTGAGTCGGCCAAGCTCCTGCAGGACAAGGGGCTGGTCGACATCCGCCGGGGGGTGGGTACGGTGGTTCGCCCGTCGGCCGCCTGGGACATGATCGACGACGTGGTGCTGTCGGCGCTCGTGCGCAACGACGAGACGCAGGGTGTTTTGGACGAGTTGGTGGCGGTGCGGGCGTCGCTGGAGCGGGACATGGCGGAGGCGGCGGCTTCGCTGCGTACCCCTGATGATTTGTCGGAAATCTCGGACAAGTTAGCCGCGATGGAAGGACTGACCGCCGACCTGCCCGCGTTCGCTTTCACCGACACGCAGTTTCATGACGTCGTGATGACCACCTCCGGCAACCGCCTCGGCCGTGCGATCGTCACCAGCATTCACGACAAGGCGCGTACGACCGGCCGCTACCAGGGCACGACGACCGCGGCGCATATCGCCCTCACCTTGGACGAGCATCGCGCTGTTCTGGCCGCTTTGACGGCGGGCGACGGTGACGCCGCCGGAAGGCTGATGTACGAGCACATCACCGGCTCGTGGTCGCGCCGCCGCCCGCCGACCTGAGCAGCGGCAGCAGAACCTCGTCGACCACGGCCGCCACCTCGTCCTCGCCGACGGTGTCGGACCGCCACGCCTCGACCAGCAGCATGCGCGGCCCGACCTCGGCGGCCCGGGCGGTGACCCGCTCGGGAACGGCTTCACCGCGCTCGGCCGCCGCCCGCATCACCTGCATCAACACCTCGTGCGCGGGCCGGATCACCGACCGCCACACCTGGTCGAACAACTCCGGATGCCGGTTCCGCTGGGCGATCAGCGGGCGCAGGGCACGGCCGCGCGGTTCGTCGAGCGCGCGCACGAGCTGGGTGAGCAGGGCGATCAGGTCGTCCCGCAGATTTCCGGTACGCGGGGGAGCCGGCGCCTCGCCGAAACCGGTGCCCGGGTCGGTGAGCGCGGCCAGCACCAGTTCGGCCGGGGTCGACCAGCGCCGGTAGAGCGCCGCCTTGCCGGTGCCCGCCGCCGTGGCGATCCGGTCGAAGGACAGCTCGGCGAAGCTCGCCCGGGCCAGCTCCTCGAGCGTGGTGAGGAAGATCGCCTCGGTCAGTGCCGTTCCGCGGCGTCGGCTGGCTGCCGTTCCGTGTCGTTGGCTGGCTCCGGATTCTGGGCGGCTGGCTCCGGTTCCGTGGCGGCTGGCTCCGGTTCCGTGGCGGCTGGCTCCGGTTCCGTGGCGGCTCGCTACCATAGTGAACAATATTGTTCCTTAAGTCGCTGGGAGGCGCAACCATGGACCACCTCGCCGACGTCGCCGTGGTCGATCCCCGGGACGGCTCGATCACCCCGCACCAGGACATCCATTTCTCCGCCGGCCGGATCGCCTCGATCGGGTCCACCGCGTCGCCGGGTGGTGGCCGGACCCGCTTCGTCGTGCCCGGTTTCGTCGACATGCACGCGCACCCGCTCAACCTGGCCGACCCCACGCCCGCGCTGCGCCTGATGCTCTCGTTCGGCATCACCGGCTACCGCCAGATGAGCGGCACGCCGGCTCTGCTCCGGAACCGCCCCGCCGCCGACTCCCGGTCGCCGCGGTTGCTGGCCACGCCCGGTTCGGTCCTCACACCGATCAACGCGGGCACTCCGGCCCAGGCCGCCGCCGAGGTCCGCCGCCAGGCCGCCGCCGGCGCCGACTTCATCAAGGTGGCCGTGGCGACCCCGGTGGTCTATGCCGCGATCCAGGCCGAGGCCGACCGCGCCGGTCTGCCCGTCGTCGGCCACCTGCCGACCGGCATCGACGTCCGCAAGGCGCGGTACCGCTCGATCGAACACCTGGGCCCCGGCCTGGGCCTGCTGGCCGGTTGTTCCGACCACGAGGACCATCTGCGTACGGCCATCGCCGGCGCCCCGCTGAAGGCCCCGCCGTTCCCCATCCCGTTCGCCGGCCGGATCGCCGAGATCCTGATCCGCCGCATCGTCCTCAACCCCGCCCAGCTGACCACCCCGGCCATGCTCGACTCGACCCGCGAGGCCATCGACACCTTCACCGAGGACAAGGCCCGGGCCCTGGCCCGCCACTTCGCCGCCTCCGAGACCTGGAACTGCCCCACCCTGATCCGCGTCAAGGCCCAGCAACTCTGCGCCGACCCGGTCTTCCCGTCCGACCCCGACCTGCGCTACGCAACCGCCAAGGAGCGCAAGGCCTGGACCGCCGCGGCCAAAGCCTTCCGCCGCAAGTTCGACGAGTCCCAGCGGGCGGTCTTCGCCGAGCAGTTCGCCCTCCAGCAACGCATGGTCAAGATCCTCGACGAGGAGGGCGCCCCGCTGCTGGCCGGCACCGACGCGGTCGGCGCCGCCTGGGTGGTGCCCGGCGCCTCCCTCCACGACGAGTTCGACCTCCTGTCCGAAGCGGGCCTGACCCCGCTGCGCATCCTCCAGACCGCCACCGTCGACCCGGCCCGCTTCCTGCACCGCGAGGACGTTTCCGGCACGGTCGACCCCGGAAAGGAGGCCGACCTGGTCCTCCTGTCCGCCGACCCCACCGCCGCAGCGACCAACCTCCACCAGCTGATCGGCGTGATCCGAGCCGGCCGCCACTACTCCACCGACGACCTCAATCCATTGAGGAACAGCAACACCGCGGCGGCGTGACCGTGGGCGGGGTGAGCCGACAGCGGCGAGGCTCAATGTGATGATCCAAGGATGCCGACGAATGGGTGGACCGCGCTGCCGGATGGTCTCTCCGTGCCCGGCCGCCCTGACCAACCCGGCAAACGTTGGTGGTCAGGGCGCTAGACGGCTCGGCCGGTCAGCGAGAGAAGTTGGACGAGAGGGTCGTTGCTGTCGGTGTGGATGGGCGGGTCGACGATGCCCAGGCCGTCCCAGCGTCCGACGTTGGCGCGGGCGTAGGCCAGGCAGAGCTCGACGGCCTGCGGGTCGAACGAGACGGGCTGGGCGATGCCGCGGGCCAGGTCCCATTCGTGGATGGTCAGGTCGACGAGCATCTGGTCCGCGTAGGTGGTCAGCGGAGCCTCGCCGAACGAGAAACGGTAGGTTCCCGACAGGTCAGTGTGGAGCCAGGCCTTCCGGGACCGCTCTGCCGCCTGTTCCCAGGCATTCATCGGATCGTCGCCGAGCAGATCGCCGTCATAGCGGTCGCCGACTTCCTCCAAGGGTTCGCCAGCGAGGATGTGCGGTGCCCAAAGATGCTCGCCGACCAGGTGGTTGACCAGGTCGCGCACTGTCCACTCGGTGCACGGCGTCGGGTCGTTCCAGGCGCCGACGGGCACCTCGAGCACCCGGGCGCCGAACCGGTCGATGGCCCCGGGAATAAGGTTCAGAGCAGTGGCCATAGCGCGACATTACGACTTCAGGGGCCGTTCTGGGCTGCCCACGCCCGGATCTTGCCCTGATGCGCAGAGAGGTTGTCCGGCGTGTCATCCAACACCGCGAACGTTTGTGGTCAGGGCACCAGCCGGTCGTACGGAATCGCTGTCTAGATATTGATCTTCTTCATTGACAGCGATGATTAGAATGGGCGGTGACGCGATCGAGCCCACCAGATCGCCAGGGCGGTTCCGGCTGCCCGAGGCGGGGCAGATCCCCTGACCATCGGAGAGTTCCGTGGCCATCGCATCACGTCGTGTTCTCGCGCTCGCGCTGGGCGCACTTCTCACCACCGGGCTGTTCGCCTCGACGGCCGAAGCCCAGGAGACCCAGGCCGGGGTGTCCCGGGTCGCCGCCGTCACCCCGCCGGCGGCGAACGCCAAGTTCGACTACCAGATCGGCGGGGCGTACACGCCGCCCTCCGGGGTGACCGTGGTCAGCCGCGACCGGCAGGACGACCCGGCGTCCGGCATCTACAACATCTGCTACGTCAACGCGTTCCAGACCCAGCCGATCCAGTCCGAGATCGACATGTGGCGGGCGAAGGGGCTGACCCTGAAGGACTCCCGCGGCAAGGAGGTCGTGGACGGGCAGTGGGACGAGATCCTGCTCGACATCACCACCGACGCCAAGCGGCGGGCCGTCGCCGCAGTGGTGAACGGCTGGATCGACGGCTGCGCGGCCGACGGCTTCAAGGCCGTCGAGCCGGACAACCTCGACTCGTTCAGCCGCTCGCAGAACCTGATCGACGAGCAGGACGCCATCGCGTACATCTCCCTGCTGATCTCGCACGCCCACAGCAAGGGCCTGGCCATCGCTCAGAAGAACACCATCGGTGACCTCGGCGACGGTGGCATCGGCACCGCGGGCCGCGACGCCGGCCTCGACTTCGCGGTGGCCGAGGAGTGCGGCCGCTACTCGGAGTGCGGCGGCTACCAGGCGCTGTACGGCAACCGCGTGATCGTCATCGAGTACACCACCAGCGGCTTCAACAAGGCCTGCACGGCCGTCGGCGCCTCGGTGTCCGTCGTCCAGCGTGACACGGCCGTCAGCCCGAACGGGCCCTACCAGGCCTGCTGATCGAGTTCGCCTCAGGCCCGCACGGGATTTCCAATTCCGGCGCGGGCCTGATCCTTTTGACCTTCGAGGCTGTAGCCGGTTCCGCGAGTCTCGCCACGGATTGGCACGCCCACGCCCTTCCTGTCAGATTGACAATAAAGCTAGCCTCGAATCCATGGATGCCGATCAGTGGGTGCCGCCAAGCGTTCTCGTGGCGGTGGACCTGGTCATCTTCACCTTGCGTGACTCCCGGCTGCAGTTGCTTCTGGTCGAACGTGGCGTAGAGCCGTTTCGCGGGGCGCGGGCGCTGCCGGGCGGCTTCCTCGGCCACGTCGATGAGGGGCTGATCGACGCGGCGCAACGAGAACTGGCGGAGGAGGCCGGTCTCGTTGCCGATGAGGTTCAGCTCGAGCAACTGGGGGTCTACGGCACGCCAGGACGTGACCCACGCGGCCGAGTCATTTCCGTCGCATACCTGGCGATCGTTCCGCGGCTTCCTGCGCCCGTCGCAGGTACCGATGCGGCCAACGCCTGGTGGGTTCCAGTCGAGCATGCCTTGACGTCAGACGTGTCCTTGGCTTTCGACCATCTACAGATCATCACCGACGGCCTGGAACGGGCGCGGGTGAGGCTCGAACAATCGTCGCTGGCTACCGCATTCTGTGGCCCGTTGTTCACGATCTCCGAGCTCCAGGAGGTCTACGAGGCGGTGTGGGGCGTCCGGCTCGACCCACGCAACTTCTATCGGAAGGTCCAAAGCGTCGCGGGATTCATCGTTCCTGCCGGTCCTACGCGCAAGACCGACTCTGGGCGCCCGGCCCGGCTGTTCCGGCCTGGTCCGACTCAAGCGCTGAATCCCCCGATGAGCCGGCCCACTGATGCCGCTCACAGCGGGAGGACTGCTACATGAGTGACGGACACATCGTGGTTCTGACGGCTCTCAACCTGGAGTACGAGGCCGTCCATAAGCGAATCGTCGATCCGCACGTCCAGTGGCACCCAGCAGGCACACGCTTCGAGACTGGGCGGCTCGGCCGGGGCGGCTGTCAGGTGGCGCTGGCGCTCGTCGGCAAGGGGAACCATCCCGCGGCGGTACTCGCCGAACGGGCCATCAGCGAGTTCGCCCCCTCGGCGGTGATCTTCGTCGGCGTGGCCGGTGCGCTGTGGCCGAACATCAAGCTTGGCGACGTGGTGGTCGCCTCGCAGATCTACGCGTATCACGGCGGGACGAGCGAGAACGACGGGTTGAAAGCGCGACCGCGCACTTGGGAGACCTCACACCAGGCCGCGCAGATGATCCAGCACCTGATCCGTACGGAGGCCTGGATCGCCCCATCGCGAACGAGCCGGCCGCATGCCCATTTCGGCCCGATCGCCGCCGGTGAAGTCGTCCAGGACTCGGCGCTGTCGGCTCATGCCCTTTGGATCCGGCAACACTACAACGATGCCTTGGCGATCGAGATGGAGGCGGCGGGAGTCGCCCAGGCCGGCCATCTGAACCGGTCTCTCCCGATCGTCGTCGTTCGAGGAATCAGCGATCGAGCGGATGGCAGCAAGAGCACGTCCGATTCACAGAACTGGCAGGTCCAGGCCGCCCGGAACGCGGCCGAATTCGCGGCCGCGCTCGCGCCGCAGCTGGCTGAGGGTTCTTCGTCGCGAAAGGCGGGAGAGATGTCGACAGGCGCCATGTACACCAACATCGCCGGCGGCAACGCGCGGGTAGGTATCCAAGCAGGGCAGATACACGGCGGCGTAGTGATCGGCCGCAACGTCGAGGCACCGCCCGATGTCGATGCAGCGATCTCCGAGCTGCGGAGTCTGCTGAAAGAGGCGCACCATGGCGGGAAGCTCGACCGACCCACCTACGCGGCCGCTCAGGGCGAACTCGACACCGCGCAGGAGAATCGCACGGATCGAAGCCGAGTCGTGCTGGCACTGAAGCGGTTCCGAGGCCTTGTCGCCGACATCGCGGAGGTAGCGAAGGTTGCCGGAGCGATCATTGCCGGCCTGCAAGGC
This sequence comes from Actinoplanes sp. NPDC051470, assembly GCF_040682035.1. Taxonomy (NCBI): domain Bacteria; kingdom Bacillati; phylum Actinomycetota; class Actinomycetes; order Micromonosporales; family Micromonosporaceae; genus Actinoplanes; species Actinoplanes sp. NPDC051470. The sequence goes on from NZ_JBFBAA010000046.1 coordinate 25,027, forward strand.
TTGTCATGACGTCCGAGGCCTACACCAACGTGGCTTCAGGTGACGCGGAGATCGGTGTCCAGGCCAATGTCGTCCACGGCGACATCACCGTCTATCAGGTAGCTCCGGACGCCTCCCCGCAGGCGGTGTTTCGTGTCGGGGTCAACCGGCTCAACGCACGGATGCCGGACGAAGCACGGCATCTCATCGAGACTGCGGTGGCTCGCGGCTACGAGACCGATGAGGTTCGCTTCTACCGGCTGCTGGCGTTGTTGAGTGGCCGCACCCTCCGGCAGCTCGGCAACGACGGGCTCGACAGCCTCGCGGCGATCTGCGCGCGCCTGACCCGTTTGGATGGCGGCGATCCGTGGACGGCCGGTTTGCGAGCCGTCCTCGCTTTGGTCACATCCCTGGGCGCGGCCGACTCCGCTCTCGTTGACAAAGAGCTCGGAGGCCTGCCCCAGATTCAGCGCGACCTCATCGTCGACCATCTCGCCGTGCTGCTGGAGGGCCCGGTGGAGGACGAGATGTGGCGGCAATCGGTGCAGCTCGCCGCCGGGCGGCGAACGGCGGGGGATCGAGCCGCTCGTGTCTGGACCTTCTTCCAGCCCGTTCCGGCCGGTCCACGAGCACGAATCCCCAGGCCTGCTGTGTACCAGCGGGATGACGTGTTGTGGACCGTGTTCGGCCTCTTTGCGCTGGTGTTCACGGTCGGAAACTTGATCTCAGCGCTCATCCGGCGGGGCGACGCCGCCCCAGTCCTAGGATTTCTGATCGCGATGGCCGGTACTGCGGCATTCGTTCGGTACGGCTCAGACTGGCATTTTCGTCGGCAACGCACGCGGCTCAAGGACCAGGAACTTCACTCCTGGGCGCACCAGGAGGCGCCACCACAGGGTTTCGCTCGCGGCGTGGATCGGCTCTTCACTCGTTATTTCGATCGCTACGTGCCGCGCGGGACCGACCCCACCGCTTGGATCACGAACACAGCGGGAATCCGCCAGCGGCTGCGGGACGAGGTTGTCGAGATCTACCGGGAAGAGCGCATCGGCGCCGATCAGGTCGCCTGGCTCGTCCGATATCTGGTCAGCGACGTTCGGCTGCGCTGGGAGCGGGCGACACTCCTGTCCTATCGGGAGGAGCTCCGGACTTCGGCGAGAGTGAAGCTGATCTGTCTGGCCGGGGTGGCGGCGATTGTGGGAGGGGGTCTGCTTGTCGTGGCCACCGCGGGCGGCGCCGGTGCGCTTAACGGAGTGCTGGTAGTGGTCGCGGGGTGGGTGGCGCTGCGAGGAGCGTTCCGCCTCGACAGTGAGCGCCGGCGGGTCGGCGCGGACGAGGCGGAGTACCAAGCCGCTTTCTCGGATCGTCAGGCGGCCTACCACCGATGGGTACGGAAACTGAGTGTCAAGCCGTCCGATCGTGAGATGGCCGACTGGCTGGAATCGGACCGGCGCCTGATGGTCGACGAGGCGATGCGGCACTACCGGATCAACGCCAGTCAGATTATCGCGCACGCTGTCATCGAGGGACCTGCGTCCGGTGTGAGGCGTGCTCGGGTCAAACACGGTCCGTGGCGCTACTCGCGGTATCAGATCGTTCTGTTCCTGCTCACCAAGGACGGCGTTCGTCAGGTAAATGCCCACCTCGACTTCGAACACATCTCCGAACAGACGACTCAGCGGCTGAACTACCGTTTCGACGCGGTCGCCGCGGTCCGCATTGACGGGATTGCCACCCAGCGTCAGACCTTCGAACTCACACTGGTCAATGGGGCTCCCATCCTGGTACCGGTGACGGATGCGATCGGCGAGATCGAAGCGGGCGAGGACCCGATGAAGCTGTCGAGAGTGTCGCTGGACGCGTCCGGTCTGCCCCGGACTCTCGAGGTTCTCGAAGGCATCGCCGCCGAGGGCAAGGAGTGGATCATCCACCAGCGCGAGCGCAGCGCGACCCACCTGGCCGACCTCAGGCACATCGTTCGCGACCTGATCTCCGAACGATGATGGGACTGGGACGAGAGCCGACCAAGGCAATTCAACAACCTGAGCCGTGTACGCCAAACCGGCGCCGAACCCCAGCAGAAGTGCCGGCCCGGTCGTGCCGTTCAGGGCAGCCATCGCCAGCGGGATGAAGGCGGCGCCCCTGTTGCCGCTCGTGATGACGTCCGTGGCGACGTGGACGTGCGGCGGGCAGGCACAAGGCCCGTGCGGCCGACTGATTTCGGGCCCGCGCCGGGGCGAACGATCCGGTGCGGGCCCGCTCATCTCCTTGGCGCGGCTCAGCCGCCGAAGGCCTGCCGGACGGCGTTGACGGCTTCCACCACGGCCGGGACGGGCGCCGCGAGCAGCGCCAGTTGGTCGAGCCGGTGCTTCAGGACCTCTGATCCGGCGCCGGTCGTGCGGGCCTCGCGGACGGCGAGCGTGGCGCTCTGTGCCTCGGGTGGCAACTGCTCGGCGTGCTTGTCCAGGGCGTCGTCCAGCAGCGCCCAGGTGACCGGGCTCGCGTTGATCGAGGCGCCGGGGCCGACGGCCTGGTTGCCGACGTGGCTGACTCCGCCGGACTGGTGGACTCCGTAGTTGATGTGCGGTTCGGTCATCGCTGACCTCCTGAGGTCGCGGCGGCCGGGCGTGCTGTCGCCCGATCGGTACCGGCGCGGGCGCCCGTACCTACCGACTGGTTGGTAACGACGGACAGGCCGCCGGACTGGATGATGCCCTGGTTGAGGATCGTGGTCTGGCGGGTACGGAATTCGGCGGTGTCCACGCCGCGCTCGTCGAGGAAACCGAGAATGCTGGCGAGGACGTGCCGTTCGACGATCTTCAGGTGCTTCGCGGTGTCGAGCAGCTGGAAGTAGTTGTGGTAGTCCATCGGGTCGACGGCCAGCTCACGCGGGCTGAGCAGAGCGCCGTAGTTGTGGCCGGCGTCCTCCCGGGCCTCCCGCAACAGGCGGGTCCGGCGGCGGCCGGCGCCCAGCCGCCGGGCCATGTCGCCGATCAGGCGGAACGGCGCGCCCAGGGCGGTCAGCAGCAGTTGCTGCGCGGCGCGGTCGGCGAGTTCCAGCAGCGCTCCGAAGCTCAGCTGCTCGGGGAGCCGGTCCACCTCGTGATAGCGGCGGCGTACGGGTTCCAGCACCGAGCGGGCGCACTCCAGATAGAGCAGCCGGCCGTCGGTGGAGAAATGCAGGAAGGTGCTCGCCGCCACCTCGCCGCCCCAGGAGGGCACCAGGGCGCACAGGTAGTGCCGGGCGGCGCCTTCCGGGCGCCGGGCGATCGCCTCGATCTCGGCGTCGGTCAGGTGCTGGCGCGGGGCGGCGCCGCGGTCCGGCAGGAAGCGGCGGTCGTCGGTGAGCTGGTCCCCGCTGACGAACACGCGGTCCTGGAGAACCAGGTCGGGGAGCAGGTCGTCGGTGGCCGGCCGGCCGGGTACGGACGACGTCGTGCCGATGGCGGACAGGCGCTTACGGACGCAGTCGATCAGGTCGATGACGTCGATGGAGATGGTGGCGTCCCGGTTCGCCGCCTCGGCGGAGTCCGGGATCGGCAGCAGGGGCAGGGCGAACGACCAGCCGGTGACCGCCGTGCCATAGCCGATGAACGGCGCGTACCCGCCGTACACGCTGACGTTGTTGATCTGGTCCTGGCTCTCGGCCGGGCGGAAGGTGCCGCGGCGCAGCCGGGTGACCACGGTGCGGCGGGTGGCGAGCAGGCTGATCAGCAGGATGACATGCGCCACGACGCCGGCCAGCAGCGCTATCGGAGGCGAACCGGTCAGCCAGGACGTCTCGGAGCCGAACGACAGGTTCAGTGTGATCATCAAGGTGATGGCCGCCATGGTCGTCAGCGAGGCCAGGGCCTGCAGCGCCGACGGGCGGACCTTGCGGCGTGTGACGACCATGCCGCTGGTGGCCATGATCGCGCCGGCGATCAGCGTCCACATCGGAGAGAGAGCGAAGGCGATGCCGCCGGCCAGGGCGAGCCAGATGTCCCGGCGGACCCGGCGCCGGCGTGTGGCCAGACAGAACTCCACGACCACGGCCGGATCGAAGCGAACCGACGGGGCGGCGGCGCGCAACTCGTCGTCCCGCACCTCGGCCAGGACCCGGTCGGCGAAGGACGCGTCGACCGTGGCCGCGACACACAGATAGCGCGTGGCGTCGCTCAAGCGCGAGCTCCTCACGTTCAGAAGAGGTCGCCCGGGCCGGCCGGGGAGCGCCGGTCCTGGCCGGGCCGGGTGGCCCAGCCGGCGATGAGAAAACCCAGCAGCCAGCTCACGAACAACGCGTCGAGCATGCTGCGGAACAGGTGGAAGGACAGGTCGTCGCCGTCGGCCCCGGTGACCAGGCCGACGAGGGCCAGCAGCCAGCCGGCGCAGATGCCACCGGCCGCGAACGCGCCGCTGATCGCGAACATCCGGGCGAGCCGCAGACCTCGTGCCGCCGGGTCGGGCACCAGGGCGAGGACGCGTTGGACGCGGTGGGCCAGCCACGCCGCGATCAGGATGAACAGCAGCAACCGGGCGATGTTGTCGCCGGGCACGAACTGCCCGGACCCGGCCGCTCCGTCGACATCCCAGGCGAGCCAGCGCAGGATGTACAGGCCCGGCCCCACGAACGGGTCCAGCAGATCGAGATCGTTGATGTTCGCCGCCTCGGTCAGGGCGGGGTTGACCCAGGGGTTGCCCAGGCCCAGGACCGTGACGATCAGCGCCTTGGTCACCGGTGACGCGTACCAGGCGGCCGACCCGGCTCCGGCGGCGACGTCCAGCGGAGCGGGAAGAGGGGTCAGCGGCTCACGGTGCAGCAGCGGTTGAGGCCGTTCCGGGTCGCCTTCGGTTTGTCCCATCGCGGCGGAGTCTGCACTGTCCGTGGGTGTCGCCGAGTCGAAAACCCGACCCGGCATCGCGGGTTACACCATTCGAAGGACACCCATCAGGGCAATTCAACAACCTGAGCCGCGTACGCCAAACCGGCGCCGAACCCCAGCAGCAGAGCCGGCCCCGACGTGCCGTTCAGGGCAGCCATCGCCAGCGGGATGGAGGCGGCGCCCGTGTTGCCGTTCGTGATGACGTCCGTGGCGACGCGGACGTGCGGCGGCAGGCACAAGGCCCTTGCGGCCGCCGTGGTGATGCGCAGGTTGGCCTGGTGGGGGATGAAAGCCGCCAGGTCGGCGGCGGTGATGCCGGCGGCCTCGAGCGCCCGCTCGGCCACGGGCGGGATCACGGCGGTGGCCCAGCGGAAGACCTCGGGGCCGGCCATCCGCAGGGTGCCCGTCTCGGCGTACCGGAGCAGCTCGCTCTTGGCGCCGTCGGCGCCCCACACCACCGGGCTGATGCCCAGCGTCTCGGACGGGCCGACCACCACCGCGCCGGCGCCGTCGCCGAACAGGAACGCGGTGCCGCGGTCGTGGTCGTCGACGATGTCGGTCATGCGCTCGGCGCCGATCAGAACCACGTTGTCGGCGGCGCCGCTGCGGACGAGGGCGTCGGCGGTGGCCAGACCGTACGGGAAGCCGGCACACGCCGCGCCCAGGTCCATCGCCGCCGCGTTGGTGGCGCCCAGGGCGGCCGCCACCAGGGGTGCCACGGTTGTCGCGCGGCCGCGGTAGGACATCGTCGCCAGCAGGACGGCGGACACGTCGCGCGGGGCGACGCCGGCCCCGGCGAGAGCCTTCGTCGCAGCCGCCGTGGCCATCGTGACCAGGTCCTCGTCGTCGGCGGCGCGACGCCGGGACTCGATGCCACTGCGCCGGCGGATCCACTCGTCGCTCGAGTCGATGCGCGCGGCGATCGCGTCGTTGCCCACCCGGGTGCGGGGGCGGTAGGCGCCGACACTCAGGATCCGAGAGCCGGGAGAAGTGCGCATGGTGGATCAACGAATGAGGCGTGCTCAGGTGGTGAGCAGATCTTCGACCATGGACAGCAACGATTCGTCGTTCTCCTCGCGAGCGAATCGCCGGAGGTCCGCTATGCCCGGCGTGGTCACCTGAAGTTGTCCGGCCAGATCGGACAAGCGCCGGCCCAGTTCGTCGGCGTCCCGGATGACACGCGTCTTGACGATGCGCCCCACCCGGTCCAGGACGGCGTGTTGCCTGGCTTCGGCGTCGTCACACCAGAGCTGCAGGAAGGAGGCTCGGTGCACCTCGAACGAACCGAGCTGCCACCACGAGATCCGGCGGCCGTACTCCTTCGCGGGCAACGACGCTCGCAGAATGTTGTTCGGCAGACGCTCCGGCCGGATGTTCTCCAGCCCGCGAGCGCGCAGCCAGTCCTGCCACGTTCGCATGTCGTCGACCCTGTCCTCGGCCGCCAGAACGTCGGGAAGAACGGTCGACACCAGGTCGGCCAGGTATTCATCCGGCCCGTCCATCGCTTTGACGAACACCAACAGCCGTTCGGTGCATTCGACGACGTACGCCGGGAGGAAGGCACTTCCCACGTCGATCGGCTTGATCGAGCTGACCGATCCGGGGAGATTGAACTCCTCCCGGTCGGGTCTGGAGGCGAGCCTTTCCAGCGCTTCGAAGTTGAAGGACCGCGAGCCTGTGACGACGCGGAACCGGGTGCCGTCCGCATTCAGGGTCAGCTCGATGTCGTCGATCCATTCCGTGCCTTCGTAATGGGTCGCGGGCATCGGCTCGGACGTGAAGCCGTCGAAGTACAGGACCTGCCGGCCCTTCTTCTCGACGTAGCGGCAGCCGTCGGCGACCGACTGCTGCCCGATGCCGGTCAGCGTCAGCGCGTCGCCGGAGCGCCGCACGTGCCCGATGGTTTCGAGAAAGGTGATGACCCGGTCGACTAGGGCACGGTCGACGCCGAAGAACGTGGCCAGCTGTGAGACGTCGAGCAGCCCGGCCCGAGCGATCGCCCGGGAGAGGAACTGATCGAACAGTTCGTACGGTTGTGACTCCCGGACCTCGGTCTTGATCTCCACACGCCACATCGGCAGCAGAAGCGGAAAGATGCGGAGCGGGCGGATGTCGGGCAGCGCCGCGACTCGTTCGAGGATTCGTCGAGCCGATACGTGTGCGGGTCTGCTCACGGTAGCCGCTCTCGCAGTCGCTGAGCGGGCACGACATCGCCGTGCTCGTCGGCGTACCTGAACATCCTCTGCGCCAGGCCCCGGAACGCCGGGTCCCGGGCGGCGGTCAGAGTGTCGCGGTCACCGACCAGCACCAGCTGCTGGCGCGCTCGGGTGATCGCGACGTTGAGGCGGCGCAATTCGCTGAGGAAGCCCACATTCCCCGACTGGTTGCTGCGGGTGAAGCTGAACAGCACGATGTCTCTCTCGCGGCCCTGGAACGAGTCCACCGTGCCGATGCGGTCGCGCACGGCTTCGGCACCGAGCAATTCCGTCGCCCACAGGTTGATCAGCTGGACCTGCGCACGGTATGGCGCGATCACCACCCAGTCGAGCGACGCGTACTGCTGGATCAGGGTGAGGATGATTCGGCCTTCGGCCCGGTTGTCACAGCCGGCCTCCTGCCAGGTTTCGGTCTGGCGCCGCCGGTTCTCGGCTCGTTCGGATGCCGGAAGTCCGCTGGTGTCGACCACGGCCAGCGGACTGCGAAAGATCGGCGCTGGCGGCCGCGGCTCGGTATCGCTGATGAGCCGCCCGCCGTAGAACTCCGCCGACACGAAGTCGGCGAGGACGGCGGGCATCCGCCGCTGCCGGCTGAGAAGGAGCTGGTTACCGGCCGGCGCCCGCTGAAACAGCCGCTCGAAGGCGCTCCGGGTCAGGAGGTCCGACAGCTGCCGAGGATCGACGCCGGTTCCGGACAGGTCCTTCCGGGTGAGCCAGTGCCGCACATCGTCGTCGACGAACGGCGGCAACTGGTGATGATCGCCGACCAGCACGACCCGACGCGCACGGGTCATCGGAACCAGCGCCGACGCGGCCGGAATCTGGCCCGCCTCATCGATCACGGCGAGATCGAAGTCCAGGTCCGACAGGAGATTCGCCTGGACCCCGACACCGATGCAGGTGGCTCCGATGACGGATGAATAGCGAATCAGCTCGGCATGGAGTCGCTCCGTCGGCTGAGCGAGCACGACCCGCCACTCGTCCAGCAGGGCGGCGCGTTCCCGCAGGAACGGCTCCCACGCTCGGCACCAACCGGCAAGATCGCCCAATGCCGCCCGGTCGGTGGGCGGCGAGCCGGGCGCGCCCAGCACCACTGCGTGCAGGCGGACGAGCTCCCGTCCTGCTTGACCGGCCACATGGAGAGCTTGCTCGATCGCGGAACTCGCGCCGGCCGCCAAGCCGGCCGCCTCACGTACCGACGGATGGTCGTCGATCTGCCGCCGGAGTTCGTCCCGCAGCCTCCCGTGAGCGGATCTCGCCTCTTCCGCCGCGACGTCGGCCCGGATCCGTCGCGGCTCCTCGGTCGCCAGCCGTGCCCGGAGCCGGCCGGCCCGCCAGCGATGAATCACCCCGAACGGTCCGGCCGAGCGCGTCTCGGCGTCGGCCAGCTTGGACGCGATCCGCTTGACTCGCGACGACGCCTTCTCGGCCTCGGCCGTCAACCGGCGTGCCGTGCCCTCCGCGCTGCGAGCAAGGCCCCCGACGCGGGCGTCGATCGCGGCCGCGGCGGCATCGCGAGCCGACTCGGCCGCTCGCCGCCTGGTCTCCGCCTGGTCGGCGTCGGCCAACGCGCCGTCGAGTCGCCGCAGCCATCCGGTGACCGGGGATGGATCCGCGTGCCATGGCGCGAGCCGCCGCCGGGACACGTCAGTTCGCTCGAGGGTCTGCCGTTGCAGCTCCGCGGCGGTCGAAGCGATCGTCTTGTGCCTCACGGACTCGGTGAACCGCTCAGCGTTGCCCACCCTGACCGAGATGACTTCGGAGGGCATCTTCTCGATGACGTTGTCCACCGCGGTGTTCGTCTGCGACGCAATCAGAACGCGTTCGCCACGCGCCGCCGCGGCCGTCGCGATCTGCACGATTGTTCTGGTCTTGCCCGTACCGGGCGGGCCCACGACGCAGAGCAGGTCGGGAACCTCCAGTGCATGCTGGAACGCTGCCGTCTGGAACTCGTCGAGGCGGTCGCGCGGGCTCTCCGCTGACGGGCGATAGTCGCCGAACTGGCCATCCACCAACAGGGCCACCATGCGGGGATGAAGAGTCGTGCCCGCCCGCACGCGTGCCACCGCGTTCTTCTGGATGCGCTGGACGAGGTCGCTCGTACCGGCGACGAGCTCGCCCTCGTCGGGGATACGCGCGCGGTCGACCGCGTCGTCGAACGCGACCGTCAGCCGGTCTCCGTCAGTTCCCAGCACCCGACCGCGCAGGGCCTCGTCACGGCGAAGGTGAACCAGGGTGCCCCTCGGCGTCGAGCTGGGGCGGGACAGCCGGAAGACATAGACGCCGGCGGCGGATCGCCGGCGCTCCGCGGTGGCGAGCACCTCGTAGTAGGGCACGATGCGGTCGGGCGGATTCCGTTGAGCCTCGATCTGCCGGCCGCCCTCGATGACCAGATCCATCGCGTCGCAGAATCGGTCCAGGTCGGTCGGCCCACGGTCGGCCGCCGGCTCACCCGACGTCCGTTTCCACGCTGCTCGGATGTCCCGCTCCGGCACCCGGTATCCGGGTGGCACCTCCCTCAGCTGCGACGCGTAGTACCAGCATGGTGTGGTCAGGCGGAGCCGGCTCCGCGCGAGCCTGCCGTGATTGACCAGCTTCATGGGTTCGATGAACTCGACCGACATGGCGTCCTGGTGGTTCGTCACCTTCAGCGCGACGCATGAGCGCCGGACGTACAGCCGGATCCACGGCTTGCCCTCGTCGATGGTCACCGGCACGCCGCCCTCGCCGTTCAGCTGGTTGAGCTCGTTCACCAGCCGCACCGGGTCGGGCAGATAGGGGAAGTCCCGGCGTGCGGTCGCGAACTTCGCGGCGAGCTTGAGCCCAGGAACGATGACGATCGGAGCAGCGATCTTCAGGACCTCGCCCGTCAGCACCGCGTGGTCCCGCCGCCATGACGCACCGCTCGTAGCCCGGAGACCAGGCCGGCCAAGGATGAGCGCGAGGCCGGGTCCTCCCTCAAGGCGCTCAGCAACGGCTCGTCCAGCCCCGGTGCCAGTCCCGGCCGTAGTACACACGGCGGAGGTGGGTCGTTCCCTGGCGGCTGCCCGGTCGCGAGGTGGTAGACGATGGCGGCGACCTGATAGGCGTCGGTGGCCGGACCGATCGGCATCACCAGGGGGCGCTGCTGCTCAGGCGCCCGGTAATCAGTCGGGCCCTCGCCAGGCGCCGGAGCGGTCGTGGCGAGTCCCGCGTCCCGCAGCCACATCCGATCTCCGTGCACGAGCAGCCCCTCGAGATCCAGCGCGCGGTGAGCCCGGCCGCTGTCGTGAAACCGACCGAGAGTTGCCGCGAGGTGCGGCAGCGCGGCCAGCACGGAGTCCAGGACGATGCCAGGGTAGGGCGGTTGCCCGTACTCGGTCAGTAGCGGGCGGGCGTCGGGCAGCGTCGTCGCGAACATCAGCACCGTGTCCTGGTCGACGCGTGCGAACACGCGGGGCAGGTCGGTGATGAGGGCGTGCAGCTCGACTTCGGCGGCGATCTCAGCCCGCCGACGGGCCGACTCCGTGCTGTCCCGGGTGACGGTGAGCCGGGTGAGTCGGCGACGGGCCCCGGCGCCCGAGTCACCGCGAGCGTTCGTGCGCAGCTCCCGGTAGGAACCGTCCGGCGCGTCGCGGTCGGCGGCGGCGCGGGGGAGTAGTAACCGGTCACCGCCGAGGACAACAACTCGCGGCGCGGGGGCTCGGGAATGCACGGTGGCACGTAGCGGCGGGAGAACGGTCCGGGCCCGCGCTCTCTCCGTGGCGAGAACCAGCTCCCGGAGGTCGGCGATCCGGAGCGTCTGGTCACCCGGGCGGGGCCGGTCCCGGTCGCGAACTTCCCGCAGCGAGCCGGTCAGCTTCGCGATTCGCTGTTCGGGCGTGTCGGGTTCCTCGGTTGCGACCGAGGCGATCCGGCCGACCAGCGTGAGATAGCAGGCTTCCGCGAACTGCGGGTCACGCCCGAGAACGCTGAGCGCGCCGGCCATGTCGCGGATACCGACGGCGGTGATGTCGACTCGGCTCGGCAGCGGCAGACGCGGGAGTGTCGTCACATTCAGGAACCGCGCCAGCTCATCCGGTTCAGCCTTGATGTAGCGGTTGAGCTTCGCCCCGAGTTCCTCGTGGGCTTTCCTGGACGGCGCCGCGTTGGAAGCGAAGGCGCAGCTGCAACGTTCATCCATGGCGCGCCACACGCGGTGCAGGTCGGCCAGCACCGGACCGAGATCACTCAGGGGCCACGCGCCGAGTGGCGGTTCCCGATGCTTGACCGAGACCAGCTCGGGATCACCGTCGGCCGGCACCGCGACGTAGTCGGTCGACCACTCGACCAGGACCGCTGTGATCCCCTCGGACGCGAGGTTGGGAATGCAGCGGAGGGCGACACATTCGTCCTGGTAGCGGAAGCGGCCGCGAGTGGGCCGTGCGGTATTCCGGTCATCGAAGAACATATCGACATCGGCCGAAGGCACCGGCCCACCCTAGATGTGCGCTCCGGAGGCGCGCAATGACGGTAGGCAACTGGCGCGGGTCTCAACCCGACCCGGAAGCGGCGTGGTGAGCTTGGCCACCCACCTGGCCGGGCTCGAGGACGAGCAGGTCCTGTGCCCGTACATCAAGAGGTTGATTTTTGGTGTGTTTCGCGCCAGCGGGCACAATGGGTGGGTTGGGCTGGAGAGCGTTGGGAGACTGCGTTGGGTGAGGTAGTGCGGCCGGAGCGGTGTGTCGTGGCCGTGGACGGGCCTTCGGGGTCCGGCAAATCCACCGTTTCCCGGCGTCTGGCCACGGCCCTGGATGGTGTTTATCTGGACACGGGCGCGATGTATCGGGCTGTGACCTGGGCGGTTCTGGATGCCGGCGGCGATCTGGCCGACCCGGACGGGATCGCCAAGATCGCGCTGGCGACCGAGCTGGCGATCGGGACCGACCCCAAGGCCCCGCATTTCCGGGCGAACGGGGTGGATGTCGACGCGGCCATCCGCGGGCCCGAGGTCACCGGCGCCGTGTCGGCCGTGGCCGCGGTGCCCGCCGTGCGCCGTCACCTGGTCGGGCAGCAGCAGGCGATCATCGCCCGGCACCCGCGTATCGTGGTCGAGGGGCGTGACATCGCGTCCGTGGTGGCGCCCGACGCCGACCTCAAGGTCTATCTGACCGCGTCCGCCGAGGCCCGTGCCGCGCGGCGCAGTGCCGAGGACGCCACCGACGTGACGGCCACCCAGGCTGACCTGGAGCGTCGCGACAAGCTTGACTCTTCGCGTACGGCCGACCCGCTGCGCCGCGCCGGCGATGCCATCGAGGTGGACACCACCGGGATGGGCATCGACGACGTCGTGGCGCACCTGCAGAACCTACTGAACAAGGTGCATCAGTGACCGACGTCTTCGAGATCGACGAGCCGCCGACCGCGGTGTCGATCGCCGTACCCGTGGTGGCCGTGGTGGGGCGCCCCAACGTGGGCAAATCCACCCTGGTCAACCGCATCATCGGCCGCCGCCAGGCCGTCGTCGAGGACAAGCCCGGCGTGACCCGCGACCGCGTGCCCTACGACGCCAACTGGAACGGCCGCCGCTTCACCGTCGTCGACACCGGCGGCTGGGAGCCCGACGCCCGCGACCGCGCGCTGGCCATCGCCAACCAGGCCGAGATGGCCATCCAGACCGCCGACGTCGTCCTGTTCGTCGTCGACGCCACCGTCGGCGCCACCGACGATGATGAAGCCGCCGTGAAGATGCTGCGGCGAAGCAACAAGCCGGTGATCCTGGTCGGCAACAAGACCGACAACCAGAACCTCGAACTCGAGGCCACCTCCCTGTGGTCGCTCGGCCTGGGCGAGCCGTACCCGGTCTCGGCCCTGCACGGCCGCGGCTCCGGTGACCTGCTCGACGCCATCATGAACGCGCTGCCCGAGGCGCCGCCGATCATCGAGTCCGGTCCGCGCGGTCCGCGCCGGGTCGCGCTGGTCGGCCGTCCCAACGTGGGCAAGTCGTCGCTGCTCAACCGCGTGGCCCGCGAGGAGCGCGCGGTCGTCGACTCGGTCGCCGGCACCACGGTCGACCCGGTCGACAGCCTGGTCGAGATGGACGGCCAGGTCTGGCAGTTCGTCGACACCGCCGGCCTGCGCAAGCGGGTCAACCAGGCGTCGGGTACGGAGTACTACGCCTCGTTGCGCACAGCCGGCGCCGTCGAGGCCGCCGAGGTGGCAGTGGTGCTCCTCGACGCCGCCGAGCCCATCTCCGAGCAGGACCAGCGGGTGCTGACCTCGGTCGTCGAGGCCGGGCGGGCCCTGGTCATCGCCTTCAACAAGTGGGACCTGGTCGACGAGGACCGCCGGTTCTACCTCGACAAGGAGATCGACCGCGAGCTGAAGCGCATCCCGTGGGCCGTGCGGGTGAACATCTCGGCCCGCACGGGTCGCGCGGTCGACAAGCTGGCGCCGGCCATCCGCCGGGCGCTGGGCTCCTGGGAGCAGCGGATCACCACCAACGCCCTCAACACCTGGCTGACGGCGGTGACACAGCAGACCCCTCATCCGGTACGAGGGGGTCGCGCGCCGCGCGTCCTGTTCGCCACCCAGGCCGGCGTGGCGCCGCCGAAGTTCATCCTGTTCACCACCGGGCCGCTGGACGCTGGGTACATCCGGTTCGTGGAGCGGAAGCTGCGGGAAGAGTTCGGGTTCGAGGGCTCGCCGATCGAGATCGCGGTCAAGCCTCGGAAGAAGTTGGGACCGGGGGGTCGCGGTCGGGCGCATGGGTAGGGCTTTGGTAGTCTGTCGGGGTTGCCGCGTCCGGTAGGGCGTGGTTGCGGGCTGTAGCGCAGCTTGGTAGCGCACTTGACTGGGGGTCAAGGGGTCGCAGGTTCAAATCCTGTCAGCCCGACCAGCTTTTTGAAGCCGTTGGCAAGGACGAAGGTCCTGGTCAGCGGCTTTTTTCATTGATCGGCATCGCGCTCCCAAGATCGCTCTAGTGGATCTTGTGGTCACGGGCGTGGTCACAGACGGGCCTACCGTGGATGAGGTCAGCTCCGCTCTGTGACCACGGGAGGTCCGATGACCGTCGGCTCGTACACCCTCGCCAACAACAAGACCCTCTGGTTCTTCGTCATCGACTTACCCGTCGGCGACGACGGAAAACGCCGCCAGTACAAGCGCCGAGGCTTCCCCACCAAGACGATTGCGGAGACAGCGGAAACCGAAGCACGCCACGCCTACGGCGAAGCCAGCATCAACGTTGACGGCAGCGTCGCCGCCGAACTTCAAGGCTGGCTGGCCGAGCGCGAACTCGACATCCAGGAAACAACGCTGGACAACTACCGGAACCTGTTCCGCATGTACGTGATCCCGCACATCGGCGGCCGGCAGCTCTACAGCATCGACAAGCGCGTCATCCACGACATGTACAAGACGCTGCTGCGCGAGGGCGGGAACCGCAAGAAACCGCTGTCGCCGACCACCGTGCGTACTGTGCACCGGGTCATCATGAAGGCGTTCAAGGATCTCGGCATCAATCTCGACGGGGTCCGGCAGCCGCGGCCGGCCGAACGGGAGAATCACGGGCGCAAAGGGGTCTGGACGCCGGGCGAGTCCAAGGCGTTCCTCAAGTTCCACCGTGAGGCACGCCTGTATGCGGCGTGGGCGCTCGCGGTGGTCGCCGGGACCCGCCGCGGTGAGATCGCCGGGCTGAGATGGGCCAAGGTCGACCTGGACCGGGGAATCGTCTACATCCACATCCAGCGCACCATTTGCGGGAACAAGGTCATCGAGAAATCTCCGAAGGGCAAGAGTCGCCGGCCGATCGCTATCGGCCCGGCCATGGTGAAAGTGCTGCGTGAGCACAAAGCCCGCCAGGACGCGGAGAAGGCGGAGGCGGGGATCCTCTACCGCGACCGTGACTACGTCTTCCCGCGCGAGGACGGTGAGCCGTACTACCCGCGCTACTACACCGACCAGTGGGAAGACGCCTGCATGGCCGCAGGCGTTCCGGTCATCGTGTTGCACGACGCCCGGCACACCTCGGCGACGGCCGGCGCGGATGCCGGTGTGCCGGAGCACGTGATGCAGAAACGCCTCGGCCACGCGGATGCGCGCACAACCCGTGAGGTCTACACCCACGTCCTGCCGGAAAGCGAGCGCAGGGCGGCAGAGTTGATGGACTCCGCATTGGGGGACGACGCGGGTTAGCGGCGTTTGGTTGAAGCCCACGGTCGTTGGCGGCGCCGCTGGCCACCGTGTGGGTCGCGGCCTGAGGGTCCACGGATCGGAGACGTCGCGCTGCGCCCCGGCGCGTCATGACCCGTCACCCCCTGGCATCTATGACTGGCGTCCGCGTCGTGGTGCGCTTGACGTGGCGCCGATCGCTGCGGCGGTTGGCGGCACGGCGGGAGGAGAAAGCATGGCCAAGCGAGTCTGGACGGTCGACGAAGTGCGCCGCCTTGGCATGGCAACGGACATCGAGACCGCCGCCTCGATCCTGCGGATAGGACGGACCACCGCCTACAAACTGGTCGGCGAAGGAGACTTCCCCGTGCCGGTCCTACGGGTGGGCAAACGCTATGTCATTGCGGTCGAGAACCTGCTGACGCTCCTGGGCGTCGAAAACTCCGAGGGGGACCAATGAATGCCGAGACGAGCTCAACAGAACCTGGTCGTCAGCCCGTTGAGCCCGCAGGGCGGGCCGCACCGACAGCTCGTGAGCAACCCGCCACGACTGATGGACCTGGTGAGGGTGAAGTGGTCGACTGGTCGGCCCCGGTCGCCGGTCACGCGGCGTCGGTTCGCGCATTTGACCTGGCGGTGTTCGCGGCGGGCGACGGGGGAGCCGGCAGCGACAGCGCTGTTCTCGCTGCCGGGGCCCTTGCTGTGGCAGGCACGATGCTTGTCGACGAGCTGATCGAAGACATCGTGACCCTCGCGCAGCGAAACCCGGCCGACCGAGCCGGCGTGGACGGGCTCCTGACGCTGGGGGAACTACCGCCTCAGTTCGCCAACCATTACGACAGCCGCTTCACACGCAAGTTCCTGATCGCCGCGGTCGCCGTCACCGGCCGGCTCTCTGAACCCCAGTGGAACTCGCCGGCCAGCGTCGCCGAAGCCCTCGCCATGCATCTCGTCGTACGCCGCGCCGAAGGACTTCTGGTCGACCACGGATGCGTCGACGAGCAGCAGGCACGGGACCTGTACTCCACATTCGAAGAAGTAGCGTTCGAGGACCTGGATCACGAGTGGCTCTACCGAGTTACCCGGACTACCGCACCCGAAGGCTCGCGACCCACACCCTTCGACGCTGTACTGCGGTCGTGGTTCGAACCGACATCAGAGCTGCCGGTCCACCCCTTCGTTTACGCCTGAGCTCGGCTGAACAGTAGAAGCGCCGAGCGCGCCGAGGAAGTCTCCGCTGCGCTCGCGTTCGGCCGGGCGTCATTGACATGACGCCGGACGTGGCCCGACGGCGCCGTCTTGGCCTCGGCCATCAGGCGAGACGGGATCTCGTCCCTACTACGACGAGCAACGCAATGCGCATTATCTGCGGCAAATGAGTGCGTGCCGAGATCAACGTACTTCTACACGTAACCCGATCGAGGTTGCTGTCGAGCTGGTTTAACGTGAAGTGCGTACACTCGCGCAGTACGGCGGGCGATACTTGGTGACGTCATGGACGTCGAAGCCGCGATCGCGGCGCTGCGTAAAGTAGCGATCGATCAGCTAGTGGGACATCACGTCGGGTCCGACAGACTTATCCAACTCGGGCTCGACGCCTTGCTTTCGGGAGTCGATTGTCCTTCACTTCCTCTACTTGCGGGGTTGAACCGCGCGGAAGAACCGGATTCGCAGGAGCTGTTCAGACAGGTAATGGCTGAGCTGAGATTGATTCCGGACGACCTGCCTACCTTACCGATACCTCGAGCATGGGCGCTGGTGCGGTGGTGGGCGCAGCTGATCGTCGACGGAGTATTGGATGTGCGCAGTGGCGGTCACTACATCTACTGGTACGGCTGGTCCGAAATCCCGTACGACCAGTCCGAGCCACTGCAACCATTGATCTCCAGCATCGTGCAACACCAAGACACGGCCGAGTACTGGGCGACCTGGGACACCGGCTACACGAGCCGGGTGCTCGACGCCCAGACCAAGGTCGTCGACGAAGCAAGAACTTTCGTTCAAGCCTGGCCGGCGAGTGAACCAAGATCTGGTCGATGACGCAGACCCAGTAGAAGCTGACTACCTCGTTCGATGACCGCCGTGCGGCACCGGCATGGGGGGCGTACCGCACCGACCGCTGTTGGCATCAGACCAAGTACGGCTGTCCACCGGCGGCCGCGCACACTCGGCGGCAGGAGAGCGGGCGCGGGCTTGACGCGGGTCTCAGCGGTCCACTGACCTCGCTGGCTGCCGCTACGGTGCGGCAGACCGTTCGACCGCGCCTTGTCAGCGGCAAATCAGCGCGTCGACCTGGGCGCAGCATACAGATTATTCGCAGAGTTAGCGCACGAGTTCGATGCTTCGCTTAGCATGGCAGCGGTAGTATAGGTTTCCACTGCGGAGGAAGTTCAGGTGCCGAGTCGCGAGCCGGGACGATCAATTCGAATATTCCTTATCGATCGAACACCTACCGGTAGGAGACTTTCCGGTCTGTCTCAGTGGACAGGCGGCAGTTTCGATTTCGCCCGATCTGATTACAATAAAGCCCGAACGCAGACCGAGCTAAAGCGTACTGGGGTATATATCCTGGTTGGCCCGAACGAGGGGGACGGCAAGGAAACTAGGATTTATATAGGAGAGTCGAATGTCATCCGCGTACGGATAGACAAGCATCACATCGAAAAAGATTTTTGGAGCCGCGCATTTGTCTTCACGTCGAACGCTGAGTCCTTAAACAAGGCCCACGTTCTCTATTTAGAGGCTCGACTTCTGGAACTCGCTCGCGCGGCTGGCGTTGCAGCAATAGACAACGATACCGAACCTGAGGCGGAAGGGCGTCTTAGTGAGCCCGAACAGGCTGACATGGACGCCTACCTGAACGAGATGCTCGTACTGCTGCCGGTCCTTGGTCTGTCCGTATTCGAGGCTCCTGCAGCGCAGACCTTCGGAGCAGACCGAACTAGTACTGGTGGATCGACCACCTCTGCCCGCAAGTACGAACTCCAGGCGGGTGCAGCGCAAGCTGTTGGCTACGATGGCCCTAGCGGATTCTTGGTGACGAAGGGAGCCAGCGGCCCAACCGCTCAAAAAGTCATGTCGCCGTCATATTCGACGCTACGCGCCCGGCTCGTTGAGACCAAGGTTCTTCAGCCGCAAGGCGAAAACTATATCTTGGGCGAAGACTATCTTTTCGGAAGCCCTTCTGCGGCAGCGTCTGTGATCGCGGGAAGAAGTCTAAGCGGGAATGTTTCATGGAAAGACGAGCAGGGCCTAACCCTTGGCCAGAATCGTTCAGCGACGGCGACTGAGCCAATTGTGGGTTCGGTTGACGAAGTCGATGAAGATGCGCTGTTCGGCGACATTGACCTAAAGCCAGATGCGCCAGTTGACGATCCCGCTAAATAGATATTATGGAATCCATCATCGATCGATTTATTGTGTGTTTCCAACCGCTATCTATCGATTGCGCAACGCAGTCGGGTAGCCCCGGCGCATTGCTGCGCCGAGGCCCCCTCAGAACCGTACGTGTCACTCGTCGCGACATACGGCTCAAGCAAGCCCGATGGCGGCTTGGGCTGTGCGGTGTACCTGGCAGTCGGCCAGCCCACCTGCCCGTGTCGCCGTGACGATCCCGTCCCGTATCCGCCGTGCGTCGTCCTGGTGGAGACGTCAGCTGGTGGCGTCTCCGTCGTGGACTACGTCCCCGGGTCTGTTCACCCATTACAGGTGTCTAACTTGTCCCTCGGTTCCGGTGGTGCCGGTGCTTCGTCGTCACAGGCTCACCTGCCCACGTCAGCCTGCTTTCACAGCCGGGCACCAAGCCCGGTATCCGGCTGGTTATACGAGAAACGACCGGGTTGAAGGACCGGTCACCACGTTCCTCGTCTTCCGGTTTCCTTTCGGCTGCCGGCGTTCGCTTCTTGGGCATCCTGTTCCCGCCCAGGAGTTGGGCCTTCCTCACGGTCGGCTTACCACCACCAGACGGTGGTGGACCTAGACGGGGTTTCCACGTTTCCCACGCGTGAGCTACGGCCGGGTCGGGTGCCCTCTTGACCCCGGAGGTGACGGTGTCCACACAGCCATCGAAGAGTCCGCGGCTGCCGTCTGCCGACTTTCAGCGGCCAGCCTCTTTGTCTCCCCGGTCTTAACAGGCCGTCCCGGAGAGTTGCCGTGACGAGGCATCAACGAGGGTTCACCATATTCACCCTTTCGGCCTTCCCCTCACCTGTGGTCCCCGGACGGTACGGCAACCCTTGGGCTTTTCCCTGAGCTTCGCACCCGGCAATTACTCGCCACGCACGTCAGGGCGGGGACCGGTCGCGGACACTGACCGGGAACTACGTTCCGGGCATATACCCGACCTCCAATCAACGCAGCTCACTCACCGCGAGCGACATCGTGTCGCACCTCATCTCGGCAGATCCGTAAAGCGCGCTGCCCCGCGCATCTGCATCCATTGCCATCGCGCGCCGTCATCCCGGCTCTTGGGGTACCCTGCTCGAGGTGGGCCTGATTTGGTCGGCTTGAGCCGCGCCGAGTTCGCCTTGGGGAGGCAACCACTCCCGGTGCCCGCGCGTCGGGGGTCGTGATCCGTCCCGAGCTTCTACCGCAGGACCGAGTACGCTCCTGCCAAGCCACCTGCTCCTGAGCCGGCGCCGCAGCTGCGCACCACACTGACAGTGTGGGGGTCGAACTTCTGCTTCGTTACGCATCGTAGTTTCAGGCGGGCCACTTGCCCGCACCGAAGATCGGTGTCTTTGGTAATTCCCATTCTCTTCGACGTTCTTGCGGATACCAAACACTTGACTGGGCGGCTTCAGGATGGGTTCCTAGGATGCCCACAGTTTGCGAACGTGATCGCTGCTGTCCGCCCTCGGACAACCTTGTAGGCCGACCGGCGAGGAGCCGGATTATGCTGCGCCGATGGGTCAGCGAGGACGTCGGTTCACGATCAGAGCCGAAGTGACCGTCGAGGTGGCTGACGCGGCGGTTCTGCAGGAGGCGGCGTTAAGTCGTGTAGCTGAAGGCACGTTCGTGGCGAACGGAGACCGTGGCCCTGACGAGGTCCTTGCCGCTGAGCGCGAAGACGTACGTGGCGATACCGCAGCTGCTCTTAGCTGGGTGACGGATGCAGACGCGGTTGTCGAGACTGGGGTAGGCG
Organism: Actinoplanes sp. NPDC051470; assembly: GCF_040682035.1. Taxonomy (NCBI): domain Bacteria; kingdom Bacillati; phylum Actinomycetota; class Actinomycetes; order Micromonosporales; family Micromonosporaceae; genus Actinoplanes; species Actinoplanes sp. NPDC051470. The sequence continues at coordinate 45,357 of NZ_JBFBAA010000046.1, forward strand.
TCGAGGTCGTCGGTTCTCACCTATCCATCGCCGAAGGCGACGGTGGCGCCGGCGGTGATTCCAGCGGACATCCTGACTTCGGGAGACTTTTTCCCGTGTGCCGGTGTGCGGTAGACGATTGTGAGGCGTGTTCTGGCTTCCAGGTGTCGCCGCGCACGGCGGCGGTGTTGTGGTCGGTCACGCAGTTGCATGCCGACTTCGCCTACGACGATGTCACGCAGTACGGCGATGCCCGGGTGTTTGAGGACGGGGGATGGGTGGCGTTCGCCGATTATCCCCGGATCACGTGGGGTCAGGATGCCATCTGGCGCCGGCAGGCTGCTCGTGCTTTCGACGACTTGGCCGCCGATCTTGCCGTTGGGCGGTGGCCGTTGCCGACGTGCCCGGGGGAGGAGATGGCGGTACATCTGATGTTTCGTTCCGCCGACGGTGCGGCGCGCGACGGGTGGGGGACACCTGCGCATGTCCTGGCCGCGCTGCCGGAGCACGGCGTCGACTACGACTGGGAATCTCTGTTTGACGTGTTGCTGCAGGACGACGACATCTTGCGGTTGTTCGATGGGCAGTTGGACGGCATCGAGGATCCGGAGTCGGAGGCCAATCGGAGCGCTGGCATGGGGGACTACCGCCCGGAGGCGTGGTTCCGGCCGTTCCTCAACGCGACACCGCGTGACAGCCGGCGCGGGTTCCGGCGTTAATCACCCAGCCCCGTTGCCATCGGCGGCCGTCCTTGCCGTCATGGAAATCGCCGACAACAGTTTGGGCAGTGGTACGAGAGGGCTTCTCGCTGGCGGCGGCCGGGAATCACGTACTTCGGCCGTGACGTCCTATCTGGCTTCACCCGCGGAATTCGCTGGGCTGGGCAAGGGGGCAACGTTCACCCTGCGCCACCGTAGGTGGCGCGGCCCGATTCGGCTCAGGCCTCTGGCTCCCAAGTCAGCAGCCGCACCTTCGCGACGGTGCGGACGTGTTTGCGCATGGCGGCGGCCGCCTTTTTCGGCTCGCCTGCGGCGATGGCCTCGTAGATGGCTGTGTGCTGGGCGAGCGAACGGGGCGGGCGGCCGGGCTGGCGCAGTGACTCGGTGCGGCTCTCGGTGATCTGGCCGGCGATCGACTTCATGAACTCCGCGAGCAACGAGCTGTGCGCGGCTGCCGTGACCGCGGCGTGGAACCGCCGGTCGCCCTCCATGCCGAAACCGCCCTCGGCGACCTCGTCGCGCATGAAGTCGAGTGCCTGCCGGATGTCCTCCAGTTCGTCCGCGGTGCGGCGTTCGGCGGCGAGTTCGGCGAGTTTTGTTTCCAGCGCCTCCCGCGCGTCCAGCACGTCCGGGAGCTGCTTGCGGCGTTCGACAAGCTGCTCGACCGGTTCCACGTCGAGGGTGCCGCGCACCAGGTAGGTCCCGCCGCCGTGGCGCGTTTCGATGAGGCCTTGGACCTCGAGCACCACGATCGCCTGTTTCACCGACGCGCGGCTCACCCCGAGGCTGGCGGCCAGATCGCGCTCGGCGGGCAGGCGGTCGCCCGCGCGCAGGCCCGCCTCCGCCACATGTGCGCGCAGGCGTTCCAGGACCTGCTCGTACAGGCGGGGCTTGACCACCGGCCGAAGTGCTTCTGACATCGGTCCAGCGTATCCCGTGAAGTGGCTCAGCCATTAGACCACCTCTTGACAGTTCCCGGGCCGCGGAGGGAAAGTGGCTGAGCCACTGCGCCACTGGGGTCCCAACGACGGGAGCGCCCGATGTCCCCCGAACTGATTTCGATACTCGTGCTGGTCGTGGTGTTCGTGATCGCCACGACCCGGTCGATCAACATGGGCGCGCTCGCGTTCGCCGCGGCCTTCGGTGTCGGCACGCTCGTCGCGGACATGGAGACCGACGACATCTTCGAGGGCTTCCCCGGCTCGTTGTTCGTCGTGCTGGTCGGCGTGACGTTCCTGTTCGCCATCGCGAGGGCCAACGGCACCACCGACTGGTTGGTACACATGGCGATCCGGCTGGTCGGTGGGCGGATCGCATTGATGCCGTGGGTGATGTTCGCGATCACCGGTGTGCTGACCGCGATCGGTGCGGTGAGCCCGGCGGCGGTCGCGATCGTCGCGCCGATCGCGATGGGCTTCGCCGCGAAATACAAGATCAGCCCGCTGCTGATGGGCGTGATGGTGGTGCACGGCGCGCAGGCGGGCGGGTTCTCCCCCATCAGCATTTACGGCACGATCGTCAACGGCATCGTCGCCGAGGAGGGCCTGCCGGGCAACGAGATCGTGCTGTTCCTGGCAAGCGCCGTGGTGAACCTGGCGATCGCGGTCGTGGTGTACGTGGTGCTCGGTGGCCTGAAACTGGCCAGGCGTCCCCTGGACGCGCCCGCGCTCGTCCGCACCGGCGGCGGCGGAGGCAACGGCGACGCGGCCGAGGCCGAGGCCGAGGCCGAGGAGCGCGTCACCCTGACCGCACCGCGCATCGCCACCCTGGCCGGCCTGGCCGCGCTGGTGGCGGCGACGCTGGTGTTCGACCTCGACGTCGGCCTCGCCGCCATCACGGTGGCGGTGCTGCTCAGCGTGGTGTGGCCGGAGCAGAGCAAGCAGGCGATCACCCAGATCACCTGGCCCACCGTGCTGCTGATCTGCGGCATCCTCACCTACGTCGGCGTGCTGCAGACGATGGGCACGATCAAGTGGGCGGGCAACTCCGTCGCCGATGTCGGCGCCCCGCTGATCGCCGCGCTGCTGATCTGCTACATCGGCGCCATCGTGTCCGCGTTCGCCTCGTCGGTCGGCATCATGGGCGCGCTCATCCCGCTCGCCGTGCCGTTCCTGCTGCGTGGTGACGTCAGCGCGGTCGGGCTGATCGCGGCGCTCGCGGTGTCGGCAACGGTGGTCGACGTGAGCCCGTTCTCCACCAACGGCGCGCTGGTGCTGGCCAGTGCACAGGACGTCGACCGCGACCGGTTCTTCAAGCAGCTCATGGTCTACGGCGGGATCGTGGTGGCGGCGGCGCCGCCGCTGGTGTGGCTCGCCCTTGTCGTCCCCGGAGGCTGGTGAGCGTCTTGCTTATCGCATCGCCTTCGAACCGCGTCGCGCTTCGCTTCGGCGATCGCACCCTCACCCACGCCGAGTTGGCATCCTGCGCGGGAGCCCTGGCACAGCAGTTGGCGGGGCTGCCTCGGGTGGCGGTTTGGGCGACGCCGTCCCTCGAGACGTGCGTGGCGGTCGTCGCCGCCTGGTTCGCCGGGGTGCCCGCCGTGCCGATCAACCCGAAAATCGGGGAACGGGAACTCGCGCACATCGTGGCGGACAGCGCGCCCGCCGGTGTGCTCGCGGCTCCCGGCACACGACTGCCGGAAGGCCTGCTGCCGGTGCCCCGCCGGGACGTCACGCTCGACCCCGGACGGGCCGAGCTGCTACCGGAGCCGGATGCCGGGGCACCCGCGTTGATCGTCTACACCTCGGGCACCACGGGAGCGCCGAAGGGCGTCGTGCTGCCGCGCCGAGCGATCATATCCACATTGGACGCAGTGGCGCAGGCATGGCAGTGGACCGGGGACGACGTGCTGGTGCACGCGTTGCCGTTGTTCCACGTGCACGGGCTCATCCTCGGCGTGCTCGGTCCGCTGCGCCGCGGAGGCACGCTGCACCACCTCGGCGGTTTCTCCACAGATCAGGTGGCACGGGCGCTCGCGGACGGGGGCACGATGCTGTTCGGCGTGCCGACGATGTACCACCGCATCGCGGACGAGGTGAACGGCAACCCGAAACTCGTCGCGGCGCTGCGGCAGGCACGGCTGCTCGTGTCGGGTTCGGCGGCGTTGCCGGCGACCGACCACGAGCGCATCGCCGCGGCGACCAGCCAACTGGTCGTGGAGCGGTACGGCATGACCGAGGCACTGATGAACACCAGCACCCGCGCGGACGGCGACCGCAAGCCCGGCTCGATCGGCGTCCCGCTGCCGGGAGTCGAGGTGCGGCTCGTCGACGACAGCGGTGTGCCGATCCAGGAATCCGGTGCGATAGGCGAGATCCAGGTACGCGGACCGAACCTCTTCACCGAGTACCTCAACCAGCCCGACGCCACAGCCGAGGCGTTCGTCGACGGCTGGTTCCGCACCGGGGACATCGGCATGCGCGACCCCGACAGCCACTACCGAATCGTCGGCCGCAAAGCCACCGACATCATCAAGAGCGGCGGATACAAGATCGGTGCGGGCGAGATCGAGAACGCGCTGCTGGAGCATCCGGGCGTAGCGGAAGCGGCGGTGACCGGCGAGCCGGACGACGACGTCGGTGAGCGGATCGTCGCCTGGGTCGTGCCGGTCGGCGCCGCGCCGGAGGAACGCGAGCTCGTCGACCACGTCGCACGACTACTCACCCCGCACAAGCGCCCCAGAATCGTCCGTTTCGTCGAATCCTTGCCGCGCAACGAGATGGGCAAGGTCGTGAAGCGAGCGCTCCGTGCGTGAGCCCGCACGCGCCATGATCAGTCGAGTGGCCAGGGCGTTCACCGAACTGCCCGATGCGAGTGAACCGCCCGCAGTGGACGGCCCGCTCGGCTGGCCCGGCTACGACGAGGCGCTGGCACGCGCGCGCGATCGCACCGGCGAACGCGAGTCGGTTGTCTGCGGTGTCGCCGACATCGGCGGTGTCACAGCCGTACTGGTGGCATTCGAATTCGGTTTCCTCGGCGGCTCGCTCGGCACCCGGACCGGCCGGCGGATCGAGCAGGCGTTCACCAGGGCGCGCGAGCTCACCGTGCCGGTGGTGTCGTTGATCGCGACCGGCGGCAGCCGGATGCAGGAGGGCACGCCGGCGCTGACCCAGCTGCAACGCATCGCCCGTCAGCTCGCTCTCACCCGTGACGCAGGGCTTCCGCACATCGCAGTGCTGCGCGACCCGGCGACCGGCGGTGGCTGGGCCACGCTCGGCGCCGGCGCGGACGTCATCATCGGGCTGAACGGAGCGCAGGTCGGCTTCGCCGGATCGCGGGTGCGTCCACCCGGGTACACCGTCGCGGAGCAATTCGCTGCGGGGCAGGTCGACCAGGTCGTATCCCACCTTGAGTTGAGGGGCCGGCTGGAGCGCTGGCTGCGGCTGCTGACAACGCCCTCGGCAGCGCCCGCATTCGTGCCGGGTGCGCTGGGCTCGGCGACGCTGCCCGAGACCGGCTGGGATGCCGTACGACGCGCGCGCGCACCCGATCGTCCGCGCGCGCAGGCGTACCTCGACGAGTGTTTCGACTGGCGCGAATCGATCAGCGGTGACCGGTGCGGCGGCGTCGACCCCGGAGTGCTCTGCGGGTTCGGCCATCGTGACGGCGTCACCGTCGCCTATGCCGCGCAATGCGGAACGGTGACGCGGCCCGCCGGGTTCCGCACGGCGGCACGGCTGGTCCGCCTGGCCGACAGAATGGGCATCCCCGTGCTGACCCTGGTCGACACGCCGGGCGCGGCCAACGACCCGGAAGCCGAGCAGACCGCCGCGGGCGCCGCCATCGCGGACATGTTCACCGCGATCGCGTCAGCCGCCATGCCGGTCACCACAATGCTGATCGGCGAGGGCGGCTCCGGCGGTGCCCTCGCGTTCGCCGCCCCGGGCCGGATGTGGGTCACGCCGGACAGCTACTTCGCGGTGATCTCACCCGAGGCGGCCACGGCCATCCTCAAGCGGCCGCCGTCCGAGGTGCGGGCGACCACCGAGCGATTGCGGCTGCGGCCTCAGGACCTGGTGGAGCTCGGCATCGCGCGGGGAATCGCCGAGAGCGCAGATCTCGATCGCCATCCGCGCGACACCTCGGGATCTGCCCGGCAGTGAGAGCGCCGGAACGCGGGAGCCGCGGGAGGTCTCCCACATGCACACCATTTCGCACTGCCGGGCGCGGATGTGCTCCAGGAGGGCCAGGTAGTCGGGGCGGGCTCGCTTCGCGTAGCGGCTCGCCGAAAAGTCGGGGTCGACGAACACCCGACCCGGACCCACCTCAAGATCGGCGCAGTCGGCCCGCCACGCACGCTCCTGCCGCTCGACAGGCTTCCCGCCATCGGCGGACGACTTCCTCGCGTACAGGTCGGCAAGCACGTTACGCAGCATAGATGACGCAACCCGGGCAATGCAGACCTGGGCAGGCCGCCTACTACGGCGAAGGCTTCTTCGCCAACCACATCTTCTGGCCGGCCTCGCACACCCAGCGCATGGTGGGCCTCTACCGTGAGCGCTGGGCGCACTACGGCCACGGCGACCCCGACCAGGCCATCGTCGGGCTCGGCGGCCAGGTGTTCATGCGGAGGAACAGCCAGGACGCGGT
>NZ_JBFBAA010000047.1:0-51170 GCF_040682035.1 Actinoplanes sp. NPDC051470
CACAACCCCGCCACGCTGCCACCGAACCTGCCCCCGGCCAACCCGCCGCGCCGAAACCCGCCCACGATCACCGACGTGCGGAATGCGGGGCTAGGTGATCGAGGATCTGGTTGGGGCCGTCGATGGCGGTGCTCTCGGTGATCTCGAGCTGAAGGGCGGCGGCCGGCAGGCCGGTGCGGTCGAGGATCTCGTCGATGGTGGCGAGCAGGGCCGGGTCGGCCAGCTGCAGCGGGGAGAGGTTGACGCTGATCAGGAGCCGGTTGCCCGCGGCGTGCCAGGCGCTGCCGTGCCGGCAGGCCTGACCGAGCAGGGACTGGCCGAGCGGCCGGATCAGGCCGGTCTGCTCGGCGAGCGTGATGAACTCCTGCGGGCCGGCCGGGGCCGTACGGCCGTCGGGTTGCCAGCGGGCGAGCGCTTCGACGGCGACCACGGTGTGGTCGGCGAGGGCGTACATCGGCTGGTAGTGGGGCACGAACTCGCCGCGTTCCAGGGCGGCCGGCATGGCCGCGGCGAGCCGGTGACGGCGCAGGTCCCGGGTGGCGCGGGCCGGGTCGAACACGGCGTGCGGGCGGTGGCCGGGATGGGTCCAGGCCAGGGCGATGTGCGCGTTGCGCAGCCAGTCGTCGGGGGCGGTGCCGGCGCAGAGGTCCTCCACGATGCCGGCCGTGGTCCGCAGCCGTAGCTGGTAGCCGTCGATCCACGGCAGCCGTGCGTCACTGATGGCGTGCCGGGCCAGCCGGGAGACCTTGATCATCTCGTCGGGCCCGCTGGTGTCCGTGACGGCCACGGCGAACTGCTCCCCGCCGAGGTGGGCGAGCAGAGCGGGCGCGGCGCCGGCGACGACTTCCCGCAGGCGCAGGCCGATGGTGTGCAGCAGGTCGTCGCCCGCCTGGTGGCCCAGGGCGTCGTTGAGGTTGTCGAAGTCGTCGATGCGCAGCAGGCAGATCCCGATGCGCGCGCCGGGCCGGGCCGCGGCGATCGTGGCGCGCAGGTGTTCCCGCAGGTTGACCCGGTTCGGCAGCCCGGTGACCACGTCGTGCAGCCGGGCGTGCTGCAGGCGGTCCTGCAGGCGGTGCTGCTCGTCGCGCCAGGCGACCCGCTCCGAGCGGGCCAGCTCTTCGGCGGCCAGCATCGCGGTGTCACGCAGGGAGGCGGTGAACCCGGCGGCGAACTCTCCCAGCAGGGGCTGGACCCGCGCCCGCGCGGCCGGTTCGCCGGCGCCGAGCAGGGCGGGCAGCCGTGCGGCCAGCAGGGGAAGGCTCACGGCCAGGACGTGCGGGGACGCCATCCGCGCCTCGACCAGGGCGTCACCGACCGGCCGGGCCGCGGTGGCGTCGAAGGGGTCGGCCCGGGCGGCGGTCACCAGTTGGCGCAGCAGCCCGCGCAGAACGGCCCGGGCGTGGTCTCGGCGCGGCACGAACCCCTGCTCAGCCACCTGACGGAGCCACTGCCGAGCCACCGCGTCGAGCGCCGGCTCATCGGCGCCATGCGAGCCCGTACGCGTCATGATGCCGTCCTCCGGTCCGATGCCGCCACCCACTGTGCACCGTGGACGGCTCACGCGCCACCGCGGTCAGCGGCGACGGCCCAGCGCGGCCAGCAGCGCCACCGGCGCGTTGTCGGCGTCCTCGTCGTCGTCGGGATGCCATTGATCGATGTTGACCACCCCGGGCGGCTGCAACGCGAAGGACTCCCCGAGCAGCCCGGCCACCTGGTCCGCGTCCCGGACGACGAACGGTGTGGGGGTCTGCTCGTACAGCTTCCGGACCGCCTCCTGCTGGGCGCGGGCCGCCTCGGTGGTCTCCAGGGTGCCGTGCGAGATCGCCAGGAAGCTCCCCGGCGTCAGCACCGCGCCGAACTCGCGGATGATCGACGCCGGGTCGTCCCGGTCGGAGATGAAATGCAGCACGGCGACCATCAGGACCGCCACCGGCTCGGCGAAGTCGAGGGACTCCAGCAGCCGCGGATCTCGCAGGATCGCCCCGGGGTCACGCAGGTCGCCGCGGATCGCGGTGGCGTACCGGTTGGCCTTGAGCAGGCTGTTGCTCTGTTCCACCGCGACCGGGTCGATGTCGACATAGACCACCCGGGTCGCCGGGTCGACCTCCTGGGCCACCTCGTGCACGTTGCCCAGCGTCGGGATCCCCGAGCCGAGATCGAGGAACTGGCGGACACCGGCCGCGCTCAGCCATCGCACCGCCCGGCCCAGGAACGCGCGGTTCGCCTGCGCCATCACCCGCACCTGCGGCATGACCTTCTCGGCCTGCGTGTAGAAAGCGCGGTCGACCTGGAAGTTGTGCACCCCGCCCAGCGCGTAGTCGTACACCCGCGACGCGTTCGGCACGGTGATGTCCACACCCTCCGGCACCCACGCGCTCGACTCGGTCACCGCTACCCCCGCTCCGGCCGGCACATCGGCACCAGGTCCATGATGCCCGGTCGGCCCGGCCGGCGCGAGCACTCCTATGGTGGGGACCATGCAACGGATTCACGCCAATCTGATGATCCCGGGGCGGGGCGCTCCGGTCAGCGACGCCGTCGTCCTGCTCGACGGCCCGACGATCGCCTACGCCGGCCCGGCCGCGGAAGCCCCGGTGGCCGGCGACGCCGAGGAGGTCCGGGCCGAGGTCGTCATGCCCGGGCTGTGGGACTGCCACGTGCATCTGCTCGGTCAGCTCGTGCCCGACCTGGCGATGCTCCCGCGCGAGCCGGTCGCCCTGCGGGCCGCGCGTGGCGTCGCGGGCCTGCGGGCGGCGCTGGACGCCGGCGTGACCAGCATCCGCGAGCTGGGCGGGCTCGGCCTCGACATGACGGCGGCGGTGGCCGAGGGGACGGTGCCCGGCCCGGCCATCCACGCCGCCGGGGCCGCGATCTCACCCACCGGCGGCCACGTCGACCTGCACAGCTATCCGCTGCCCTGGGTGCACGACTACGGAGCGGCGTCGAACGAGCTCCGCGTCGCCGACGGCGAATCCGGCTGCGCCCGGGTGGTCCGCGAACAGCTGCGGCGCAACGCCAAGGTGATCAAGATCTGTGCCTCCGGCGGCGTCATGTCCGAGGTCGACCATCCGATCCACCAGCAGTTCACCGCGGCCGAGCTGCGGGTCCTGGTCGAGGTGGCGGGTCTGGCCGAGCGGGCGGTGGCCGCGCACTGCCACGGCAAGCCCGGTATGATCGCCGCCCTGGAGGCCGGCGTACGCACCATCGAGCACGGCACGTACCTCGACGAGGAATGCGCGGCCGCGATGCGCGAGACCAGCGCGATCCTGGTGCCCACCCAATTCGTCATCGCCTCCGCGGTGGCCGACATCGACCGGCTCCCGCCGTACGCCCGGCCGAAGATGCTCGCGGTGGTGGAACGTCACGCCGAAGCGGTCGCCCTGGCCCACCAGACCGGCGTGACGGTCGCGATGGGCACCGACATCGGCGCGGGTGACTGGGGCCGGCACGGCGAGGAGCTGACCCTGCTGGTGAAGGCCGGCTTCACGCCGCTCGAAGCGATCGAGACGGCCACCGCCAACGCCCCGGCCACCCTGGGTCCGCAGGCGCCGCGATCGGGCCGGCTCGAGGCCGGGTACGACGCCGACCTGCTGATCCTGGACGACAACCCGCTGGACGACATCGCGGTGCTGGCCGACCCGGCCCGGATCCGCCAGGTGTGGCAGGCCGGTCGCCGCGTCAAACCGGTCTGACACCGTCACCCCGGGCGGGTGGTCCACGGTCGGCTTCCGGTCACTGAGGGTCGAGGCCGCGAGGTTCGCCGGTACGGTCGCTCCACCATCACGCTCGTGAGAAGAGCCGGACCATGACTCAGTACGGTGATCAGCCGCCGGCCGCGGCGGCGCGCTCCGGGCGTACCTGGCGGATCTTGATTGTTGTCGCCGCTCTTGTGCTGTTGCTGCTCCTGCTGTTGGGGCTGCTCGCGTTCTGCGGGAACGGGACCACTCCGGCGGGCGGTCCGGCGTCGTCGCCGTCGTTCAGCTACCCGCCGGTGACCGGCTCGCCGTCGAGCCCGACACCGGTCGACCCGCCACCGGAATCGCCGCCGACCTCGCCGCCCGGGAAGCCGGTGGCCACGGTGGTGCCTTCGGGGGCGCCGGCCGCCGGTGGAGGGCCGGGTGGTGACGGGTCGATGCGGCTGATCGTCCTGGGTGGCGCGCTGCTGGCGGTCGCCGGTGGGGTCGGGCTGACGGCGTTGCGCCGGTCGGCGGGATGATCCTGTTCGACCGGAGCTCGGGCACGGCTCTGCTGGCGTTCATCCTGGCCGTCTCCGGCGCCAACCTGCTCGCCGCCGGGCTGACCGATCCGCCGCCGCCACCGTTCGGCCCGGTGAAGGCGGCCACGGGCCGGCTCTCTGCCGCGGAGGAGCGCGGACCGGCGAAAGAGCGCGAGGCGTTGCCCCGATCCGTGCCGGTACGCCTGACCATCCCGGCCATCGGGGTGGACACCGGTGTCATGGCGCTCGGCGTCGAACGCGACGGGACGATGGAGGTGCCGCCGCTGACGAAGGACGCGCCGGCCGGCTGGTATCGCCATCTGCCCACGCCGGGGGAGGACGGGCCGGCGGTGATCGTCGGCCACGTCGACACCACACGCTACGGGCCGGCCGTCTTCTACCGGCTGGGCACCCTGACGGCCGGCGACACGATCACGGTGCGCCGCGCCGACCGGAGCACCGCCGTGTTCACCGTCGCCGCCACCAGGCAGTACCGCAAGACGAGCTTTCCGACCGGCGCCGTCTACGGTCCGGTGGGCCGTCCCGCCCTGCGGCTCATCACCTGCGGCGGCGACCTCGACCGCCGCCGCGGCCACTACCGCGACTCGGTGGTCGTCTACGCGGTCGCGGCGTAACGCGCGGCCAGCGCCTCGAGCGTCCCGCTGATGCCCTGCGCGTTCTTCGCCGGGAACCCCAGCAGCTCCATCACCTTCGGCGAGCGGGCCGTCGAATAGTCGAACGTCTCGGTGACCTCGGTGACGCCCGGCTCGGGCGAGGCCAGCTCCCAGCGCCAGCGATGCCCGAGCGGATGTCGCCACTCGACCAGGCGGTCGGGCTCGAGCGCGGTCACCACCGAGGTGATCGAGTACGGCAACCCGTACTGCTTCATGCCCACGGTGAACCGGTCGCCCTGCTTCAGCGCGTGAGGTCCCTTCACCGGAACGTCCCGCACCGTGCCCGAGCCGTCCAGCTCGGCATGCCGATGCGGGTCGGCCACCAGCGCGAAGATCTCCGCCGCGGGCGCGTTCACGCGCACCCGGCGACTCACCCGCCGAGGCCCGGAATCCACCGTTGTCACCATCCCGCCATTATGCGGCCCGCCGCCGCCGACTTCCGGCCGCTCGGTGTTCCCTCCTCGGAGGGAGGTGGCCCGGCGCGCTCGTTCCTATCGTGGGCGGCATGACGAGAGCGGGGCTGATGGACGTCTACAGCGCGGTACGGACCCGGCAGTCGATCCGCCGGTTCACCGATCGGCCGGTCCCGCGCGAGGCCCTGGAACGGGTGCTGACGGCGGCCGTGCAGGCCCCGTCGGGCAGCAACCTGCAGCCGGGCAGTGTCTACGTGCTGTCCGGGGAGCCGCTGGCCCGGCTGAAGAAGGCCGTCGCCGGGCGGGCCGCGGCCGGCGACTCCGGTGACGGTCGCGAGTTCGCGAACCTTCCGCCCGAGCTGTGTCCGCCCTACCTCGACCGGATGGCGGCGCTGGGCGAAGGCATCTACGGCTCACGGGGCGTCGCGCGCGGGGATGTCGCGGGCCGAGCGCGGATCCGGGCCGAGAACTGGAACTGCTTCGGCGCCGGCACGGCGTTGTTCTGCTACCTCGACCGGGACATGCCGGCGCCGCGGTGGGCGGACATCGGCATCCACCTGCAGACGGTGATGCTGCTCCTGCGGGCCGAGGGACTGCACAGCTGCGCCCAGGAGATCTGGGCCGAGTACCACCGCAGCGTCGCCGAGGTGATCGCCCCACCGCCTCACCGGACGCTGGTCTGCGGCCTGTCCATCGGGTTCGCGGACCCGGCCTGGGCGCCTCCGCGCATCCGCCGCGCCCCGCTGTCCGAGACCGTGACCTTCCTGGACTGACCTCTGCGGGCCGGTCGACGTCCGAAGATATTGATCACCATCCGGCGCAGGAGTGGCTCCGAATCACTCTCATGTCGGAACGTGATGTCGGCGCCGCCCGTACCCCGGGCCCGCTGTTGGTCCTGGGGCGTTACCGCCTGATCGCGGTCGTCGGGGCCGGCGGCATGGGCCGGGTGTGGCGTGCGCACGACGAGGTGCTGGACCGGCAGGTGGCCGTCAAGGAACTCGTCGCGCCCCGCGGGCTGCCCGTCCCGGACCGGCGCACCGCCGCGCTCCGGGCGATGAGCGAGGCCCGGGCGGCGGCCCGGCTGGAGCACCCGGGGGTGGTCCGGGTCTACGACGTCGTCCGGACCACCGGGAGCTCGTGGATCGTGATGGAGTTCGTCGAGTCGGTCTCGTTGCACGCCCGGCTCGAGCAGGAGGGCCGCCTGGAGCACCCGGAGGCCGCCCGGATCGGCCTGGCCGTCCTGGACGCGCTCGGGGCCGCGCACCGCGCCGGTGTCGTGCACCGGGACGTCAAGCCGCACAACATCCTGCTGGCCACCGACGACCGGGTCATGCTCACCGACTTCGGGCTGGCCGCGCTCGACACCGAACGCGTCGACGGCGCCCTGTCGGTGCTCGGTTCGCCCTACTACGTCGCGCCGGAGCAGCTGACCGACGGCACGGCCAGCGTCGAGGGTGATCTGTGGTCGCTGGGAGCGACTCTGTACGCCATGGTCGAGGGCCGGCCGCCGTTCCGCCGCGCGAATGTGGCCGCCTCGCTGACCGCGATCGCCGGGGCGCAGCCCGACCCGATGCGGCACGAGGGACCGCTGTCGCCGCTGATCGGGCTGCTGCTGGAGAAGGACCCCGACCTGCGCCCACCCGTGGCCGAGGTGCAGGTGGCCCTGCGCCTGGTCGCCGAGGAACCCGTCCCGGTGCGCTTCCGGGCCGCGGCGGTCGCCCCGGCCGGCTCGATCGCCGAACCGGGCGAGCAGTCGCAGGCCGTGCCGTCGCCGCCGCGCCGCCGGCGGGTCCTCGTCGCCGCGGCCGCCGCCGTGGTGGTCGTGGCCGGCACGGGGGCCGCGATGGCTTTCCGGCCGGAGGGGCCGGAGGGGCCGACGCCGCAAAGAGCCACCGCGGCGGCCCCGACCGGCCCGTGCGCCGACTTCTCCCCGGAACCCTCCGCGGCGCCCGGGATCGAGATCCGGGTCCCCGCCGGGTGGACCCGCTCGCAGAAGGACGGCGAGACCTGTTACCGCGCCCCGAACGGCGTACGCGCCGCCACCGTCCAGCCGATCAAGCCGCTGGCCGTCGGCCCGCTGGAGCACTGGCAGGCCGCCGAACGGGCCGCGTCCGACGCCGGTGAGCTGCCCGGGTACCGCCGGATCAGCATGGGCGTCCTGCTGGTGACCGGCGGGGGAGCCGACTGGGAGTACACCTGGCAGCCGCCGGCCGGCGCCAGGCGGCACGCGCACCGCTACCTGGTGCAGGCCGGCGGGCGCCGCCCGATCGAGGTGTCCTGGACGACCAGCGACGCCGACTGGGCCGCCGCCACCGCCGTCGAACGGGCGATCGTCAGCTCCGTGCGTACCCCCGGCCAGGCCGCACCGACCTGGTCGGTCCCATCCCCCCAGTAACAAACACCTCGATCAAGGAGCATCTCGTGAGATTGCGCCGAACCCTGCTCGTCATCCCCGCCGCCGCGGCCCTCCTGTTCGCCGTGCCGTCCGCGGCCCTCGCCGCCGAGAGCGTGCACGTCCAGCTCGACCCGCTGAACAAGTCGGGCGCCTCGGGCACGGCCACCCTGACCGCCATGGACAACGGCGACCTCAAGATCTCCATCCGTACGAAGGGGATGGTCCCGAACTCGCCACACGCCCAGCATCTGCACGGCGCCACCAACGGCACCGACTTCCACTGCCCGGACATGTCCGCCGACGCCGACGGCAACGGTTTCGTCAGCACCGAGGAGGGTCTGCCGATGTACGGCGACATCTTCGTCTCGCTGACCACCAAGGGCGACACCAGCAAGGCCAGCGGCCTGGCCGTGGACCGGATGCCCACCGCCGACGCCAAGGGGGCCCTGGCCTACGACCGCACCATCCCCGGCGCCGACCTGCCCGCCGGCACCATCGACCACCTCAAGGACCTGCACGTCGTCGAGCACGGCATCGACGCCAACAACAACGGCAAGTACGACCTCGACGGCCTCGGCGAATCCACCCTGGCCAAGTCGGCCGGCCTGAAGGGCATCCCCGAGGAGGCGACCGACCCGGCCGTGTGCGGCATGGTCTCCGGCGCCGCCGCGGGTTCCGTCCCGGCCGGCGGGGTCGCGACCGGTGACGGCAGCAGCCGCGGCACCACGGCGCGGCTGTACGGCTTCGGCGGGCTCGCCCTGCTGCTCGCGCTCGGCGCCTTCGTCCTCACCCGCCGGCGTGCCTTCGCGCTCCCGCGTGAGCTGCGCGACCGGGGCTGATCGTCGATGGGAAACGGCGACTCCTCGCCGCGGACCGGCGGCCGCCGCACCCGACATGCGGTGCGGGCGGCCGTCGCCGTCCTTGCCATCACCGGCTCGCTGCTCGTGGTGGCGGCCGTGCGCCGTACCCCCGTGGAGCCGCCGGAAACCGCGCCGCCGGCCACCGCTCCGGAGCCGGCCCGACCGGCGACGCCCGACCGGCTCACCCGCGGCCCGCTGATGGCGACCTCGCCGCCGGCCCGCCTGACCATCCCGGCGATGAAGGTGTCCGTGCCGGTGATCGGCCTGGGCCAGAACGCCGACGGCACCATGCAGGTGCCCGGCGACGCGGCGACGGTCGGCTGGTACACCAAGGCGCCCACGCCCGGCTCGCTCGGCCCGGCCGTCCTGGCCGGACACGTCGACTTCCACCGGCGGCCGGGAACCTTCGCCCGCCTGGCCACGCTCGCCGCCGGCGACATCGTCACCATCGCCCGGCAGGACGGCAGCACCGCCACGTTCTCGGTGACGAAGACCGGCCGGTACGCCAAGGACCGGTTCCCGACCGACGCCGTCTACGGCGCCATCGACCACGCCGGCCTGCGCCTGATCACCTGCGGCGGCGACTTCGACGACCGCGCCGGCCACTACCGGGACAACATCGTCGTCTTCGCCACCCTGTCATAGCCGGATCACCTTGGCGACCTCCTCGGGGAGGCCGGGGGAGGTGAAGGCATGGCCCATTCCGGGTACGACGTGCAGTTCCGCCCCCGGGATCGCGGCGGCCAGGGCCTCGCCGTGGCCGAGCGGATAGACCGGATCCTGGTCGCCGTGCACGATCGAGGTCGGCGCGGTGATCGACGACAGCGGGGCGAGCAGACTCGGATCATCCGTCCAGGCGGCCCGGTTGTGGTTGGCCGCGGCCGCCGGGTCGGTGGCCCGCGACCGGGCCAGCTCGAGCGTCGCCCGGGCGGCCGGCTCGTCGAACGGCCGGACCGGCCCGGTGAAGACCCGGAACAGGGCCACGTCGGTCTCCGGACCCGGCGGCAGCCCGGCGGCCTGATGCGCGAGAAGCGCGGGCGACGGCGGCGGCAGGTCAGCCGGGTCGGCCGGCTCCCCGGCCAGCGCCCGCGTCCACGCCGGCCGCGGGTCGTGACCCATCGGCGAGCTGGACATCACCGTCAACGACCGGACCCGGTCCGGCGCGTGCACCCCCAGCCACTGCGCGATCATCCCGCCCAGGGACGTCCCCGCCACATGCGCGGAATCCAGTCCATAGCCGTCCAGCACGGCCAGGCAGTCGCGAGCCAGATCCCCGATCGTGTACGGGTGAGCGTCGAAGTCGACCACGCTGGAGCGCCCGGTGTCCCGGTGATCGAACCGGATCACCTGAACGCCACGCTCGACCAGCCGGCCGACCAGCGCATCCGGGCAGAAGACACCCTGAGCGCCCGACCCCATGACCATCAGTACCGCGGGCAGCCCCGGATCACCGGCCCGCTCGGTCCAGATCCGCAGCGGCCCCGAGGCCACGAACCGCTCGTGCGCATCCAGCATGGCGGCACGGTAGCCGCTCCCTGGCGCCGGCCGCATCGCAGATACCATGACAACACCCTCGGAGGTACGCGATGACTCCCACGATCCTGATCACCGGCGGCGGCTCGAAGCGCGGCATCGGGCGCGCCACCGCGCTGCGGTTCGCCGCCCTGGGCTACGCGGTCGGCGTCCTGGACATCGACGCCGACGGCGCCGCCGACACCGCCGCCCAGGCCGGGAACGCCGGCAGCCCAGCCGTCTTCGCGGCCCACGCCGACGTCACCGACCAGGCCTCGGTCCTCGCCGCGGTCCGGGCCGCCGAGGACGCGCTGCCGCCGGTCACCGTGCTCGCCACCATCGCCGGCATCTCCTCGCCGACCCGCTTCGAGAACATCACCCTGGACGAGTGGGAGAAGATCTTCGCGGTCAACGTACGCGGAACCTTCCTGGTCACCCAGGCGGTGCTGCCCGGCCTGCGGGAGCGCGGGTACGGCCGGATCATCACCATGTCCTCGGTGTCCGGCCAGCGCGGCGGCGGTGTCTTCGGCGCCACCGCCTACTCGGCCAGCAAGGCCGCGATCCTCGGCCTGACCAGAACCCTGGCCCGCGAGGTGGAGGGCCAGGGCATCACGGTCAACGCGGTCGCGCCGAGCATGGTCGACACCGACATCACGCACGGCGCCATGACCGAGGAGCGCAAGACCGAACTGGCCGCCACCACGCTGGTCGGCCGCCTCGCCACCCCCGCCGACGTGGCCGGCGCCGTGGTCTTCCTCGCCTCGCCCGACGCCGCCTACCTGACCGGGGCGACGATCGACGTCAACGGCGGATCGCACCTGCACTGACGCACGCGTCGAGGGCAAGTATTGTCGGCTCGTGCCTGATTCCGTGACGAGCCGCGGCAGCGCGGCCGGCAAGCGTGCCGCCGCTGGTCCGCCCCTCACCGGTCCGCCCCTCAAGACGAAGGCCGAGAAGCGCGCCGAGGCCAAGGCGGCCAAGGCCCGCGCCCGGGCGAGGCAGAAGCGCAACCGCACGCTGACCGTCGTCGGCGCGGCGGTGGCCGTGCTGGCCCTCGTGGTCGGACTGGCCGTGTGGATCGGCCGCTCGTCGTCGGACCCCGACCAGGCCGCCGCCCCGAGCGCGAGCTCCAGTGTGGAGGCGAGCACCGCCCCCGCCGCGGCCTTCCCGCCGCTGCCCGCGGGCGCCGACCCGGCCCTGAGCAAGAAGCCGGCCGTGACCAAGGGCGCCGGCAAGGTCGCCAAGCTCACCACGAAGACCCTCATCAAGGGCACGGGCGCGGCGGTCGCGGCCGGCCAGTCGATCAACGTGAACTACGTCGGCGTCACCTACGCCGACGGCAAGGAGTTCGACTCGTCCTGGAGCCGCTCCGAGCCGTTCAGCTTCCAGGCCGGCGCCGGCAAGGTCATCCCGGGCTGGGACCAGGGCCTGATCGGCGTCCCGGTGGGCAGCCGGGTCCAACTCGACATCCCGGCCGACCTGGCCTACGGCGACAACCCCACCGGCGGCCAACCGGCCGGCACCCTGCGCTTCGTCATCGACGTCCTGTCCGCCTCCTGACCCCCGCACCACGGCCATGCTGCCCGCCGACGGACACGTGCACACCGAATGGTCGTGGGACTGCGAGCCCGGCGACATGGAGGCCAGCTGCGCCCGGGCGACGACCATGGGTCTGCCGGCCGTCGCCTTCACCGAACACCTCGACTTCACGGTCTGGACCGGCGTGGAACCCGCGCCGGACGCCCCGGCGAAGGTGACCGACCTGATCACCGAGGACGGGACGCTGGCACCGCCGCCTCTCGACGTCGACGGGTATCTGGCCTGCGTCCAACGCTGCCGCGAGAAGTTCCCCGGCCTGGTGGTGCTCACCGGTGTGGAGGTCGGGGAGCCGCACTGGCACCGGGACCAGGTCGCCGCGGTCCTCGATGCGGGCCAGTTCGACCGCGTGCTCGGCTCCTTGCACACCCTGCCCCTGGGTGGCGGCCTCAACGAGCCGGGCGAGCACTTCGCGCGCCGGCCGGCCGCCGAGGTGGTCCGCGACTACCTGGCCGAGATACCCCGGCTGGTGGCCGGCTTCCCGGACTTCGAGGCGCTCGCCCACATCGACTTCGTCAGCCGGTACTGGCCCGCTGCCGCCGGCCCCTTCGTCCCCGCCGCCTTCGAGGCCGAGTTCCGGTGCGCGCTGACGACGGTGGCCGCCGCGGGCCGGGCCCTGGAGGTCAACACGAACCGCAGGCCATTCCCCGAGATCGTGCGCTGGTGGCGGGAAGCAGGCGGCGAGGTGATCACCTTCGGCAGCGACGCGCACTCTCCCGGCGGCGTGGGCGGCGGCTTCGCGGACGCAGCCGCTATGGTCGAGACGCTGGGCTTCCATCCCGGCCGCCACCCCTACGACCGGTGGTACGCCTGATCGTCACGCGATCTCGGACACCTCGGGTGGGGCGGTCAGCTCGGTGAAGCGAAGGCGGTAGATCGCGGGCATCGGCATGCGCTGCCAGGCGTCCCGATCGAGGGGATGGCCGAAGCCGGACAGCGCCTGAGCGATGAAGGTGCCATGACCGGCGACGAGAACGACCCGGCCGCGGCCGCGGTGCACGATCATCCGCACGGCGCCGACCGCCCGGGTGCGAAGCTGCTCGAGGCTTTCGCCTTCGGGCCGCGCGTGGGAGGGATGCGCCCAGCTTTCGGCGTAATGCGGTTCCCAATCATCGGTGTACGCCAGGCCGTCGTCCCATTCCCGCAGCTCACCATCGGTGTGCACGGAAAGGCCGAGGAACCGCGCGGTGGGCCGGATGGTTTGGATCGCCCGCCGGTACGGGCTCGACCACGCCGCCGTCGGACCCAGCTCGGCGAGCACAGCCACCAACTCGTCCGCCTGCCTCAGCCCTTCCGGCGTCAGCGGGCGGGTCAACTCGTCCGGACCGTCGGCGGTCGGCGGAACGGACCGGGCGTGACGGACCAGCACGATCTCGGTCGGCTCCGGGTTGACGGTCGATCGCCTCCACGGTCGGGTCCTGCGGATCTGGCAGCATCGCCCCATGGACAACGAGACCCAACTCAGAGCCTGTTGCGGCGTGGCCGTCCTCGACGATAACAACCGGGTCTTGCTCATGCGCCGCCGCGGCGACGAGACCTGGGGCATACCCGGCGGCGGCATCGAGGGCGGCGAGGCCTGGCGGCAGGCGGCCCGGCGCGAGTGCCGCGAGGAAACCGGCCGAGCGGCGCAGTTGCAGGGCCGCGAGCGGTGTGCCGACCGGACCTACCACCGTCAGGCACAGTGGTAGAGCAGCCCGGCATTACAGCCCCGAATACCGTCAGGGCCTACCACTGTCCCGGACGGTGGTAGGGCAGCACGGCTTCGCCGGCCCGGACACCGTCAGGACCTACCACCGGTGCTGGGCAGCGGGCGTGAGGGGCGGCAGCGAGGGCGAGCGGGCAGCCCGGGCGCCTGGCAACCGAGCTCAGCCCATGGCCAGCGCCAGGGACGGCGCGGATGGGCCGGACCTTCACCCGGAAGCCTGTCCAGCCGGCCGATACATCGGCTCGAGGGCCGGATGTACGACCGTCGATAGCATCGTCCTGTGGTCGACAGGGTGTGGGAGGTCACGGGCCAGCCGGTGCTGACGACGTACAACGGCTTCGGTTCGGGCCTGCGCGGTTTCACCCGGGTCGACGGCAGCGGCCGGTGCTTCGCGACCCGGTGGCTGCTGGCCCTGTACCTGCCGGTCTTTCCGCTCACCCGCTACTACCTGAGCGAACACCCCCTGGATCCGCTGGACGCGGCCCGGCACAGCTACATCGTTCTCGGGCGCTATCAGATCGACGGCGAGTCGCGTCCGCGGGCGGCGGAGATCCTGCGGACGTACGCCTTCTGGTGGCTGATCGTGCCGCTGGTCGGCCCGGGCCCTCTGCTGCTGGTCGGCCGGCATCTCCACGGGGTCGCCGACACGATGTCCACGGCGCAGACCTGGATGAGCATCGCCGGCTTCCTTCTCTGGCCGTTCCTGGTGATCTGGGGGCTGACGACGCTCCGTGACGTGTATCGCCGGAGGTGGGCGCCCCTCCGGACGGTGACGTGGGTCGACCCGCCCCCGTCGGTGACCGACTGGCCGGACGACCGGCTCCCGCCCGACGGCTGGCGGTTCGGTGACGATTGATCTCAGGCGGCGCTGGTCGCGGGCGGGGGCTGGCGCAGGGGGAAGTGGCAGGCCACCTGGTGGGTGTCGCCGGTCAAAGGGGGCTCGGTCTCGCAGAGCGCGGCCGCGCGGGGGCAGCGGGTGCGGAAGCGGCAGCCCGACGGCGGGTCGATGGCGCTGGGCAGCTCGCCCTCGATGGCGATCCGCTCGCGTTTCGCCGTCGAGATGGTCGGCACGGCGTCGATCAGGGCCTGCGTGTACGGGTGGCGGGCGGAACGCACCACGTCGCGGGCGGGGCCGACCTCGACCAGCTTGCCCAGGTACATGACGCCGATGCGGTCGGCCATGTAGTCGACGACGGACAGGTCGTGGCTGATGAAGACGTACGCCAGCCCGAGGTCTTTCTGCAGGTCGCGCATGAGGTTGAGGACCTGGGCCTGGATCGACACGTCGAGGGCGCTCACCGGCTCGTCGCCGACGATCAGGCGGGGGTGCAGGGCCAGGGCCCGGGCCAGGCCGATGCGCTGGAGCTGGCCGCCGGAGAACTCGTGCGGGTAGCGCTCCAGGACCTGGCGGGACAGGCCCACCTGGTCGAGGAGGGTGGCGATGCGGGCGCGGCGGTCGCCGACCTTCTGGATCTCCAGGGGTTCGGCCAGGATGGCGTCGACGCGCATCCGCGGGTTCATGGCGGCGTAGCTGTCCTGGAACATCAGCTGCACCTCGCGGTGCATGCGGCGGCGTTCGCGGCCGGTCAGCGCGGCGATGTCCGTACCCTCGAGAACGATCTGACCGGCGCTCGGGCGCTCCAGGCCGACGGCGAGCCGGCCCACCGTGGACTTGCCGCAGCCGGATTCGCCGACCAGGCCGAAGGTTTCGCCGGGGGCGACGTCGAAGGAGACGCCGGCGACGGCGCTGACCTGGCCGCCACCACGGCGCACGGGGTAGTTCTTGACCAGGTCGCGGACCGACAGAACAGGGGCGTCCGAGAAGGAGCGCGCGGGCGAAGGCAGCGGTACGCCCGCGGCGGCGCGACCGGAGGCCGGGTGGATGCAGGCGAACTGGTGCTCGGCACCGGACAGCGGGATCTCAGACAGGCGACAAGCGTCGGTCACATGCCGGCAGCGGGGCGCGAAACGGCAGCCGGTCATCGGCTGGGACAGGTCGGGCGGCAGGCCGGGAATGCTGTAGAGGCGTTCGCCACGCGCCTCCTCGGGCAGCGACTCCAGCAACGCCTCGGTGTAGCGGTGTTTGGGGGAGCGGAACAGTGAGCTGGTCACGGCCGTCTCGACCACCCGCCCGGCGTACATGACGGCGACCCGGTCGGCGCGGCCCGCGATCACCCCCAGGTCGTGGGTGACCAGGATGACCGCCATCCCGAACTCCGCGCGCAGGTCGTCGATCAGTTCGAGGATCTGCCGCTGGGTGGTGACGTCGAGCGCGGTGGTCGGCTCGTCGGCGATCAGCAGCCGCGGCGAGCAGATCAGGGCCATCGCGATCGCCACCCGCTGCCGCATGCCGCCGGACAGCTCGTGCGGGTAGTTGTCGGCGATCCGGTCGGGGCGGGGCATGCCGACCCGGCGCAGCATGTCGATCGCGCGTTCCCGAGCCTCGGCCTTGCCGGTGCCGAAGTGCACGCGCAGCGGTTCGGCGACCTGGGTGCCGATGCGCATGGTCGGGTTGAGCGAGGTGAGCGGGTCCTGGAAGACCATTCCCATGCGTACGCCACGGATCCGGCGAACGTCATCGGGAGGCAGCGTCCGCAGGTCGCGTCCCTCGAAGAGGATCTCGCCGCCGGTGACCCGGCCACCGTGCGGCAGCAGGCCCATCACCGACAGCGCGGTCATCGTCTTGCCGCTGCCGGACTCGCCGACCACGCCGAGCGTCTCGCCGGGAAGCACCTGGAGACTGACGCCGTCGAGGGCGTGCACGGCGCCGCGCCGCAGCGCGATGTCGGTGTCGAGGCCGCGCAGCTCGAGCAGGGGCTCGTTCACAGGCAGATCCCTTCAGCGCCGGCGCAGCCGGACCTCGAACGCGTCCCGCAGCCCGTCGCCGATGAAGTTGAACGCGAGCACGATCAGGACGATGGCGATGCCGGGCGGGTAGAGCAGCCACCAGTGGCCGCTGTAGGTGTCGGCGAGGCCGTCGGAGAGCATCCCGCCCCAGTTCGCCGCGGGTGGGGGCACGCCGAGGCCGAGGAAGGACAGGTAGGCCACGTAGAGGATCGCGTCGGCGACCTGGAAGGTGGCGTTGACGATCACCGTGCCGATCGCGTTGGGGACGATGTGGCGGCGTACCGCCCGCCCGCCGGTGCCGCCCATCGCCCGCATCGCCTGCACGTACTCGCGGGAGCGCAGGCTCAGCGCCTCGCCGCGGACCAGCCGGGCCGGGCCCAGCCAGGCGAACGCGCCGATGATCACGATCAGCATCGTGACGCTCGGGGTGACGATCGCGGCGAGCAGCATGAACAGGAACAGCGCCGGGATCGACATCATCGCGTCGACCACCCGCATCATCGCCGCGTCGACCCAGCCGCCGGCGAACCCGGCGACCGCGCCCCAGATCGTGCCGGCGACGGTGGCCAGCAGGCCGGCGGCCAGCCCGACGATGATCGACGTCTGGCCGCCGAGCATGAGCCGGCCGAGCTGGTCGTAGCCGACGCCGTCGGTGCCGAGCGGATGTCCCGGCCCGGGCGGCAGGTGCACCGAGGCGAGGTCGGTGTGCACCTGGTCGGTGGTCCAGAACAGCGGGCCGAGGAAGCACAGGGCGGCCAGGGCCAGGAAGATGCCGGCGCCGACCACGGCCAGGCGGTTCTCCGCGAAGACGCCGAGGCCGCGCCGCAGCGGGACGAGGGTGCTCATGAGGCGCCCCGGCGCAGCCGGACCCGGGGGTCGGCGGCCGCGTAGAGCAGGTCGGCGATCAGCGATCCGGCGATCGTCGCGATCGTGATGACGACGGTGACGCCGAGCAGGACCGGGAAGTCACGCTTCAGGGCGGCCTGCCAGAACAGCTGGCCCATGCCCGGGAAGTTGAACAGCGACTCGACCACCAGCGCGCCGCTGAACAGGGCGGGCAGGTACATACCGAGCAGCCCGATGACCGGGAACAGCCCGTTGCGCAGGGTGTGCACCAGCACCACCCGCCATTCCGGCAGGCCCTTGCCGCGCGCGGTCCGCACGTAGTTCTCGTTGAGGTTGTCGACCATCGACGAGCGTACGTAGCGCGAGTAGACCGCGATGGTGACGATGGCCAGCGTGACCACGGGCAGCACCAGCCCGGCCGGGTCGGCCAGCATCTCACCCACCGTGAAGCCCTGCGGCGCCTCGGGCGGCAGGATCGGCCAGGTCTGCGAGAACAGGATGATCAGCAGAAGACCCATGAAGAAGATCGGTGTCGCGTACGCCAGCAGCGACAGCGACGTGATGACGTAATCGGCCGGCCGGTTGCGCCGTACCGCCTGGATCACGCCCAGCGGGATCGCCACGACCACGGCCAGCAGTGTCGACAGCAGCGACAGGACCATGGTCTTGGGCAGCCGCTGGGCCATCGCCTCGACCACCGACTGGTTCAGCTGGTACGAGTAGCCGAAGTCGCCGCGCCCCAGCCGCAGCAGGTACATCCCGTACTGCTGGAACCAGGGCCGGTCGTAGCCCATCTCGTGGTTGAACGAGGCGAGCTGGTCGAGCGTCGCCTCCTTGCCGAGCGTGGCCCGCGCGGCGCCGCCCGGCAGCAGGTGCAGGATGAGGAAGGCGATCACCGTGACCAGCAGGATCACCACGATCGCCTGCCCCACCCGGGTGACGAGGTACCTGACCATGGCTACTTCCAGGACCAGTCCTGGAAGTACATGGCGTTCATCGGGTCCTGCGGCTCGACACCCTGCAGACCCGAGCGGTAGGCCGAGGTCTGGTAGACCGGGTTCGGCATCCACAGCACCGGCAGGTCCTTGGCCAGGAAGTCGTTGTACGCCGTGAGCTCGCTCGCGCCGTCGCCGGCCGCGAACTGGGTGGCGTCGATCAGCCGGTCGGCCTCGGGGTTGCTGTAGCTGCCCAGGTTCACCGGGGCGTCGGTGGCGAACAGCCGCTCGCCGCTGGCGAACGCCGGGTAGTACCAGCTGCCCTGCGAGCCGAAGAACGACATGTCCCAGGTGCAGGTCGCGTCGGCCGGCTTGCAGGCCGGCGTGACCGCCACCGAGTCGGGGACCTCCTTGATGTCCAGCGTGATGCCGAGCTTGGCCATCTGCGACTTGATCTCGGCGAACATCTTGGTGGTGGCGGCGAACCCGGTCTGGCTGGTCACCGTGAAGGTCAGCGCCTGGCCCGCGGTCACGCCCTCGCCGCACTGGGCGGCGGCCTGGCAGGTGGTCTGCCCGTCCGGGGTGACCTTCCAGCCGTGCGTCTCCAGGAGCTGCTTGGCGGCGGCCGGATCGAACGTGTAGGCGCAGCCGGTGGCACCGGTGGTGCCCGGCTTCGGCGGCACCGGCCCGCAGGTCGGGGCGGCGGTGTCGGACCAGATCACCTTGCTGATCGACGGCTGGTCGATCAGCATCTGCATGGCCTGCCGCAGGTAGGGCTGCTTGAACAGCGCCCCGCTCCTCGGGTTGTGGTAGTTGAGCTGGAGGTAGGTGATGGACCAGCCGTACCAGGGCGCGACCCGGTAGCCCTTGGACTCCAGGTACGACTTCTGCGACACGTTGGCCGCCGGCACGTACCCGTAGTCGATCTGGCCGGCCCGCAGCACGTTGAACTCGGCGTCGTCACCGGTGAACGGCCGCAGCACGACGGTGGCCAGCTTGGGCTTGTCGGCGCCGGTGTAGGTGGGCTGCGCGGCCAGGGTCACCTCGCCGTTGGGCACGTACCGGGCCAGCTTCCAGGGGCCGCTGTTGGTCTTCCACAGCGGGTTGGAGTCGTACGTCTTGGGGTCCTTGGCCGCCGCGGTGAGCGTCTCGAAGACCTTCTTCGCACCCTCGGGCTTGCTCGCCTGACCCTCTTTGTCCCACGCGTGCGCGGGCAGGGGAGTGATGCGGTTGAGCTGGTTGTCCACGAACCACGCGGTGTTGTATGCCGTCGTCGTGGTCAGCACGAGCGTCTTGTCGTTCGTCACCGACCACTTGGTGACGTTGTCCGGGAAGCCACCCTTGCGGTACGACGCCCACTTGTCCTTGTTGGCGCTCACCAGCTCGAACCAGAACTGCACGTCCTTGGTCGTGAGCGGGGTGCCGTCGGACCACTTGTTGTCCTTCAGCGTGATGGTCAGCGTCTTGCCACCGTTGCTGACCACCGGCGCCTCGGCCAGCGAGCGCCGCGCGTCGATGTTGTACTGCGCCGAGCCGTCCAGCCGGTAGGCGTACAACGGCCGGTACTGGGCCTGGGTGAAGATCGCGTTCTCGCCCTGGGTGAAGCCGGGCGCCGAGATCGGCAAGATCCAGTTGGGTGTACGGAAGGCCACGGTCGCGCTGTCCTTGCTCGCGCCCTGGCCGTCATCCGGCGTCGTCCCGCCGGTGCAGGCCGTGAGGCTCGCGGCCAAGGTGATCGCACCGGCCGCCGCCAACAGTCTTCTCATGACCGTTCCTCCCATACGTGACGCCGAGAACGTAAGCCCACCAAAGTTTCAGGTCAACGAAAAATAGACACTTATTTCGGTTACTTCTGCCGTGCTACGTTCAAAGCCTCTGGCCGCTCCGACCGAAGTTGGCGACCGTGCCCCCATCGATCCCCGCCACGCTGCGCGCGCAGGCGCTCGGGCTGCTGGCCAGTGGCGCGGCCACCTCGCGGAGCGACCTCGTCGACGCGCTCCAGGTCGCCCCCTCCACCGTCACCGCCGTGGTGCGCCGGCTGCTCGAAGAGGGCGTCGTGCTCGAGGAGGGCGTTGGCCGGTCCACCGGGGGCCGCCGGCCGCGGATCCTGCGCCTGCGCGACACCGACGGGGTGTACGCCGTCGCCGAGCTCGGCGGCCGGCACGCCCGGGTCGGGCTCTACCAGGCCGGCGGGGTGCTGCGCGGGGTCGAAGAGGTGCCGATCGACATCGCCGACGGTCCCGCCGCCGTCTTCCGCACGTTCGCCTCCCTGGTCGCCGGCGAGCCGCTGCTCGGTGTCGGGGTGGCGCTGCCCGGCCCGGTCGAGTTCCCGAGCGGACGCGTGGTCGGTCCGGCCCGGATGCCCGGCTGGAGCGGCGTCGACCCGGCCGAACACCTGTCGGTCGCCTTCGACCGCTTCGACGGGCCGATGCTCGTGGACAACGACGCCAAGGCGGCGGCGATCGGCGAGTACGTCACCCGGGGCTACGACACCGACGACATGATCTATGTGAAGGCGGGTACGGGCATCGGCGCGTGCCTGGTCACCGGCGGCCGCATCTTCCGCGGCGGTGGCGGCCTCAGCGGCGACGTGACCCACGTGCGGGTCGCCGACAGCGGCGAACGGCAGTGCTCCTGCGGCAGCCGCGGTTGCCTGGAGACCGTGGCCAGCGGCGCCGCCCTGACCCGCCAGCTCGGCTCGGCCAGCGTCGGCTCGCCCGGCCTTGGCTCACCAGGACTCGGCGAGCTCATCGTGGCCGTCCACGACGGCGATCCGGCCGTCGTCGCCGCTGTGCGCGAGGCCGGCCGCCTGCTCGGGGTGGCCCTCAGCGGCCTGGTCAACTTCCTCAACCCCGACGCCGTCGTCATCGGCGGCGCGCTGTCCAGCCTGGGCGTCTACGTGGCCGCCGCCAAGGGCGTGCTCTACGAGCGCTGCCTGCCGTCGCTGACCGGGTCGCTGACCATCGAGGCCAGCACCGCCGGCCCCGACGCGGCCCTGACCGGCCTCGGGCATCTGCTGCGGTCGAGCGCCGACGTGCGCCCGTCCTGAGGAGCCCGCGTATGCGCATCGCCGTCGGCGGCATCCACATCGAGTCCAGCACGTTCTCGCCCCACCTGAGCACCGCCGCCGACTTCGAGGTAACCCGGGGTTCCGAGCTGCTGGCCCGCTACGACTGGCTGACCGCGCCCTGGGCGTCCGGCGTCGAGTGGGTGCCGCTGGTGCACGCCCGGGCGCTTCCCGGCGGAGCGGTCGAGGCGTCGGCCTACCACGCCTGGAAGGAGGAGATCGCCGCCGCCGGACCGGTGGACGGCTTCCTGCTCGACTTCCACGGCGCGATGAGCGTTCCCGGGCTCGACGACGCCGAGGGCAACCTGGTCACCGCGATCCGGACGGCGATCGGTCCGGAGCCGCTGATCTCCACGGCGATGGACCTGCACGGCAACGTCTCCCGGGTGCTCTTCGACGCCTGCGACCTGCTCACCTGCTATCGCACCGCCCCGCACGTGGACGTGTGGGAGACCCGCGAGCGCGCCGCCCGCAACCTGGTCGAGGCACTGCGCCGCGGGTCACGCCCGCACAAGGCCCTCGTCCACGTGCCGATCCTGCTGCCGGGCGAGCAGACCAGCACCCGCGACGAGCCGGCCCGGGGGCTCTACGCCCGGATCCCGGCGCTCACCGCGCGGCCCGAGATCATCGACGCGGCCGTCTGGATCGGATTCGCCTGGGCCGACCAGCCCCGCTGCCGGGGCGCCGTCGTGGTCACCGGCCACGACCGGGCCGCGGTCGCCGGCGCCGCCCGGGAGCTGGGGGAGCGGTTCTGGGCCGCGCGGGACGAGTTCGCGTTCGTCGCGCCCACCGGCACGATGGACGAGTGCCTCGACGCCGCCCTGGCCCCGGATGCCCGGCGACCGTTCTTCATCAGCGACTCCGGCGACAACCCCGGCGCGGGCGGGGCCGACGACGTCACCTACGCGCTGTCGCGGATGCTGGCCCGCGACTCGTCACGGCGGGCGGTCTTCGCGTCGCTGGCCGACCCGGCCGCGGTCGCGTCACTCGACGGTGTGGCGATCGGCTCGCCGGTGCGGGTGACGGCCGGTGGGCGGATCGACGGCCGCGACCCCGGCCCGGTCCAGCTCGACGGCGTCCTGGAGGCCGTCGCCGACGACCCGGACGGCGGGCGCTGCGTCAGCGTACGCATCGCCGGGTTGAGTGTCTTTCTCACCTCACGGCGCATGCAGTACCGCCTGCTGGCCTCCTACCAGCGGCTCGGCGTCGACGTGCGGTCGGCCGACCTGGTCACCGTGAAGATCGGCTACCTGGAGCCGGAGCTGTTCGAGGCGGCGGGGGACTGGATGCTCGCGCTCACGCCGGGCGGCGTCGACCAGCATCTGGCCCGGCTGGCGTACCGGAATGTTCTTCGCCCGGTCTTTCCCCTGGACCGCGACTTCACCGCCGACCTCACCGTGATCACCTGAGCGTGCACGCTACCGTCTGCTTATCGCGCGACCATGCTTCACGGTCCGCAGCGAGCAGTCCGGTCCGGAACAGCACGAGGAGACACTGATGACCGACGCCACCAGCGACGCCGAACCCACCGCCGACGCCGAGGCGGAATCCGAGGAGCTGCCGCAGCCCTTCGAGAACCGGGCGGCGCGGCGGTCCAAGGGCAAGGGCACCCCCACCCACGCCGGGGGTACGAAGGGCCACGGCGTCGGGCGATCCGGCACCGTGCAGAGCCCTCGCCAGTACGGCAACCGTCGTAGCGGCTGATCGACGGGACCTGGTGCGGGCCGCGTCTCACCGGGCGCGGCCCGTCCCGGCTGAGAAGGCCGGAATCCGTCAGACGAACAGCGGCTCCACCTCACGCCGCGCCACCAGGTCGCCCATCGCCGCGTCGGACGGGCGCTGCTGGTACCGCTCGGCCGCGTCGAGCAGCCGCGGCAGGATCTCCACGTCGCCGGTGGTCAGCAGGAACGCCTCCGGGCGGCCGAGCACCCAGTGCACAGCCAGGTCGATGTCGGCCTGATCACGCAGCGGCTCGTACCAGGTGGACGCCGACTTGGGCCGGCCCTCCCAGCGACGCAACGCCAGACTCTTGATCGTCTGCAGCGCGACCTGCCGCTCGGCACACACCGCGGCCAGCGCCTCGAACGTCTCCGCGTACCGCGGGTCGCCCATCTGGGCGAAGTTGTAGGGCGCGAGCACGGAGTCGAACGGGAACCGCTCCAGGCTGCGGCGGTGCATCTCGGGCACCGACAACCCGTGCCCGGTCACGCCGATGAAGCGCACCAGACCCTCCTCGCGCGCCTCGATCGCCGCCTCGAGAGCGCCGTTCGGCCCCAGCGCGGTCTCCCACTCGATGACGTCGACGAGATTGTGCAGCTGGATCGAGTCGATCCGGTCGACCCCGAGGCGGTCCAGCGACCGGCGGATCTCCTCCCGCGCGCCGCGGTAGGTCCGCTCGCCGGTCTTGGTCGCCAGGAAGAACTCGCCCGGATGACGGCGCAGCCAGGTCGCCACCCGCAGCTCGGCGTCGCCGTAGCCGGCGGCGACGTCGATGTGGTTGATGTGGTGCCGCAGCAGCAGGTCGAGCGTGCGGTCGGCGTCGGCCTTGGTGACGCTGCCCAGGGCCGCGGCGCCGAAGATCACCCGGCTCGACTCGTGCCCGGTCGCGCCGAATGGCATTCGATCAATCATCCCGGGAGCCTAACCCCAGCTCGGGTCCGGTGGCGGCGATGCGACACCATCGCAGAGATGGAGGTATCTCGATGAAACGGATGCTCGCTCTGTTCGTCACCGCCACCGTCCTCGTACCGCTCGCTCCCGCCACGGCGGCACAGGCCGCCCCCGGCCCGAGCTGGGCGCCGTGCGCCGGCGCGCCCGGCACCGGTCTGGAGTGCGCCGACCTGCGCGTGCCGCTCGACTACCGGGCCCCGCGCGGCCGGTCGATCACCGTCGCCGTCTCCCGGCTCAAGGCGGCCGACCCGGCCAAACGCCGCGGGATCATGCTGCTCAACCCGGGCGGTCCCGGCGGCAGCGGCCTGGACATGCCGCTGTTCCTCGCCGAGACCCTGCCCGCCGACGTCCTCGACCGCTACGACCTGATCGGGTTCGACCCGCGCGGCGTGGGTCAGAGCACGCCGATCAGCTGCGACCTGCCCGACACCACCACGTTCGACCTGGTCCTGCCCTATCCGGCGCCGGACGGCTCGATCAACCGCAACATCGCCTTCGCCCGCGACACCGCGCGCCGGTGTGCCGCCACCGCCGGCGACCTGCTGCCGCACATCACCACCGCCAACACCGCCCGCGACATGGACAGCATCCGCGCCGCGCTCGGCGAGCCGAAGCTCTCGTACCTCGGGTACTCCTACGGCACGTACCTGGGCGCGGTCTACGTCTCGCTGTTCCCGCAGCGCACCGACCGGATCGTGCTGGACAGCGCGGTCGACCCGGCCCGGGTGTGGTACGGCGTCTGGAGCAGCTGGGGTGAGGCGGTGGCGCTGCGGCTGCCCGACTTCACCAAGTGGGCCGCGGCCCGCGACGACGTCTACCACCTCGGCGCCACGCCGCGGGAGGTCGAACGCACCTACTACCGGATCGCCCGGCGGCTGGACCACTCGCCGGTCGAACTGCCCGGGATCACCATCACCGGCAACATCTTCCGCGAGCAGACCCGCGGTGGCCTCTACGACGACCGGTCCTTCGGTGATCTCGCGCGGTTCTGGCAGGAGTTCTCGGATCCGGCGAGCCCGCCCACGGCCGGGGCCGCCCTCGCCGAGCCGGCCTGGGACAACTCGCTCGCCGTGCTGTACGGGATCGTCTGCGGCGACGTGAGCTGGCCGCGTGACACCAACGTGTACGCCCGCGCCTCCGCCGCCAGCCGCCGCGCCTACCCGGCCACGGCCGGCATGCCCGCCAACATCTGGCCCTGCGCGTTCTGGGCCCACCGGCCGGTCGAGCCGCCCGTCAAGGTGACCGACCGGGGACCGCGCAACGTCCTGATCCTGCAGAACCTGCGCGACCCGGCAACCTCCTACCGCAACGGGTACGGCCTGCGCCGGGCCCTCGGCCACCGGGCCGCGTTCGTCACCGTCAACGCCGGCGGTCACGGCATCTACGGCATCCGGTCCGGCCCGTGCACCGACGCCATCGCCACCGGGTTCCTGGTCAGCGGCCAGCTCCCGGCCCGCGACCGGTTCTGTCAGGGCCCGTCGCCCGAGGACGTGCCCGCCGCCGGAACCCGGTCCGCCACCACCGGCTGGCGCCCCGGCCCCTGGCTGTGACGCTCCGCCGCTGTGCCCCGGGCGTGTCCGGGGCACAGCGGCCTACTCGCGTTAACCTACCCACGTGATGCCCACCCAGGACGACGTGCTCGGGTACTTCGACACCCTGTCGAACTGGGGACGGTGGGGCGACGACGACGAGCTCGGCACCCTGAACCTGATCACCGACGACGTCCGCCTGGCCGCGGCCCGGGCCGTCCGCCACGGCCGGAGCGTGTCCTGTGCCTGGGAGGTCGGCGTGCCGGACGACATGGAGCGGTCGACCACGACGTGCCCGTGCGCCGCCGACATGCCGGGCGCCGAGAACATGCCGCCCGCCTTCCACGCCGACCGGCGCTGGGGCTTCTCGAACGAGCGGCTCGGCCTCATGTTCCACGGCAACACGCTCACCCACCTCGACTCGCCGTGCCACCTCTTCTGGGACG
The DNA here is from genome assembly GCF_040682035.1 of Actinoplanes sp. NPDC051470. NCBI lineage: Bacteria > Bacillati > Actinomycetota > Actinomycetes > Micromonosporales > Micromonosporaceae > Actinoplanes > Actinoplanes sp. NPDC051470. Next base: position 25,712 of record NZ_JBFBAA010000047.1, read on the forward strand.
GCGCGATGTACAACGGCCGGCCACACTCCCTGGTCGACGCCACAACCGGATCGGCGTGGGCGGCCGTCACGGCGGCGGCGAACGGAATCGTCACGCGCGGGGTCCTGCTGGACGTGGCCAAGGTCCGCGACGTGCCGTGGCTGGAACCCGGCGAGGGCGTGCACCCCGAGGATCTCGAGGAGGCCGAACGCCGCCAGGGCGTGCGCGTCCGATCCGGCGACGCGGTGCTCCTGCGAACCGGCTACGGCCGGGCCCGGCACGAGAACGGCCCGGCCGGCGGTATCACCCAGGCCGGCTGGCACGCGTCCTGCCTGCCCTGGTTCCGCGACCGGGAGGTCGCCCTGATCGGCGCCGACACCCCGCAGGACGTTCAACCATCCGGGTACGACGACGTCCTGATGCCGGTCCACGCCGTCAGCCTCGTCGCGATGGGCCTGTGGCTGCTCGACAACTGCGACCTGGAGGCCTGCGCGACAACGGCGGCCGACCTCGCCCAGTGGGACTTCCACCTCGCCGTCGCCCCGGTCCGCCTCGCCGGCACCTCCGGCAGCCCCGTCAACCCGATCGCCACCTTCTGATCGCGGTCAGTTCGGCCTCTTCGAGCGGCGCAGATACACCGCTACCGGCACGGTGGCCAGCACGACGAAGGTGAGCTGGAACAGGTGTTTCCGGCCCTCGGAGTCGAACCACGGGGAGGCGAGAGCAGCGGTCGCCCCGGACACGGCCAGAGCGAGACCGACGTTCAGCGGGACCGATTCGGCCAGCCCGCGCAGGAATTGACGCGGCCCGGACGGGATGGCCACCGTGCCGAGCGACTGCGCCCAGCGCAGGAATGGCTCGTGCCGGCGCGCCGACGTCCGGCCACCGACCACCTCCGCCACCGTGTAGGCGACTCCCCACGCGCAACCGGCGATGGCCGCGGCCACGACGGCGTCGCCGAGGCCAGGGCGGTGCTGATCGCCATCAGCGCGAGCGTGGCCCACCAGCCCGGCCGGCGGACCACGGGTATGCCCGGACCGTCGTCGGCTTGCCACGGGCGCGGAGGCAGAACGGCCGGCGGTGCCGCGGCCGGAGGGACCGCCGCGGTCGAACGGCCGAGCGGGCGAGCACGATCCGGCCCTGCACGTCGAACTCCCACTTGCGCGGGCTCTGCCGCTGTGGCTGGCCGGCCAGCCGGTGCCGCACGTACTCGTGCGCGTCGTCGACCGAGACGAGGCCGTCGCCGTCGATGTCGGCGTCGCCCGTGTCCAGCCCGGCGATCAGGCTGGTCAGCACCCCGCCCGACGCGGCCAGCGCGATGATCAGGGAGTCCACACCGGCCGGGTCGGCGGCCTTGGCGCCGTCCGGCACGGGCCCGGCCGCCGGATCGGCGACGAGGTCGAACTCCTGCTCGGCCACCTCGGCGCGCAGCCGCCGCACGAGTTCGTCCCGCTCCTGCGCGTCGGCGTCCGGGTCGGGCACCACGACGACGCGCGCGAGCCGCGTCGCCGCCGTCATGACTCCACCATCGCACCAGTCTTCCGTCCGGCAGCTGCTTTGGCCACCGCGCACCCCAACTTCGCCGAGCGGATCGCCGCGTCAACGCCTCGCTTCCCCGATCCCGCCCCGGACGAGGAACTGCTGTTCACCTCAGGCTTGGAGGCCGATGAGTCCTGAGGGCCAGGCGGGCAAGTGCTCCCGGGCCAGGGCGTTCCACTGTGGGGTGCCGCCGCGCAGTGGCCAAGCGCGGGTGGTGCCGTAGCGGGATTCGATGGTTTGCAGGGTGTCGGCGAGCCTGCGGTCGACGGCGACGAGGGCGGCCTCGGCGCCCGGGCTGCCGGCGGTGATCTGGCGGTCCAGGCCTTGCGTGGTTGTCGTGTAGCGGCTCAGCGCGTCCTCGGTGTCGCGGGCGACCTGATCGGTGTCGACCGAGGAGAGGGCGAGCAGCGGCGGTTCGCGGTCTTCGGCGAGGGCCGCGACGAGCCGGTCGTGGCCGTCCAACACGACGTAGCAGTCGAGCCCGCTGACCCACCACAGCAGGACGGGCGGCAGGATTCCGTCCCTGGCCTGCTTCCGGTACGCCTTGACCCGACCGGCGTCCACGCTCGCCAGCGGATGAAGCGGCAGGATCTGCCAGGCTCCGTTGTCCATGAACCAGTCGATCTCACCCTGGGGCTGGGGCAGCAGTAGTTCGGCCCATCTCTCGGTCGGGCGCAGGCGGGGGACCTCGACACTGATCGCCCAGCGGCCGGTGTGCAACGGGCCGCCGGTCAAGGAGGCGGCGAAATGGTACGCCCACCGGGCCGGCGATGCGGCACCGACAGCCGCCGCGTGTGCGGCCCGGATGGGTGGGACCGGCGAGCGGTAGTGACCGGTCATCGCGTACTCGACGCCGTAGTGGTTGTCGTCGACCCGGGCCATCAGGGTGACCGTGTCGTCGTGACGCAGCACCAGCAGCCCGCGCCCGGCGACCTCCAGCCTCAGCGCCGGTCGGGACGGCTGTTCGACGTCGAGGACGAGGTTGGCCATACGGCCATTATCGATCAGCCGGGCGCGGATGGTCAGCAGGCGGGCGCCACGAAGGCGGGTCGGGTGCCGACGGTGTAGCGGCAGCCGAAGCGGGGGCCGGCGACCACCCGGCGGTCGAGGATCGCGTCGCCGCCGGGGCGGTGGCCCGTGCGTACCCAGGTCACCAGGTCGTCGAAGCCTTTCTGCAGTTCGGGCTGGGTGAAGTCGCAGTGGCCGACGCCGCGGACGGCGCGGGACACGAACAGGCGGGAGCGGCCGTTCGCGGCGGCGCGCTGGGCGTAGACCTGCTCCATCGAGAACGGGACGAACAGGTCGCCGATGTCGTGCATCGACAGCACCGGCACGGGCGGCTTGCCGTTGACGCGGGGGACGCCGCTGAGCCCGGGGTCGGCCGAGTCGGTCCGCCGCACCCGCAGCACCTCGGCGTTGAGCCGCCACTCGGCCGGGGTCGGCCAGAGCCGGTCGGTGCTGCGGTAGACCGTCGACCGGTTGTCGGTGACGTTGCCGTCGGCGATGTTCGAGGTGCCGCCGGTGAGCCCGGGATAGAGGCCGAAGAGGAACGGCAGGTCGCTGAGCGGCGCGAGGGACGGCACGGCGTTCCAGTACGCGAATGAGCCGTCGAAGCCCGGCCGCACCCCGCCGGAGCGCCGTTCCACCACCTCCGACCAGGTGCGACCGGCGGCGGTCAGGGCCGGCGGCCGTCCGGTGCTGACGCCCAGGGCGGGCAGGACGCGGTTCACCTGGGCGCGCCACTGATCCGGGTAGTCGGCCGGTGGCCGGAGCGGGAAATCGATGGGGACGCCGGCCAGCGCGGCGGCGGTGACGTTCGCGTCGAGGAAGTAGTCGAACAGCCGGGTGTCGCCGAGCACGCCGCAGTAGGGCATCGCCCCGGCGAACGCCGACGGGTGCTTCTCGATGGCCACGGCCGTGACGTGACCACCCATGGACGCCCCGGTCATGTAGACGGCCTTCGCCCGCCGCCCGGTGACCTGCCGGAACACGTCGATCAGCGCCGAGGCGTCGCGAACACCCTGGCCCACGTCGTAGCCGTTGGTCGCGTAGCTCGAGGCCGCCCAGGCGAACCCGCGGGCGATGTAGTGGGCCCGCAACGCCGGATTGTCGACGTAGACCACGGCGCCGGTGCCGCGATAGCCGTGGGCATAGTCGACCAGCTGGCCGTTCCAGCGCCGCGGCACCTCGATCCGGTAGGCCGCGCCCCGGTGGATGCCGGTGTGCACGGTCGCGCCGTCGAGCGCGACGAACGGCGTGCCGTCGAGGTCGCACCGCGGATCGGCCACCAGGTATCCCGGCTGGGTGGCGCTCGGGGTCGGCGCCGCGCACGCGGCCTCGGGGGCACCCCCGCCGGCCAGCGGAACCGCCAGAACCAGGGCCGTGACGAACGCGGTGATCATGATGTTACCTCCAGGTAACATCCAACGATCGACCAGTGACGTCTGTCAATAGCCGAGCCGTTCGTCAGACAGGAAGGTGAATGACTCGGAGCAGCGACGATATGTCATCACCTTGGGGACGGGCCGGTTCCGCGAGCCGGGGGCAGCGCCACTCCCCGGCGTTGACCACGACCTTGAGGCGGTGGCCCGTGTGTTCGCGGACTTCGGATACCGCCAGGCGCTGCGTGGCCTCGGCGAGTACGAGTCCGCCGACTCCATCCGGCAACGGCTGAGATTCTGGTGCCGCGACGAGTCCATCGGCGACGATCTTCTGGTGGTCTACTTCGCCGGCCACGGTGTCGTCGACGACCGGCACTACCTGATGTGCTGGGACACCGATCCCGACGACCCCGCCGGGACGGCACTGCCCACCGAGGAACTGGTGCGCGTCCTGGTCAACGGGGGAGTCCGCCATCTCCTGCTGATCATCGACACCTGTTACGGCGGCGCGGGCGCGGCCGAGGCCGGGCAGATCGCTCTGCGGCGGGTGGCGAAGGCCCTGTCCGGCGATCAGTGGACGAACCTCTGGTTCCTGACGTCCGCGCGGTCGCAGGAGCCGGCGTACGACAAGGCCTTCGCCAAGGCGCTGCCGGCGGCGCTCACCGCCGTCACCGGGCGGAGCGGGCAACGGCAGGAAGCTGCCGCCGCTCGGCACCGACCTGGAGACCCAGCACCGGGCCGCGGCCCGCGGTCCGGACCGGTGAGCCGGTCACGGTCCCGTTCACGAGGCATCCCCTGTACATCAACGACCTCCTGGCGTGCAGCCTGGCCGGCCGAGACCTGCTCTGCGTGGCCAGTGAAGACGGCGCGGTGCGGATCTGGGATCTGACCAGCGAGCGCCTGATGACCGAACTCAACCTGGAGGCGTCGATCACGGAACTGGCGCTCGCCCCGGGCGGTCTGCTGTGTGTGGGAACTGATTCCGGTCTGGTCGCAGTAGTTCTGGAGCCCTGACACCGAGACGTCGGTGACCGCAACCGGCCAACGCCGGTGACCCGCGCCCGGGGATCTCCACACTCGACGGCATGGAGGAGTCGAGGATTCGGCGGCTCGCCGACTCGGTGCGGGCCGTGCAGCAGGGCATGGCGGGAATCAGTGCCCGCGCCGAGTCGCCGGACGGGCTGATCATGGTGGTGGTCGGGGCGCGTGGTGAGTTGCGGGAGTTGCGGCTCGATCCGCGCATCTACCGGCAACCCGACTCGCGGGCCCTGGCCCGGGGAATCACCGCCACGCTCGAGGCGGCCACCGCGGATGCTCAGCGGCAGGTGTTCGAGCTGGTGCGTGACCTGCTGCCGGCCGGCGCCACGGCACGCGAGGCCGACCTGGACTTCGATCCGTTCCTGCACCAGGTCAAGGCGTTCCGATGACCAGCCCGGACGGCCTGGATCGGTACACCGCCGATCGGTCGGCGATGGACCGGATCGACGGGCACGGGCGGGAGTTCGGCACCGCCTGGGGGGCCCAGCACACGATGATCACGACCGGCGAGGGCGGCATCCGCACGGGTACCCTGGCCGACATCTTCCAGCGGCAGTACGAGGCCGCGGAGGCGATGAAACAGTCGGCCGCCGGGGTGCCGGGCACCTGCGCCGACATGGCCGGCCTCGGTCACGTCTGCGCCGACCTGTACGACCAGGGCGAGGACAATGCGGCGCGGGGCTTCCTACGCGTACGGCCGGTGGACCCCTGAGACGAGAGAGGAAACCTGGGCGAGTGGATCCCGAACCCGACCTTCCGGCCGAGCTGAGCGGGCCGCCGGAGATCACCGACGAGCTGCGTGAACGGGCCCGCCGGCAGCCCGGCGCGTGGCTGTACGTGCTCGATCCCGCCGTCGACCCGGACGGGCGGGTGCCGGGCTGGGCGGTCCGGGGCGGCTTCCACGTGGACGCCGCCGGTGAGCTGGGCGAGTACCGCGCCAACCCGAACTACCGTCCGTCGCCGCAGGCGCTCCGTCTGCCCGTACCCGGGAATGCCCTGGAGGCCGCCCTGCAGCGAGCCGCCACCAACACGGGGCCGGAGGAGTCGTTGCTGGACGCGGTCCTGGACGGGGAGTTGTTCCTGTTCGCGCGGGAGCCCGGCGGCACCGACCTCTACGTGCGGGACGGGACGGTGCAGGCGTACACCTCGGAGCAGGCGCTGCCGCCGGCCTGGACGCAGTGGCAGCGGCGCACCGGCCGGGAGATCGCCGCCGCGCTGGCCGGCAAGTCCTTGCAGCTCAACCCGGGTGGGCCGGTCAGTGTGACGATCCCGGGCGCCGACCTGGCCGCGCGCGCCTGACCGCAACCGGCCACCGGCCGGGGCGAGGCCCGGAAATCTCCACAATCGAGGGATGGGGATCGCACGTCCGGCGGACGGGTTCGGGTTGTGGACCGCGGTCGAGGGCATGGTCGAGTGGCCGGAGACCGATGAGGATGTGGTCGCGCAGCTGGCCACGGGGTGGGCGGGCGCGCGGGACGCGTTGACGACGGCCGCGACGGGGGTCGAGGGCGCCGGCCGGATGTCGCTGGCGAGCTGGCCCGACCAGGTGGGGCAGGACTATTCGGCGAAGGTGCAGGACACCGGCCGGTGGCACGCGCTGGCTTCGGGGATGGGTACGGCCGCGGCCCGCGCCTCGAGGTTCGAGCAGGCCGTCCGCGGTACGAAGACGGAGTACGTGAACAGCATCGCGGCCAACGCGCCCCTGTACGGGTTGATGAGCCTGCTTCCCGAGCCGCTGCGGACGACCTTCCAGAACGACTTCGCCGCCGGTGTGGCCACCAATCTCAACGGGGTGCTCGCCGCCAACGCCGACGCGATGTCCGGGGGACCCGGGGACGACGACGAAGACGGCTTCTTCGAGAGCGTGGCCAAGGGCGCCAACAACGTCGGTGAGGGCCTGTACGAAGCGGGCGAGGCCGCCGAGGACTGGCTCCGGGACACCGCGAACGAGGGCTGGAACACCCTCGACGAGGCGGGCCTCACGCCGGGCTGGCTCGACGACCTGCAGGACGGCGTCAACGCGTTCGGCGAGAAGATCGACGAGTTCGGTGACGGGATCTTCGGGCCCGGGAACCCCGTCGACGAGGCGTTCGAGGAGGCCGGCCGCCAGCTCGACGGCGTGGTCGCCCCGCCGCCGGACCCGCGGCTCGCGGTGGCCGTCAACGACAGCGTCGCGGTGGACGACATCCAGCCGACGCCGGTCTGGCGGGACTCGGCCGAGCCGCTCTACCGCGTGGACGCGCGCAACCCGGAGGACATCTTCAAGCAGGGGTTCGGCCCCCGGGACGCGACCAACGTGGACCTCGGCCGGTATGTGTTCGAACCGCCCGCGCACAACCGCTCCGCGTTCGTCGGCACCACGCGCAACCCGGAGCTGCAGAGGGACTGGCCGAAGCCGACCTACCGCTACACCCTGATCGTGCCGGGTGGCATCGACGTCGAGGCGACCCTGGCGAACATCGGCCTCACACCGCCCAAACCCAACGAGAACGAGATCGCCTTCCCGGGCGGCGTCAAGTTGCGCTACATCGCCGGGGCCTATCCGGTCGACGCCAACGGGAAGTTGGGCGACTGGATCCAGAACCCGAAGTTCGACCCCGTCGGCTGACTCTTCCGGTGCTCAGTGGATCTGTGATAGACCGATCTCGATGCAACACGCTGGAAACACAATGATCACGACGAGGAGTCTTCTGTGGCCGTCAGTCGTCGTTCCGTTCTGGCCGTGGGCGCGGGTGCCGTCGCCGGCCTCGCCCTGCCCGGCGCCGCTCTCGCCCAGGCGGCGCCGTCCATCAGCCGGAAGCTCCGGTTCCGCCTCGACGCCGAGGTGCTCGACGGCGGCGAGCAGGTCGTCTCGATCACGCTCGCCGCGGCCAAGCTCGGCCCGATCGACCGGTCCAGCCTCACCACCGGCAGCTTCACCGTGCACGCCAAGGCCAGCAGCCCGCTCGCGGCCGGCGACACCGTGCTGGGCACGTACGACCTCGACCGCGCGGTGACCGCCGTCAAGGTCGACAACGCCGGCGACATCGTGCTGGAGCTGAGCTACGCCGAGGGCCAGACCGGCGGCGCCACGCTCGGCTGGGCCGCGGCCCGGGGCCGCAACGTGCGCTTCGACCTGACCTACACGATCACCCAGAACGCGCCGATCCGGCTGCGTGACGGCCGCTCGGTCACGGTCAGCGAGTTCGTGCAGGGCCGGCTGGTCAATCCCGAGGTCGACTCGTTCAGCTACCGCACCTCCCGCTCGGGCATGAAGTATCGGCTCTACTCGCCGGTGCGCCACGCCGGCAAGCGCCCGCTGATCGTCTGGCTGCACGGCGGGGGAGAGGGCGGGTCGCTGCCCGCCTACTACGACAACGAGACGCAGCTGCGCGCCAACCGTGGCGCCCTGGGCTTCGTCACCCCCGAGGCGCAGCGGATCTTCGGCGACGCGTACGTGGTCGCCCCCCAGAGTCAGTCGTTCTGGCTGGAGGACGGCGACCGCTACGCGCCGCAGATCCTCGAGATCATCAAGGCTGTGGTACGCACGCAGCAGATCGACACCGACCGCATCCACGTGGTCGGCTGCAGCAACGGCGGCTTCATGAGCCTGAAGATGACCACCGAGTACCCGGACACGTTCGCGTCCTCGGTGCCGATCTGCGCCGTCGTCCAGGAGCGCTTCACCGACGCCGAACTGGCCGCCATCGACACCCCGACCTGGCTGGTCGCCTCCCGCGACGACACCACGGTCCCGCCCAACCCGAACACCGTCCACGCCCACGACGTGATCCCCGGCTCGATCATGAGCCTCTACGACACGGTCACCTGGAACGGCTACCGCTTCCCCGGCCACTGGTCCTGGATCTACGTGGCCCGCAACGACCCCAGCCACAACGGCCAGCACGTCTGGCAGTGGATGGCCCGCAAACACCTCTAGCGTTGGCCTCGTCGTGCACGACAGCACCTCGGCGCTCGATCCGGTCTGCCTCATGCAGGATCTCTTCGTCGACCCGGACGCCCGGGCCGGCGGTGTCGGCGCCGCCCTCATCGACTGGCTGCGCGCCGAGACCGCGGCGCGCGGCTGGTCGGCGCTCTACTGGCACACCCGTGAGACGAACTACCGGGCCCGCGCGCTGTACGACAAATACACGCCTCACAGCGGCTTCCTGCGCTACACCCTGCGCGAATGACCTCAGGCCACCCGTGGCGTCCGGCTCACATCGCCCGTCTGGTCCGGCGGCGGGGACGTCTCCACGACGTCGTCGGGCACCGACGGGGTGGCGGCCGACCGCTCGACGTGGGACAACAACGCGACCAGCCGGCTCACGTCCGGGACGCCGAGCTGGAAGGTGCCCTTGCACACGGTGTCGGCCCACAGCGACACCACGACCGCGCCGCGGTCCTCGTGGTAGCTGACCCGCATCCTTCGGTCGCCGCCGCGCATGTCGGTGAAGAGATCACCCACGGCCGGCATCGGAAAGACCTCGCCCATCTCCGCAGTCTCGCCGATCGGCGACGCCCAGTAAAGATCAGTCGCGCGGTCCTTGCTCCCAGCGCTCCCGGCGCTCGGCGTCGGTCTGCTCCCACCAGGGGGTCGGACGGCCTACAGGAACTCGCGCCGGTACAGGTCGATCAGCTCGGTGTAGTGCGAACCCATGTTGGCGATGTACACCTCGTCGAAGCCGGCCTTCTCGTACGCCTGGAGCTGGGCGGCGTGCCCGGCCGGGTCGGGCCCGCACACGATCGCGTCACGCACCATGTCCTCGGTGACCAGCTGGGACGCCTGCTCGAAGTGCCGTGGTGACGGCAGCACCTGGGACAGCTCGCCGGGCACGCCGCTGTTGGGCCACAGGCGGTGCGCCTCGCGTACCCCCTCGGCCTCGGTCGGAGCCCAGCAGCCCTTGAACCCGCCCTGTACGGGCTTGTCCCCACCGCCCAGCTCGCGGAACTTACGAACCAGGTCGCCGTCGGGCATCGTGGAGACGTAGCCGTCGCCGACCCGGGCGGCCAGCTCGATCGCCTTGGGCCCGAAGGCCGACACGTACACGGCCGGCGGCTCGGCCGGCCGCGTGTAGATGCGCGCCTGGTCGACCTGGTAGTGCCGGCCACGGTGGGTGACGAAATCACCCTTCCACAGCTCGCGCATCACCTCGATCGCCTCCTCGAGCATCTCCAGCCGCTCGTCGGCGAAGGGCCACCGGTCGCCGTTGATGTGCTCGTTGAGCGCCTCGCCGGTGCCCACCCCGAGCACGAACCGGCCGTCGTGCATGACCGCGCTGGTGGCCGCGGCCTGGGCCGTGATGGTCGGGTGGATCCGCATGATCGGGCAGGTCACGGCCGTGGTGATCGGGATGTTGACGACCTGGCTGAGCGCGCCGATGATCGACCACACGAATGGGCTCTGGCCCTGTTCGTCGTTCCACGGGTGGAAGTGGTCGGAGATCCACAGGCTCTGGAAGCCGGCCTCCTCGGCGGCCTTGGCCTGCTCGATGAGCTGGGCGGGGGTGTATTCCTCACATGACAGGAAGTAGCCGATACGCATGGCGGGGGAATACCCCGCGCGACGCCGGACATGCCGGTCAGTTGTCAGGCCGGGGCGCCGCCGCGGATGAGCAGGGTGGTGCGGTGCACCGAGCGCCGGGGCGGGCCGTGTGCGCCGCCCATCCGCGCGAACAGCAGCTCGGCGGCGTGCGCGCCGAAGGCGGTGGCGTCGTAGGTGACCAGCGCGACCGGGTGAGGGAGCAGGTCGGCCAGCTCGACGTCGTCGAAGGCGGCCACGGCGATCGTCTCGGCCGGCTGGATCTCGTGCAGGGCGTGCAGCAGGCCCACGCACATGCGGTTGTTGTCGGCGAAGATCGCGTCGATGCCTTGCGTCGCGGTCGAGCAGAGCAGTTCGGTCGCGGCGTCGTGGGCGTCGCGGACGGTGTGGGCGTTGAGCCGGACGACGGCCCGGTCGTAGGGGAGGCCCGCCCGTTTGAGCGCCTCCCGGTAGCCGGCCAGCCGATGCTTCCCGGTGGTCACGTTGGGGTCGCCGCCGATGTAGGCGATCCGCCGGCAGCCCTGGGCGATCAGGCTCTCCACCGCGCCCCGGGTGCCGCCCCGGTTGTCGAGCACGACGGCGTCGGCGGGCACCCCGGACGGCGTCCGGTCGAGGAACACCATCGGCGCCCAGCGCCCCAGCTCGGTGTGCAGCTCGTGCTGGGTGTGCGCGGCCGGCACCACGAGCAGGCCGTCGACCCGGCGGCGGAGCACCAGGTCGCGCAGCAGGTCGCGTTCGCGCTCGTAGCTCTTCCGGGTGCTGGCCACCACGAGCATGTGCTGGTGGCGGCGGGCGATCTCTTCGGCGCCGTCGGTGACCGCCGACCAGAACGGGTTGGCCGCGTCGTCGATGACCAGGGCGATGGTGTCGGTGTTCTGCCCGGGGCGCAGCGACCTCGCGGCCTCGTTGCGTTGAAAGCCCAGGTCGGCGATGGCGCGCTCGACCGCGGCGCGGGTCTCCTCGCGGATGTAGCGTTCGTTGTTGACCACCCGGGACACGGTCGCGGGGCTCACCCCTGCTGCCCGCGCGACGTCGTGCATCGTGGGCCGGCGCTGTGCCACGCCTCCTCCGAAAGATCATTCGTCACAGCTGTTGCGCTGGTCACGCTATCTGATTACGTTTTCAGAGAACGTTAACAGAGACGATACTCAATTGATCTTGAACCGGTAACCACCTGATCGGGTCGACATGTGAGGGGTCCTGATGCGGCTCAAACTCGTCCTTGCCGCGCTGTCGGCAACGGTTCTCGCCGCCTCGGCCGCCGGCTGCGGCGGCGGTGACGACGGCGGCGGCGCCGACGGCAAGACGATCACCATCGCGTACCAGAAGTTCGGGTCCTTCATCCAGTTGGACAAGCAGCTGCAGGACGTCAAGAAGGAGTACGAGGCCGCACACCCCGGCTACACCGCGAAGCTGGTGCCGATCGAGGCGTCGGAGAACGACTACTACACCAAGCTCTCCCTGATGAACCGGTCGCCCAAGACGGCGCCGGACGTCATGTACGAGGACACGTTCCTGATCAACACCGACATCCAGGCCGGCTTCCTGGCCCCGATCGACGAGTACCTGAGCGGCTGGCCCGACTGGGCCCAGTTCACCGACGCCGCGAAGGCCGCCGGCAAGGCGCAGGACGGCAAGACGTACGGCGTACCCATGGGCACCGACACCCGCGCCCTCTGGTACGACAAGGGCATCTTCCAGAAGGCCGGTCTGACCGTGCCGTGGGAGCCCAAGAACTGGAACGACATCCTCACCGCGGCGCGCGCCATCAAGCAGAAGGTGCCCGGCGTGACCCCGCTGAACGTCTACTCCGGCAAGGGCGCCGGCGAGGGCGCGACCATGCAGGGCTTCGAGATGCTGCTGTACGGCACGAAGCACACCCTCTACGACGACGCCCAGAAGAAGTGGATCGTGCAGAGCCCCGGCTTCAACGACTCGCTGGGCTTCATCAAGACGATCTTCGACGAGAAGCTCGCGCCGGCGCCGCAGGACGCCCTCGACCCGAACTGGGGCACCAAGGTCAACACCGAGCTGTTCCCGACCGGCAAGCTCGGCATCAGCCTCGACGGCTCCTGGGTCAGCAGCACCTGGCTCGAGAGCGGCAGCAAGCCGTGGCCCGAGTGGAACGACAAGCTCGGCTACACCGCGATGCCCACCCAGAACGGCGACGCCCCCGGCAAGATCAGCATGTCCGGCGGCTGGCTGCTCTCGGTCGGCGCCAACTCCAAGGACAAGAAGGCCTCGTTCGACTTCGTGGCCACGATGCTGAACAAGGAGAACACCAAGAAGTACGACATCGCGGCCGGCCAGATCGCCGAACGCAAGGACGTGGCGGCCGACCCTGAGTACCTGAAGTCGAACCCGTCGCTCAAGTTCTTCACCGACCTGGTCGAGGTCACCAAGTTCCGCCCGGCGTACCCGGACTATCCGAACGTCTCCAACGGCATCCAGGTCGCCATGGAGTCGGTGATGACCGGCCAGCAGTCGGTCGACGAGGCCGCGAAGACGTTCGCCGAGTCGACCACCTCGGCGGTCGGCGGACCGGACAAGGTGACCAACGCGCAATGACGACCTCCACCGCCCCGCGGGCAGCCAGGATCGGGGCGTTCGCCCCGGCCCTGCTGCTGCTCGCGGTGTTCTTCGCCGGCCCGCTGATCTGGGCCGTGTACAGCGCGTTCACCGACGTCGCCCTGACCGGCTCGGCCGAGGTCAACTTCATCGGGGTGGACAACTTCACCACGATGTGGCGTGACGCGCAGTTCTGGAACTCGCTCTGGCTGACGCTGATCTTCGTGGTCGGCTCGGCCGTGATCGGGCAGAACACCCTCGGGCTGCTCATCGCCCTGCTGCTGCGCGGCCGCAGTCAGGCCGCCCGCGGGCTGGTCAGCGGCCTGGTCATCGCCGCCTGGACGGTGCCCGAGGTGGTGGCCGGCTTCTGCTGGTACTCCTACCTGCACCGCGACGGCACGCTGAACGGCATCCTGGGCTGGGTCGGGCTCGACCAGAACTGGCTCTACACGACGCCGATGCTGGCGGTCATCCTGGCCAACGTCTGGCGCGGCACGGCCTTCTCGATGCTCGTCTACCAGGCCGCGCTCAACGACGTGCCGCCCGAGCTGCACGAGGCGGCTGCGGTCGACGGCGCGTCGGCCTGGCAGCGCCTGCGAAGCGTGACCCTGCCGCTGATCCGCCGCTCGATCGTCAGCAACCTGATGCTCATCACCCTGCAGACCCTGGCCGCGTTCGGCCTGATCTACGTGATGACCAAGGGCGGCCCCGGCAACAAGAGCTCGACCACGCCGATCTACATGTACCAGGAGAGTTTCCAGTTCTACAAGCTCGGCTACGGCACGGCGATGGCGTTGGTGCTGCTGGTGATCGGGGCGATCTTCTCGCTCATCTACGTACGCCTGATCAAGGTGGACAACCTGTGACGACAACCCTTGCCCCGCCGCCCGTGAAGGCGAAGACCAGGCCCACGGCCGACCTGACCATGCCGGGCCGCGGCCCGCTGCGGTTCGCCGTCTACCTGGTCCTGCTGATCGTCGCGATCGCCTTCTTCCTGCCGTTCCTGTGGCTCGTGGTGGCGTCGGTCCAGCCCGGCGCTGCCCTGTCGGCCGACATCACCTGGGAGTTCTCGTTCAAGAACTTCGCGGACGTGCTCAACGTCGAGACCATCTTCCGCCCGGTGCTCAACTCGCTGATCATCTCCGGCGGCACGGCGCTGATCACGGTGTTCGCGGCCACGCTGGCGGCCTACCCGCTGTCGCGTTACCGCAGCCGCTTCGGACGGATGTTCCTCTACGGCATCCTGTTCTCCACCGGCCTGCCGATCACCGCGGTCATGGTGCCGGTCTACACCATGTACAGTCAGTTCGAGCTGACCGACTCGGTGCCCGCGCTGATCCTGTTCATGGCCGCGTCGAGCCTGCCGTTCGCCATCTGGATGATGAAGAACTTCATGGACTCGGTGCCGGTCGAACTCGAGGAGGCGGCGTGGACGGACGGCGCCGGCTGGTTCCAGTCGCTGCGCCGGATCATCCTGCCGCTGATGATCCCCGGCCTGACGGTGGTCTTCGTCTTCACCTTCGTCACCCAGTGGGGCAACTTCTTCGTACCGTTCATCCTGTTGCAGAGCCCCGAGAGCCAGCCCGCCTCGGTGACCATCTACACGTTCTTCTCCACCTACGGCCAGGTCGCGTACGGCCAGCTCGCCGCCTTCGCGATCCTCTACACCCTGCCCGTGGTGCTGCTCTACACGGCCATGTCCCGCGTCTTCGGCGGCGCGTTCAGCATGACCGGAGCGGTCAAAGGATAGTTGCCTCCGCGTTGCCGCAAGGGCCAACAGCAAGATCAAGACCAGGCTTGGGTACGCCTGACCAAGCACCCAACCGCAACGGCCGAGTCCCGCCATCCTCCGGATCCAGGTGGTGGGTCCCGGCCGTTGCCGCGTTCCGGCCGACCAGCGCGAGAAGGCCTCGTACTCCGCCACCCGAGGCGTCCCGTCCGAGCCGAGAATCACGAACGTGACCTGTGTCGTGATCTACTTCTGGCCCCCGGGCGGCCGTGACCCGGACTGCCCCGAGTGCGGAGGGCGGAACGTGCGGCGGTAGGTGTCCGGGGGTACGCCGATCGTGCGCTGGAAGTGGCGGCGCAGGGTGGTTGCCGTACCCATGCCGGCGGCCGCGGCGATGGTGTCGACGCTGTCGTCGGTGGTCTCCAACATCTCCTGCGCGCGGCGGATCCGCTGGGTGAGCAGCCACCGCAGCGGGGTGGTGCCGGCGACCGCGTGGAAGTGGCGGGTCAGGTGGCGTGCGCTCAGGTTGGCCTGGCGGGCCAGGTCGTCCACGGACAGCGGCTGGTCGAGCCGCCGCATCGCCCAGGGCAGCAGGCCGGCCAGGGCGTGGCCGTCCTGGGCCGGCACCGGCGTGGTGACGAACTGGGCCTGGCCACCGGCCCGATGGGGCGGCACGACGAGGCGGCGGGCGACCACGTTGGCGATCGCCGAGCCGTGGTCGCGGCGGACCAGATGCAGGCACAGGTCCATCGCCGCCGCCTTGCCGGCGGACGTGAGCACCCGGCCGTTGTCGACATAGAGCACGTCCGGGTCGACCGCGATCCGCGGATAGCGGGCGGCGAGCAGCTCGGTGTGGGCCCAGTGGGTGGTGGCCCGCAGCCCGTCCAGCAGCCCGGCGGCGGCGAGCACGAACGCGCCGGTGCACAGCGACACCACCCGCGCGCCGGCCTCGTGGGCCGCGCGGACCGCCTCGACCAGGTCGGCCGGCGGCTCATCGTCCACGTCGGCCAGGGCCGGGACGATGACCGTGCCGGCCCTGGCCAGCCGGTCGAGGCCGCAGTCGGGCTCGACCAGGAAACGACCGGCCCGCACGGCCCGATCACCGCAGATCGTCACGTCGTACCAGGGGACCCGCACCGCGTCCGGCGCGGAGCCGAAGACCTCGTAGGCCATGGCCAGCTCGAAGTGCAGCATCCCGTCGGTGGCGGCGACGGCGACGGTACGCGGACCGGAACTCATGTCCGGAACTGTACGGGTCGTGTCGTTCCGGACACTAGTCGCCGGACGGCGGGGCGGTCACGCTGACAGCCATGGAGAAAAGCGTTGCCGTGTACGGCGCTTCCGGGCACACCGGGCGGTTCGTGGTCGCCGAGTTGAGTGGGCGCGGCTACGTCCCGCTGCTTCTCGGCCGTGACCGGGACAAGCTCGCGGAATCTGAGGTGCGGCCGGGGCTCGAGGTGCGGCCGGCGGCGGTCGACGATCCGGCCGCGCTCGACCGGGCGCTGCGCGACGCGGCCGCCGTGATCAACTGCGCCGGCCCGTTCGCCACGACCGCCGCCCCGCTGATCGAGGCCGCGCTGCGGGCCGGGATCCCGTACGTCGACGTGGCAGCCGAGATCGAGGCCAACCGGGACACGTTCCAGCACTTCGCCGACCGGGCCCGTGCCGCGGGCACCCTGGTGGTCCCGGCCATGGCCTTCTTCGGTGGCCTCGGCGATCTGCTGGTCACCACCGCGATGGGCGACTGGACGGCCGCGGACGAGGCGCACATCGCGTACGGCCTGAGCAGCTGGCGCCCCACCCCGGGCACGCTTGTCGCGGGCGCGGTCTCAGGCCGGCGACGCAACGGCCGCCGGGTCCGCTACACCGGCGGACGGCTGCGCTACCACGACGACGCCCTGCCCACCGTGACCTGGCCCTTCCCCGCCCCGCTGGGCCCCCAGCCGGTCATCGCCGAGTTCACCATGGCCGACGTCGTCACCGTCCCCAGCCACCTGGCCGTCCCGGAGATCCGCACCTACATGACCGCCAACGCGGCCGCGGACCTGTCCGGTCCGGAGCGGGTCCGCGAGGCCGAGACCTTCGTCGTCGACGTCCTGGTCCGCTCGGGCGCCGAGGAGCGCCGGGTGGTCGCTTCCGGCCGGGACATCTACGCCGTCACCGCCCCGCTCGCGGTGGAGGCGGTCGACCGCATCCTGACCGGCCGGACCGGAACCACCGGCGTCGCCTCGGCCGGCGCCGCCTTCGACGCCCCGGATTTTCTCGGCGCCCTGGCCCCGAGAATCAGAACGACACCACGATGCCGATCATCGGCGGCCGGCGAAGTCGCAGCAGGCGGGCGAACCAGTTACCCGCCCGCGACATGACGTATCGGCCGGCCAGCAGTTTCCGGGCCTTGGCCGTCCCGTCGTCGTCCAGCACCCGGGCCGTTCCGGTGGCGCTCGGCGCATCCGGCGCCACCACCCCGCGCAGCGAGCACGGCACGACGGTGACCTGCGGGTTGTTGCGGATCCGCTTGACCTTGAACGAGGCCGCCTCGGTCACGATCCACAGTTCACCGTCGTGCGGCACGTGCCAGACCGGCGTACTCACCGGTGTGCCGTCCTTGCGATAGGTCGTCAGGCTGACGTGCTTGCTGCGGAGGATCTCGTCGGCCAAGGTCATCCGGTCAGCCTACCGAGCCGAAGCGTGATTCGGTCAGCATGGCGGGTCGGAGGCGCCGCACAGGCGGGTGCCGGCCTGGGCGGCGATCTTCCGCAGCTCGGGGAGGGGCTGGTCGCGGGGGACGATACGGGTGACGAGGTCGCCCACCCGGACGTAGGCCACCAGCTCGCTGCCGCCCCCGTCGAGCGGGCGGCCGGTGCTCGCGTCGACCGCGCTGACGTCGTGCCGCACCACCACCGAGTCGTCGCCCGCGAAGTTCTCGGCGGCGATCGACCAGGTGTGCGTCACCCGCGCCGCGACCTTGGCGCCGCCGGCTGCGGTCACCTCGCCGGTCACGGTCCGGATGCCGCAGGCGGCGACCACCGACCGCAGGTCGCGCAGGACCGCGACCGCGTCCGGGCCGGCGTACCGGTGGATCTGCTGAGCCAGCACGAATGGGCGCTCCGGGCGGCTCGCCTCGGTGCCGAGCAGGAGGGTGACGCCGACCGAGAAGCGCGGCACCTGGGGCAGCTTCAGCCCGCTGCTGTTGGTGGTGAGGCAGAGGGTGAGCTCATCGGGCTGGAGCGGGCGGAACGCGTCGGGGCCGTCGATCTGGCTGTCCGGACCCGCGCCGACGTCGGCGGGGGACAGCAGCACCGACCGCGGGATCTCCACCGGGACCGGGGCGGCGCTGACCGGCGGCGCGGCCGGCATCGGCGGCGGTGGCCCGCCGGCGGTGGCCAGGCCGGTCGCGCCGGCCGTCACCACGATCACGGCGCCGGCCACGGCCACCAGGTTGCGGCGGCGCCGGCGGCGCACCCGGCCGCGCAGCTCGTCGGCCGACGGCCACCGGACGGCGGCCAGGTCGGTGGTGACATCGCTCATCAGGTCTCGCAGGTCAGACATCAGCCGGCTCCGAGGGGTCGAGGGTGAGAAGGGTGGCCAGCGCGGCGCGGCCACGGTGCAGGCGGGCCTTGACGGTGCCGACCGGCGCGCCGGTCTCCCGCGCGACGTCCGCCACCGGCATCCCGAGCAGGTAGTGCATGGCGATCGCGGTCCGCTGCTCGGCCGGCAGCCGGCGCAGCGCCTCCACCACGGCGACGGTGTTGACGCTGGGCTCCGGCTCGGGGTCGGCCGGTCCGTGCCGCAGATAGGCGCGGGCCCGGTTGCGCAGCCGCCGCCACCGCGACACCGCGATCCGCTGGGCCACCATCCGCAGCCACGCCTCGGGGTCCTCGTACCGGTCGATCGAGGACCAGTGCTGCCAGGCCCTCATGTACGCCTCCTGCACCACGTCCTGAGCCTCGGCCAGGTCGTGGGTGTGCAGATACACGTACCCGAGCAGCCGTTGCCGGCTCCCCTGATAGAACTCGTCGAACCCGCCCGCGTCCGGCACCCGTACCTCCCGTGGTCATCGCACAGCAGAACACGCCCGGGGCGGGAGCAAGGTTGCGTCGTCCGTCGAGCGACCCGGCGGTGATCGGGATACGCTCCGCGACATGGACGCTGAACGGTCCGGACGGCGGGCGCCCGTCGTCCCGGCCGACGCGCCGACCGCGCCGGCCCGCCCGGTCGGACGGATCCCGGTGCAGGACGTGACGCCGCTGGTGGACGGGGGCAACCGGCCGGCCAAGTCCGTGGTGGACGAGTCGTTCGAGGTCACCGCCACCGTCTTCCGCGAGGGGCACGACGCGGTCAACGCCACGGTCGTGCTGACCGATCCGGGCGGCGCCGAGCAGTGCCTGCCGATGACCTGTGTCAACGCGGGACTCGACCGGTGGTCGGTGACGATCAGCGCGGACCGCGCCGGGCGCTGGTCGTACCGGGTCGAGGGCTGGTCCGACCCGTACGGCACCTGGCACCACGACGCCGTGATCAAGGTCGGCGCGGGCGTCGACGTCGAGTTGATGCTGGAGGAGGGGGCGCGGGTCCTGGAACGGGCGGTGGCCGCGACCGCGCGCGGCGACGACGGGGTCCGGCTGCTGACCCGGGCCGCGGCGGCCCTGCGGGACGGCACGCTGCCGGTGGCGGAACGGCTCGCCGCCGGCCTCACCCCGGCGGTGCGCGCCGAGCTGGCGGCGCGACCGTTGCGGGAGTACGTCTCACCCGGTCCCGACCATCCCTGGCTGGTGGAGCGCGAACGGGCCCTCTACGGCGCCCGGTACGAGATGTTCCCCCGGTCCGAGGGGGCGACGCGGGACCCGGACACCGGGCGGTGGACCAGCGGCACCTTCGCGACCGCGACCGACCGGCTGCCGGCCGTCGCGGCGATGGGCTTCGACGTCGTCTACCTGACCCCGATCCACCCGATCGGCGGGACCAACCGCAAGGGCCGCAACAACAGCCTGCGGGCCGAGCCCGGGGACCCCGGGTCGCCGTACGGCATCGGCTCCGCGGCCGGCGGCCACGAGACCGTCCACCCCGAGCTGGGCGACCTCGACGCGTTCGACGCCTTCGTCGCGACGGCCGCCGAGCTGGGGCTGGAGGTCGCCCTCGACCTGGCGCTCAACGCCTCACCCGACCACCCCTGGCTGACCACCCACCCGGAGTTCTTCACCACCCGCGCCGACGGCACCATCACCCCGGCCGAGAACCCGCCGAAGAAGTACCAGGACATCTACCCGCTGAACTTCGACAACGACCCGGCGGGGATCTACGCCGAGATGCGCCGCGTGGTGCAGGTGTGGATCGATCACGGCGTCCGGATCTTCCGGGTCGACAACCCGCACACCAAGCCGGTCGAGTTCTGGGAGTGGCTGATCGGCGACGTCGGCCGCGACCATCCCGACGTCATCTGGCTGGCCGAGGCGTTCACCCGGCCGGCGATGATGCACACGCTGGCCAAGGTCGGCTTCCAGCAGTCGTACACCTACTACGCGTGGCGGCACACCCGGGCCGAGCTGGTCGAGTACCTGACCGAGCTGACCGGGCCGGCGGCGGCGTACATGCGGCCCAGCTTCTGGCCGACCACGCACGACATCCTCACGCCGTTCATGCAGCACGGCGGCCCGACGGCGTGGAAGTTGCGCGCCGCCCTGGCGGCCACCCTGGTGCCCACCTACGGCATCTACGCCGGGTACGAGCTGGTCGAGGACCGCGCGCGGCCGGGCGCCGAGGAGCAGATCGACAACGAGAAGTACGAGTACAAGGACCGGCGCTGGGCCGACCACGAGCGCGACGGGTCATCCCTGGCGCCGTACCTCACCCTGATCAACGACATCCGGCGGGCCCACCCCGCGCTGCACCGCCTACGGAACCTCCGCTTCCACACCGCGGACGACGACAACATCCTGGTCTTCTCCAAGGCGCGGACGCTGTACGACCGCCAGGACGTGATCCTGGTCGTGGCCAACCTCGACCCGCACCACACCCGCGACACCTGGATCCACCTGGACCTGGCCGCCCTCGGCCTGACCTGGCCGGACGTCTTCGTGGCGCACGACCTGATCACCGGGCAGCGCTTCACCTGGGGCGAACACAACTTCGTCCGGCTCGGCCCCGGCACCGAGCCGGTCCACATCATCGGCGTCCAGCGTCCCTGAGGCCGGATCTTTAAGTTTTGTTCAATAAGCGTGCGTGAGAAGTCGGCGCAGGTCAGAGTCGGTCGGGCTCTCCCCATCGATCGACAAGGATCACCATGCGCTCGCGTCACCGCCGGCCCTCCCGGACCCGTCTTCTCGTGCTCGCCACCTGCGCCCTGGGTGTGCTCGGGGCGGGCGCCGCCGGCATCGCCTCGGCCCAGTCCTCCGGGCACCGCCCCCACCCGGCCGCCCGGCCCGCCGCCGCCCAGCTCGGCCCGGCCACCAAGGCGACGTCGTCCCGCGAGCGGCGCCCGCACCGGTCGCGCCCGACCAGGCCGACCACCGCGCCGCCGACCACCACCGCGCCGCCGTCCGACCCCACCTCCCCGCCGTCCGACCCGACCACGCCGCCGACGGATCCGACCACCCCGCCCACCACGCCGCCCAGCGAGCCGGCCACCCCGCCGACGAGCCCGCCGGTGACGCCGCCGCCCGCCGACGACGCGGTCATCACCCAGGTGCTGGCTCACATCAACGCCGCGCGTACGGCGGAAGGTCTGTCGACCCTGGCGCTGAGCCCGCAGCTGACCGGCGCCTCGGAGGCGCACAACGCCCTGATGGCCGGCGGCTGCGGCCTGTCGCACCAGTGCCCGGGTGAGGCCGGCCTGGGCGCGCGCTTCACCGCCGCGGGCGTCACCTGGCGCTCGGCCGGTGAGAACATCGGCCAGAGCAATGCCGCCAACAACCAGGCCGCCATCGTCGGCGCGGCCAACGGGCTGACCGACCTGATGCTGGCCGAGGTGGCGCCCAACGACGGTCACCGCCGGAACCTGCTCAACCCCGGCTTCACCCGGGTCGGCCTGGCCGTGACCCGCGGCGCTGACGGCCGCGTCTGGTTCACCCAGGACTTCGTCAACTAGTACCTCAACGGCCCGGATCGGCATCCGTGCTGATCTGATGGGCCCGGCGCAGCACGTCGAGCTGAGCGCGGTTGTAGAGCGCTCAGCTCAGCGATCTCGCGAGTGCTCCAGGCCATGCTCTCCGCTCCTCCCGCCCGCCACCGTACGGGTGGCCCGGATCCTTCGCTCACGCAGCCAGACCAGCACGAGCATGGCAATGTTGACCGCGCCGAGGATCAGCACGGCCGCGTCGCCGGTGTCGGTGGAGCGGTCGATGGCGAAGGGCGCACCGTCCGACATCAGCGTGTTGACCGTGGTGAACAGGACGTTGTTGGCGACGTGGAACGCGACCGGCGCCTCGATGCCGTTGCTCACGATCGCCATCAGTCCGGTCGCGGCGCTGAGGAAGGCGTAGTAGCCGAGCAGCCACGGGTCCGAGGACCCGTGCAGCACCGCGAAGGCCAGGCTGGAGACGACGAGGCCGAGGATCAGGGCCGGGCGGACGGCGCGCAGCCAGGACGCGGCGGCGGGCAGCGCGGCACTCCGGAACATCAGCTCCTCGCCGATCGCCTGGAGCGGCGTGGTCAGCAGGATCACGACGAGCATGACAATCGTCGTACCGGACACGCCGAAGGCGATCCACCCCGGTGAGTCGGGGGCCACGACGGCCACCACGCCGATCCCGGCGGCCACCAGCAGTGCCGCGCTCAGCAGGTAACGCCGCAGACGGCGGGCGTCGAACGGCCGGGGCGAGCTGATCAGGCTGCGCCAGGGCACCCGGGCCAGCCGGGCCAGGAGCAGGATCGCCAGGACGCCGGTGGCGATGGTCGCGAGGTTCACGGCCAGGAACTTCAGCGGGGTCATGGTCGGCGCCAACGGGTTGTCGCTGCCCTCCAGGACGCCGGCCAGCTGGTAGCCCAGGATCTGCAGGACCAGCAGCACCAGCGGCGGTACGAGGACCACCACCAGGGGTTTCCACCAGCTCATGCGCAGGTGTGCGCCGAACGGTCGAGAGTCATCGACGTCCATCAGGGTTCCCTTCGGCATCGCATCGGTAGGTGCGATCACGAGTGGAAACCGTGTCGTGGGGGCAGGGTCAAGTCCCGCGACGAAGATGCGATGCTGCTCGGCATGAGCGGATCGGACACCAAGGCGGATCTTCATCACTACCTGCGGACCGCCCGCGAAGCGCTGCTGTGGAAACTCGACGGGCTCGACGAGTACGACCTGCGCCGGCCGCTGACCCCGACCGGCACCAACCTGCTGGGCCTGGTGAAACACGTGGCCCTGACCGAGGCGGGCTACCTCGGCGCCGTCTTCGGTCGCCCGCTCGACGACGTCCTGCCCGGCCTGGAGGACGACGCCGAGACCAACGCCGACATGTGGGCCACCCTCGACGAGTCCCGTGACCGCGTCGAGGCGTTCTACCGGCGCGTCTGGCAGCACTCCGACGCGACGATCGAGGCGCTCGACCTGGACGCGATCGGCCGCGTGCCCTGGTGGCCGGCGGAGCATCGAGAGGTGACGTTGCACCTTGTCCTGACGCACATGATCGCCGAGGCCCACCGGCACGCCGGGCACGCCGACATCGTGCGGGAGCTGATCGACGGGGCGGCGGGGCTGCGGGCGGACAACAACAACCTGGCGCCCGGCGACGCGACCTGGTGGCAGGACTACCGGGCCCGGCTCCAGCAGGTCGCGGAGGCCGCCCGCGACGCCTGACCTCGCGCGCCGTGGTACGGCGGCAGGCCCGGCCGCATGAGGAGTGCTGACCGGGCCTGCCTGTGGAGCGATGGATCAGTGTGCGGCGCCGTACACGCCGACCTCGACCGTGTCGACGTAGAAGCACCCGGCGTAGCCGTCGGGGCAGGTGATGCCCTCTTCGGCGATCTGCGTGCCGAGCATCGAGTACCGCAGGTAGCGCACCTCGGACGTGCTGCCCGAGGCGAGCGGCACCGCGTTCATCTTGTCGCGGTTGGCCACCCCGAAGTGGCCCTCGGCGGCGACCGTCCAGGTCTGGCCGTCGGCCGACGTCTCGACGCGGTAGTCACCGGTCGAGGCGCTGGCGTCGTCACCGCAGTTGCCGGTCGGGTTGATCTCGATGGCCGACACGTCGACCGCCGCCGGCAGTTGCACGACCAGGAAGCGCGGGTCGATCTTGCCGTCGGCGCCGTACGTGGCGTCGGTGCTCCAGCCGGTCTGCTGCAGCGCGTCGACCGCGGCGTCGGGACCACACCCGATGAAGCCGTAGTCGTCGCCGTTGGAGTCGGTCACCTGGCTGCCGCCGGTGGTCGCGGCCCAGTCCCGGCGCAGCGCCCAGTCCACCTTGTTGGCGCCCTGGTGCACCCGCAGGTCCTTCACGACCGGCTCGTAGCCGGGCGCGCTGGCGCTCACCGAGGGGTACGTGCCACCGGGCAGCACGTTGGCGATCGTGTACTTGCCCTGGGCGTCGCTGACGGCCTGGTACGAGTCGGCGAAGCCGGAGGCGTGCCCGGCGAAGGTGATCGTGGCCCCGGCCAGCGGCGCGCCGGTGGTCACGTCGGTGACGGTGCCGGTGACCGAGGTGCGCGAGGCGTCCCGGGTCGGCGGGGTGGAGAAGTCCTCGATCGGGGTGACGTCGTTGCCGCCCAGGTCGGCGGCGAACCAGCCCATGCCGCGGCCGGCGAAGACCTTCCAGATCTTCTTGGCGTCCCGGCCGTCGCGGGTGACCTTGTCGGCCATCAGGATCGAGTTGCGCATGTCGAGGAACGACGGGTTGGCCGGTGACAGCTCCATCGCCCGGGTGACCAGGGACTCGGCGAGCTTCGAGCCGACCGACGTACGCAGGTCCCAGAGCGTCTCGCCCCAGATCTCGCCGTCCGCGTGGACCTCCGGACCGCCGATGATCTTGCCCATGTCGCCGTAGGTGTAGCCGCCCGATCCGGCGCCCTCGGTGCCGGGGCAGGCCGTCGCGTCGGCGCCGACGGTGCAGTCCAGCGGCTGGGTGCGGATCAGATTCTGGTCGTTGCTGACGTACCGCCCGACCAGCACTTCTCCCGGCTTGGCGGTGTCGGTCTGGAAGCCGTCGGCGACCAGCTTGTCGAACGCGTACCAGTCGGACCAGGCCTCGCCCATCGAGCCGCCCTGGAAGCCGGTCAGCGTCGAGTTGCCCGACGCGTCGACCACCAGGCGGTTGGACATGCCGTGGGTGTACTCGTGGTAGACCACGTCGGCCTCGTCGCCCGAGTTGGCCGCGATGAAGGGGTCCTCGGGCCAGGTCGGGTCCCGGAACAGGTACATCTGCATCCGGCCGGGCACGCCGTCCGGGGTGGGCAGCATGTTGGCGTTGTCGGTGTGGCCGGAATCCGGCCCGCCCTCGCCGGTCGCGGCGCCGTCGATCGCGTTGACCTCGATCGGGTCACCGTCGGCGGTCTCGTAGTTGCCGGCCGCCGGGGTGAAGCCGATCGGCGACTTCTCCAGGTGGTCGTGGAAGCTGCTGACGTAGTAGAAGAGCTGCGCCGCGTTCTGCTTGGCGTTGTCCTTCCACGAGTCGGCGGTCTTCGGGTCCCACGAGCACTGCTTGTCGGCGGCGCAGGGCGGGCCGACCTGGCTGGTGAAGTCCTTGAACGGGAACCGCCAGTCGCCGGGCTTGTTCGGGGCGA
>NZ_JBFBAA010000048.1:0-47517 GCF_040682035.1 Actinoplanes sp. NPDC051470
CTTGTTTGCATCGGCGTTTCCATGAACCATTCGGCCATCCTAGACGGAGCGAACTTATCGAAGGCCCCTTCTTCTGAAGCGCACGGATCTGCCGCTGATAAGGCGCGGTGGCCCGTTCAGGCTGGACGGTGGGTTGGGCCCGCGGCTCATCCGCGCCGGCGAGATCGCGCAGAATTCGGTTGTTCCAACCGAACGCAGCAACCATCGGGCATGCCACAGTGTTTCGGTCGCCGACAACAAGATGACGAAGTCCGCGGGTTATCATTAGGTCTGTTGAGTCTTCGCACGGCTCGGCTGGGCCGCCGCCTTGACGCGTGACGGGCTGGAACGAACAGACATCCTCGCGGTTCAGGGGCTGCAACCACGATGCATGGTTGAAATCCAGGTCAAGGACTGGCACCCCACGAGTCGGTCAGCGTCTTCCAGCGTGCGTCCGCCTGATACCTAACCCTCACCGGTGGGGCTGACGATCAACCTCTGGTTAGCCTCAAGTCGCCGCGCGTGCCGCCGATCTCACAATCCGTGCGTAAACGGATCATTCTCGCCTCGGGTCTCACCGCCCTGTCCATGCTCGGCCTCGCCGCTGCACCGGCCTCCGCCGCTCCTCCCGCCAGTGCGAACGGCAAGCGCTGCACGATCATCGGTACCAAGGGCAACGACCGGCTCAACGGCACCTCGCGCGCCGACGTGATCTGCGGGCTGGGCGGCAACGACGTGCTGCACGGCAACGGCGGGAACGACGTGCTGGACGGCGGCGCGGGCGCCGACACCCTCCTCGGGGGTGCGGGCGCCGACGTCATGCTGGGCGGTGCGGGTCTCGACACGGTCTCGTACGCGGACCACACGAGCGCCGTCACGGTCGTGCTCGACGGCAAGGCGGGCGACGGCGCGGCCGGCGAGCAGGACACGGCCGGCGGGGACGTCGAGAACGCCGTCGGTGGGTCCGGCGCCGACACGCTCACCGGCAACGGCGGACCGAACACGCTGACCGGTGGCAACGGCAACGACTCGGTGTCCGGCGGCGCGGGCGACGACGCGGTGCGCGGCGAGAACGGCGACGACAACCTCAGCGGCGGCGCCGGCAACGACTACGTTGACGGCGGCGCGGGGCAGGACTCGTGCCCGCGCGACACGGGCGACCGGCAGCTGAGCTGCACGGTGGCGCTGACGGTGGCGCCGGTCGTGATGGCGACACTGTCCGGCCGGATCGCCGACGCCGGTGGGCAGCCGGTCGCCGGCGCGCTGGTGGAGATCTGGAGCAACACCTTCGGGGCGTCGGCGGTGAGCGGCACGGATGGCACGTTCTCCCTGACCGCCCGAGCCGGTTCGTACAAGATAAAACTCTCCAACATCCCCGATTACCCGGCCATGCTGACGTCGTCCGTCGGGCTCACCGTGGACCGGGACCTCGACATCACCCTGCCCCGGTCGGCGCAACTGACCGTGCATGTCACCGACCCGGACGGCACGCCCCTGGCCGGCGCGTTCGTCGAGGCGAAGCCGGGTTCGGCGCCGCCCACCGATGGCCCGCTGTGGTCCGGCGGTCCGGCCTACTCGGTGATGCCCTGGCTGCACGGCGGCTTCACCGACGCCGGCGGGGACTTGACCGTGAGCACGTTCACCGGAGTGATCCCTGAGGTGACCGGGTCGTACGAGTCCGATGGCCGGAGTTACCGGGGCTCGCTGCCGGCCGTGGAGTTCGACGGTGATACCGACGTCTCGCTGACGTTGACCGCGCTGCCGGTGGTGGCGCCGGCGCCGGCGCCGACGGCGACGCTGTCCGGGCACGTGGTCGATGCCGACGGGCAGCCGGTCGCGGGCGCGAGCATCAGGGTGCGAGACATCTGGGCGAACACCGACACGGCCGGCGCGTTCACGGTGACGGCGAAGGCGGGACAGCTCGGCATCTCGATCTACCTGCCCGGGAATCAGAACAACCTCTACCTGGTGACCTGGACCGATCTGTCGGAGGACGCCGAGGTCACGATCACGCTGCCGCGTCCGAGCCGGCTGATCGTGCACGTCGTCGACCCGCAGGGCACGCCCGTCGAAGGCGCTGACGTCTTCACGCAGGACGGCGTCGGAGGCAACGCGCCGCTGTGGCCCGGTGGGCCCGGCTTCGACCAACTCTCCGGGTTTTCCTCGGCCAAGACCGGCGTCGACGGGTCGGCGACCATGTGGGCCTATCCGGGCCAGGTTTCCGGGCTTCAGGCCACTCACGAGATCGATGGCGAGACGGCCACCGGCGGCCTCGCGAAGGTCGCCGTGGTCGGCGACACCGAGGTGACGCTGGTCGTGACCCCGCCCGCCAAGGTCCATCTGACCGGGCACGTAGTCGACGCGGACGGGGCGCCGGTCGCCGGCGTCTGGGTGAACGGCACCACCACCGATGCCGCCGGTGCCTTCGCGCTGACCGTCCGGCGTGGCCATGTCGACGTCGACGTGGTCTCGCCGGACCGGATCGACTACTACGCGCCGTACTGGCTGCGGACCGCCACGATGCTGACCGAGGACACCGACGTGACGATCAGGCTGCCCCGGCGGGTGCGGCTGACCGTGCACGTCGCGGACCCCGGCGGTCACCCCGTCGCCGGTGCCACGGTCGTCACGAACGCGCCGATGAACTGGCGGCCGAGTGGCACGCGGACACTGTGGCCCGGCGGGCCTGTGTACACCTACCAGACGTACGCTGGCAGCGGGGTGACCGACACCGACGGCACGCTGACGCTGTGGGCGTACGAGGGCGAGACCGTGGTCGTGTCCGCGACCTACACCGCCGGCGGAGTGACCAGTGAGGGCAGCGTGCGGGCGGTCATGCCGGCCGGTGGGCTGGAGGTCACCGCCGCTGTGGGATCGTGACCCGCCGCGGCCGCCGCCCAGCATCGCGAGGGCGGCGGCCGCGATTCCACCGTGACCTCGATCCAGAACCTACAACGAACGCACGAGCTGGGCACAGCCACGGCGGAGGTTGGGCTCTCTTCGGCTGTCCCAGGTCTCTCTGACCGCCGGGGTCTACCGCGAACGACACGACACCCACGGTCTGCCGCGCGAACTGGTCGACCAACTCGATACATTGGAGTCCGTCGATTCAAGCGGAGGATCTATGAGCCAGGCTCGTCGTGCCGTCGCCCGAGTTCTCGCAGGCCTGCTGGCCACCGCAGCCGCGCGGGATGTCTTCCGATGCTCAGCGGTTGTTGTATGCCTCGACGACGGAACTCGGGATACGGCCTCGCTCCGAGACAGCCCAACCATTCTTGGTGGCCCACTCCCGGATCGCCTGATTCTCGCCCCGGCTGCTCGCCCGCGACGGCCCGACTGCACCACGCCGTCCCGCGATACGGCCGGCCTTGGCAGCGACCGCCAGGTACGGCTCGAGCGCCTTGCGAAGCTTGCCGGCATTCTTTTCCGACAGATCAATCGTGTAGGTCACCCCGTCGAACCCGAACTCGACCGTCCGATCGGCGTCCCCGCCATCGAGATCGTCGGTCAACACCGTGATTGTCTGACGAGCCATCTAAACCATCCACTCCCTCACCCAACATCAAGAACCTGGAGCCACGTCCACCAGCCTGCCGCACCGCAAAGCCTAGATCATCCATCCCGGGCCGTACGCGCCCGAACATCGGCAACGACGCCCCTCCACACGAGCCACAGCTTCACCGCAGGAACGGCATCAAAATCAAGACAACCTCACAGCGGCGGAATCCCTGCCGGCTCACCACACAGCCCCGTCTCACTGATTTGCCGAAGTGAGTGCTTCAGCTGGTGCTTGGCAGATTGCGATGCAGGGAAGTCCACGTTCGCCAAGGCACGGCACGGCACGGAGTGCCTCACCGTTGAAGTAGCCAGTCGAGCCGACCGTCGACTATTTCGGCGTGCCGTCGTTCGATCTCTGTACCGTTGACCAAAGCGTCGGCGACGTCTGACAGCATTGCGGTCACGCTTGGCCAGATCGGGCGATCGTAGTTCCATTCGTCCTTGCGGTGTCTACCTACGCAGCCATTTCTGGGTCCCGAACGGAGATCAAGGAATAGGTAATCCCCGCCCAGATTGTGGGCGATGGGGAGCCATTCCGGCAGCCATACCCCGGAAGAGGGGGAACCGGCTGGTTCAGCACTTAGACGAGAAAGCTCGGGCTCGTCGGCAATAAAATTCTGCATGACGTTATAGCGGATCAAAGCGTCACGGGTAGAGAGAGGTGTCCAGCCTGCCGGTATAAGCCAAACAGCAGGGCCGTATTCGTCAGTTCCGTCTGCGAGCCGCCACCATGCCTGCTGGTCGGCCGGTAGCGGTTCCCGCAAGGCTCGCTCTATGGCGATGAGCCCTTCGTCGGAGGCGGGACCCTGAAGGCTCGCGAGATCGCCAGGGCAGTTTTCGTTCAGCCAGTTGACGATAATCGTCCAAGAATACCCTACGTTCGGCGGCTGCTCCATGCCCCTATCATCCATGAAGCTGAAGGGTTTGGCCGTGAAACAGCGGCATTGCATGGGGGTGCCTGCTATGACCCGCTGCCTCTGACGACACGTGGTCATCTAGCATTTCCGGCGTGCTCTTGTACAAGCTAGTTATCCGTGAAGAGTAGGTACTCTGCCCGTGCTTGGCCGGCCGACCCTCTTAGGCAACGGGCGCCTGTCAAGCAAGTCATACTCGTATTCGGGTATGGCTTCAGGGGGGTCGCGCTGAATGGCGCCCTTCAGATGCTTGAAACTCACGCGTCAGCACATGGTGAGTGCGCGCAGTTATTTCAACGCCGCGGGCCACTGCCGAGATTGCGCGAAGCGTGACTTCAGAAATTCACACTGGCTCCTCCGTGAGCCAACCGATCGCGCACTCATGCCGCAGACAATGCGCTCCCGTGGTCGAACCTCGTCACCGAACGTAAGTGGTCAGCCGGCTAGCGACCGGCGCCTCGACCTCACGGAGCGGTGGAGTCCGGACCTCACGAATAAGGCCAGTCTCTCGTCGTGCGTATTGTCGGGTTCTCATCGGGGGGCCCCGGTGTGAGGGGCGTGTACGGCGAGTGGGTGGGGTTGGCCGGTCAGGGCGGCGAGGGCGGTGGCGACTTCGGTGAGGTCGGCTTTGATGTAGGTGGTGGTGGCGGGGCCGGTGGTGTCGGTGTGTCCGGCGTAGGCGCGGGCGGTGGCGTAGCCGTAGTGGCGTTCGACCCAGGTCAGGGTGGTGTGGCGTAGCCAGTGGGTGGAGATGCACTGAGCGGTGACCCAGGGCAGATGCCGACCGATACGGGCCCAGAGTTGGTCGTAGCGGCGTCCGGTCAGCGGACGCCCGTCGCGGTGGCGTAGCAACTGGTCCTGGGGTTTGGTGGCGCCGCGGGTGCGGGCGTGGTGCAGCAGGTGCGCGGCCAGCTCGAGCGTGACGGGTTGCCATCGCATGGTTCCGCCTTTCTCGTGTAGGAGCACGAGGCCGCGGTCGGGGTCGACGTCGGTGGCGCGGAGGGCGAGGGCGCCGCCGCGGCGGCAGGCGGTTTCGGTGTGCAGTCGTAGCAGCAGGGCGTCGAGTGCGGGGTCGTGGCCGGTGGTGCGGGCGATGGTGTTGATGGCGGCGAGTTCGCCGGGTGTCAGGGCACGCCGGGTGCTGGGGAGTCGTCGGGGTTTGCTGATGCGGTGGGCGGGGCTCGCGTCGGGGGTGATGTATCCGTCGGCGATGGCCCGGGTGAACAGGGCGCGGGCGGCGGTGATCAGGTGGACGCCGGCGTAGCGGCCGCTGCGTCCGTTGCGGCGGGGCACGGCGTTTGCTGCGGCGTGGCGGCGCAGGGCTTCGACGTCGGTGGCGCGGATGTCGTCGAGGCGGCGTTCGCCCCACGCGTGAGCCATGTGTTTCCAGTAGCTGCCGTAGGTGCGGCGGGCGGCGGGCCCGGCGGCGGCTTCGATCTGGGGCAGGTACTGCGCGACGGTGGGCACGCTGCGGGTGGCGCCGGGCTGTAGGTCGGCGAGGGCGGCCTGCAGTTGGTGGACGGCCTGGTCGAGGCGGTCGGGGCCGGCGGTCATCGCCCGCCTCCGGGTGGCCGGTGGTAGTGGGCGGTGAGCAGCCGGGCGAGCAGGGCGACCGGGTGCACGGTCAGGGTGTCCCGGTCGATCGCGGCGACGAGGGCGACGGTCGGGTCGCGGTCGAGACCGGCCATGGTGCGGACGGGGGCGGGTATGGCGATCTCGCCGCGGGAGCCCACGATCACGGTGCCGGACCCGTCGGCGGTCAGCACGACGGCGTCGTCGCCAACGTGCAAGACCAGCGCGTCGGCGGGGGACCAGCCCAGGGCGCGCAGCAGGGGGCGGCTGGTGAACCGGCCGGAGGCGTCGAGGCGGGCGATGTCCAGCTGTAACGGCGGGTGGGGCCGGGGTGGTGGGGTGAGCGCGGCGATGTCCAGCGGTGCGGGCAGTGACCGGGGGAGGGCCGGCGGGATGAGGGCGGCGATCGGCTCGTCGAGCCGGCCGTGGTCATCGGAGGAGGGCGGCGGCCGTCGGGCGCGGCTCATCGCATGCCCCGAAGAGGACGTTGCAGCTCAGGGCTACTGCGCCGACCGTCCAGCCGTCGGCCGGGCGCCAGCCGGGAACCATGAGTGCGCCAGAGGCCGGTCTGGCCCGCCCGAGCAGATCTTGGTGGGACTCCACCGACAGTTGTGTCCGGAGGGGGAGTTGAGCCCCCACCAGCCGCATCCGTGCCACAGGCACGTGCTCATGCGTCCACAATAGCTGGTCAGCGGGCTGGACGTCCAGTTTGTCTTCTGGCACAGGCCTTTTGACCGTGTCTGATCGTACGCCGGACCGAGAAGGTCGTCGGTGCCTGAAGGCAGAATTGATTCGCACCGCGGGGCCGCGAAGCGACCAGGGTGAGTGCCGGCTCAGCCCATGCGGACGATGGGCGGTTCGGGGTAGCGGGTGCAGCAGAGCGGCCAGCCACGCCCGGGCCGCGGGAGCGAACTGGACCCGGTCACCACCGAGCTGCCGTTCGAGGACCATGATCTGGTGGCGCAAGGCCAGGATCTCGGCGTCCTTGTCCCGGTCACTCATCGGCAACAGCCGCAACAGTGCCATCGCGTTGGTCACACGGAGATACGCCAGTCGCAGCAACACAACCGATCATGCTCGTGTAGCAGCAAGCATCGAGCATCACCGAGGTCCGGTCACTGAACCAACCCGGGTTCGGGCTGCGCACATCGGCCGCTGAGATGGCTGTGAACAGGGCGGATGAGTTTTCGGCACCCGCAGCGCCGAGATCGGCGAGGCGCTGGCCACCACCGCGCCGAGCTTGTTACCTGAATGTAACTTGACCGCAACTTCTGTCGCGCGTTAGCTTCGACGGCGAAGGCAACTAACGCGCGACAGAAGCAGGTCAGCGATGCCAGATCGCCCCGTTATCATGAGTGATGTCGCGCGAGCGCTCGGCTTGTCCCGAGCGGCTGTGTCCTTCGCGTTCAACAACGAAACCCAGGTGTCGGCGGAGACGCGCAAGCGTGTGTTCGAGAAGGCTGCGGAGCTCGGTTATCGCCCCAATGCCGGCGCGCGTGCCCTTGCCGGCCAGCGGACCGACCTGTTCGGTTTGCTCACGGACATCGTCTCGACCCCCTTCGGCGGGGACCTGATTGCCGGTGCCCAGGATTCGTTCTGGCGCAACGACAAATCCCTGATCATCGCGGGCGCGTCCCGCATCGACCGACCGCACACCCGGTCGATCGAGATGATGTTGGAGCATCGGGTCGGCGGAATCATCGTCGCCACGACCTGGAACCGCGCTATCGAGCTGCCGCCCGCGTTGGACGGCGTACCGGTCGTGCTGGTTCACTGCTTCGATACCCACGGTCGCCACTCCACGGTTCTGCCCGATGAGGAGCAGGGCGGATACGCGGGAACCCGGATGCTGCTGGCGGCCGGCCGCCGGCGCGTCGCGTTCGTCAACCTGCCGAGCGACCTGGTGGCGGCAGGTGGTCGCGAACGGGGCTACCGCCGGGCGCTGGGCGAGGCCGGCATCCCTTTCGATCCTGCACTCGTCGTGTCTTCGGGTCCCGACGCCCAGGATGCGTACGGCGTAGTGCTCGCCCTCCTGGGTGGCAATGCGGTCGACGGTCTGTTCTGCGCCAACGACCGCATCGCCATGGGCGCGTTCGAGGCCGCGCGTGAGCTGAACCTGCGGATTCCGGAAGACCTCTCCGTCGTCGGTTTCGACAACATGGAGATCATCGCCAAGTCGCTCCGGCCCGCACTGTCGACGGTCGCGCTGCCCTTTCGTGAGATGGGGGAGCGCGGCGCAGAACTCCTGATGGACATCGCCGACGGGGCGCCGCCCGCGCATCTGGTGCTGTCCTGTCCTCCGGTCCCCAGGGATTCGGTACTGCCCTCCTGACCGGCATCCCCCTTCTTATTCGGCGAAAGCCTCGAACAGCTTCTATTCAACGATGAGAGGAAATCATGAGTGGTTCTCGTTCACGTCGTTTCTGTCGCGCGTTAGTAAGCCTGACCTCGGTTTTCGTCTCCGCCGCCCTCGTCCTCACGGGCTGCTCCCGCGGGCCGTCGAGCTCATCCTCGGAACATATTCTTCGGATCGCTGCCATCGGCAACGCGTCGTTCGTGCAGAACTTCAACCCGTTCTCGCCGTCCGCGATGAAAATCACCAACCGTGCCGTCTACGAGTCGCTGATCATCACCAATCTCGCCAAGGGTGAGGTCGTGCCATGGTTGGCGAAGGAGTACCACTGGAGCAAGAACGGCAAGTCGCTCACCTTCACGCTGAACGACAACCTCACCTGGTCGGACGGTCAGCCGCTGACCGCCGCCGACGTCGTCTACACCTTCGACCTGGTTCGAAAGGTCCTGGGCGATGCCACGTACGACTACGTCGACTCGGTAACCGCGTCCGGCACGGGCACCGTGACGTTCGCGTTCAACCGCCCGTACACGCCCGGCCTGTACGAGCTCGGTACACAGGTGATCGTCCCGGAGCATGTCTGGAAGGGCGTCACCGACCCGGCGAAGTTCCAGAATCCCAAGCCCGTCGGGTCGGGCCCGTTCACCGAGGTCACCAACTTCTCGGCCCAGTCGTTCGACCTTCGGCGCAACCCCCACTACTGGCAGAAGGACAAGGCGAACTACCCCGCCATCCGCGTCATCGCCTACGGCGCCAACGATGCGGCCAACATCGCGGCCATCAACGGTGACATCGACTTCGGCCTCGGGTTCATCCAGGACGTTCAGAAGACGTACGTCGACGTGGATCCGCAGCACCGCGGCTACTGGTTCCCGACGGTGGGGAACACGATCTCGCTCACGTTGAACACCCAACAGGCGCCGTACAACGACGTGAATCTCCGCAAGGCGATCAGCATGGGCATCGACCGTGAGGCTCTCGTCAAGAAGGGGATGAGCGGATATACGCATCCCGCGGACTGCACCGGCCTGAGCGACGCCTACGACTCCTGGCGGGACAAGGACGTCGTGTCGCAGTGCGATTGGACCACGTTCAACGTCGACGCCGCGAACAAGCTGCTGGACGCGTCCGGGTATGCGCGGGGCGCCGGCGGGATGCGTACTGCTCCGGGCGGGAAGCCATTGACGTTCAGCATCGGTGTGGGGTCGGCGTCCACGGACTGGATCGCCGTGGCCCAGGTGATTTCCGACGACATGAAGGCGCTCGGCATCAACGCGCCCCTGAAAGTGCAGGACTGGTCGCAGATCAATCAGGCGCTCTTCGGCGGTACCTTCCAGGGCAACATCGCCTGGAGCGCCAGCGGGCTCACCCCGTTCGAGTACTACCGCAGCGCCATGTCCTGCCGAACGGTCAAGCCCGTCGGTCAGGAGGCCACCCAGAACTTCCAGCGGTTCTGCAGCAGGGAGGCCGACCAACTCCTGGACCAGTTCGCGGCCACCACCACAGAGGACGAGCAGCACAAGGTCGTCGACCAGCTGCAGGCTCTCTACTCGAAGCTTGCCCCGACCATTCCGCTGTTCCCCGGGCCGGAGTGGGGCGCGTACAACAGCAAGGTGTTCGTGGGTTGGCCGACCAAGGACAACCCCTACGCCACGCTCTCCCCGGAGGCGTCGAGCACGGTCCTGGTCTTGACGACGATCCACCCCCGCTGATCGCTCCGGTGCCGGTGGGGATGCGGACTGATGCCCCCACCGGCGCCTCTCCCGGAGAGGGAATGCCCGTGATGCGCCGCTTCTTCAAACCCGACCACGCGCGGGTGGGTGACACGATCCCGTTCTACTGGGACGGGGTCTACCACATCTTCTACCTGAAACGATTCGCGGACGACACGCACGACCGGATCGAGACCGACTGGTGGCACCTCACGAGTACCGATCTGGTCACCTTCACCGAAGTCGGTGTCGCGGTCGAACGGGGCGGGACGAAGGATCCCGATCATTCGGCGGCGACGGGCAGCATCGTCCGCGTCGGCGAGCAGTTCCACCTCTACTACACCGGCTTCAGCGCCTGGCAGCGGGCGAACGGCGGACGACATCAGACGATCCTCCGCGCACGCAGCACCGACCTGAACTCGTGGACCAAGGACCCGGACTTCTC
Source organism: Actinoplanes sp. NPDC051470 (assembly GCF_040682035.1). Taxonomy (NCBI): domain Bacteria; kingdom Bacillati; phylum Actinomycetota; class Actinomycetes; order Micromonosporales; family Micromonosporaceae; genus Actinoplanes; species Actinoplanes sp. NPDC051470. The sequence goes on from NZ_JBFBAA010000048.1 coordinate 10,534, forward strand.
CCTCGTCGCCGACGAGGAAAACTACGATCGGCACGAATGGCGGGACCCGTTCGTGGTCTGGGACGACGAGGCGGGCGTCTTCCGCATGCTCATCGCCGGCCAGAAGAACGACGGACCCGCCCTGCGGCGCGGCGCCACCATCCAGGCAACCTCCGCGGACGGCGAGGACTGGACCATCCGGGACCCGCTGTGGGCGCCGGGGCTGTTCTCGATGCATGAATGCCCCGACCTGTTCCACATGGGCGACTGGTGGTATCTGGTGTACTCGACACTCACGGATCGCACCGTCACGCGGTATCGCATGGCACGCTCTCTCGACGGCCCCTGGACGGCGCCCGCCGACGACGAGATCGACGGCCTGGGCCTCTACGCCGCGAAGACCATCTACGACGGCGACCGCCGGTACATCGTCGGGTGGTGTCCGAACTACACCGCCGGCCAGGACGGCGCGTCGTGGTTGTGGGGCGGCAATCTCATCGTCCACGAGCTCTTCCAAGCGCCGGACGGGCGCCTGCTGGTGCGTGGCGTAGGGCGAGCTCGCGAGGAGTTCGCACGACTGGCCGTTCCCGTCGCGTTCGGGGCGCGGCGAGTCGAGTCCGCGTCGGGATATGCGACGAGCAGGCTCGGCGTCATGCCGCACGTCGGCTGTATCGACGTGACGCTCGACCCCGAGCCCGGCACGAAGGTCTTCGGCCTCGAGCTGCGGACCGACGACGAACGCCGGCACGGGTATTCACTGTCGGTCGAGCCGGCTCTGCATCGCCTGAGGATCGACCGATTGAACCGGTTCGGGGCGGATGCGCCCTTCGACGTACGCCCGTTCGAGCCGCACGGCGGGACCGTCTCGCTGTCGATCGAGTTCGACGGCGAGGTGGCCGTCATCTACGTCGACGACGAGAAGGCGATCACCTTCCGTGGCTACGACCTCGACGGCGATCAGCTCGCCGTCTTCGTGGAGGAAGGGGCGGTCGAGATCGGCTCCGGCAGCATTTTCTCCCTGCAAACCCGACCCGAGGAGGACCGATGACCGCGTGGCTGGAGCAGGCCCGGTACGCCCTGGAGCGAGGGGACCGGTCACGGTCGTTCACCGCCGAGAATCCGACGGCAGCGCCCGGTGATGGCGGGCGCGCCTCCTCCATCCTCGGCGCAGGCCGTAAGGGCGCGCCGTGTATCACCATTCCCGCGGGCGGGACCGTCACCCTTGCCGAGGCCGCGGGAGCGGGCGAGATCCGGCACATCTGGTGCACTGTCACCCATCACACCGAAGCGGTCGGCTTCGTGCTGCGGGATCTCGTCCTTCGCGCCTACTGGGACGGATCCGACACGCCTTCGGCGGAGGTGCCTCTGGGGGACTTGTTCTGCAACGGCAACGGCCAGCGCAGTCTGGTCACCTCCTCCCAGGTGGTGGTCGCCCCGACCAGCGGGATGAACGCCTACTTCCGGATGCCGTTCCGGGACGGCGCCCGCATCACCATCGAGAATCAGCATCCCGTCGACGTCGAGGGATTCTTCTACCAGATCGACTGGATTGAGATCCCCGACCCCGCGACGGTGTCGCCGTTGCGGTTCCACGCGGAGTTCCGCCGAGAGAATCCGACCCGCCTCGCCCACGACTACGTCCTCGTCGACGACATCGTCGGCCGCGGTGTCTTCCTCGGCTCGTACCTGACCATCGTCGCTCTGGAGCGGTACTGGTGGGGCGAGGGCGAGATGAAGTTCTTCATCGACGGCGACACCGATCATCCGACGATCTGCGGCACCGGCACCGAGGACTACTACGGCGGTGCCTGGGCCTTCCAGGACCGGCTCTCTTCCGAGACCGAGCCGGAGGTGCTCACCTTCAGCGCTCCCTACGTCGGGTATCCGATGTACGTCACCCGCGACCAGTCGCACCAGGCCGTCTACGCGACGGCGATGGCGCCCGCACACGGCATGTACCGGTGGCACGAACCGGATCCGATCTACTTCCACCATGACCTGCGGGTAACTCTGCAGCAGATCGGCCAGGTCGGACCCGATCTGGTGGAGCGCGCCGATGACGTCTCCTCGGTCGCGTACTGGTACCAGGAGTCGGTGGGCAACACCGGTCATCCGTTCCCGAGCCGCGACCAGCGGCGCCCTCGCTAGGAGCAGCGCGATGGCCTACATCCTCCGCCGACTCGGCTACTATCTCGTCGCCTTCTGGGCATCCCTCAGCATCAACTTCATGCTGCCGAGACTCATGCCGGGCGATCCGGTGGGTCGCTTGCTCGGCCAGATGCAGGGAACCCTCACCGACGCGCAGGTAGAGCAGTTCCGGCACCTGTTCGGACTGGACGACAGACCGATCTGGTTGCAATACATCGAGTACATCCACGATGTGTTCACCGGCAGACTGGGCATCTCGACCTCCCAGTTCCCCGTCCCCGTGGTAAATGTCATCGGCGCACAACTCGGGTGGACGATCCTCCTCGGCGGCACCGCACTGATCATCGCAGTGGTACTGGGCAACCTCTTGGGGATAGTGGCGGCCTGGCGCCGCGGCGGAATCCTCGACCGGGTGTTCCCGCCCCTACTGGTGTTCGTCGGCTCGTTCCCGTACTTCTTCATCGCGATGATCGCCCTCTACCTGTTCGGAGTGAACCTGAAGTGGTTCCCGATCGGGCAGGCGTTCACTCTCGGAGCCGCACCCTCGTTCAGCGGGCAGTTCATCGGGGACGTCATCTGGCACCTGGTGGTGCCGGCCGGGACGATTGTCGCTGTCTCGCTCGGCGGCTGGATGCTGGGCATGCGCAATACGATGATCGGTACAGCCGCCGAGGACTACATCACCATGGCCCGCGCGAAGGGACTGCGCGAAGGCCGGATCATGTATCGCTACGCGGCACGCAACGCGATGCTGCCCTCGGTGACCGCGTTCGGGATGTCCATCGGCTTCGTCGTCGGCGGCGCGCTGCTCACCGAAGTGGTCTTCGCCTACCCCGGTATCGGCTACCAGCTGCTGAGGGCCGTGCAGTCACTGGACTACCCCTTGATGCAGGGCATCTTCCTCACCCTGACCGCCGCCGTCCTGGCCGCCAACTTTCTGATCGACATCGTCTATGTGCGGCTCGACCCGCGCGTTCGTGTGAGGTAGCGCATGTCCGTCCAGAACTCCGGCTCCAGCATGCTCACGACCGCAGCCACGTCGCAACCGGCCGCCCCGGCGAAGGCGCCGAGATACCGTGACCACCTGGCCCTGCGCATCCTCCGCGACAAGCGGGCGCTGACCGGGGTGATCATCCTCGTGATCTTCGTGGTGGTCGCCCTCGCGGCTCCGCTTCTCGAACCCGGCGACCCACGCGCATCCGTCGCGACCGGCTCCGAATCCCCGTCGTTCGCTCACCTTCTCGGCACCACGACCAAGGGCGAGGACGTTCTCGCACTTCTCATCTGGGGAGCTCGCAGCTCGCTCGGGATCGGCTTCACCGTCGGAGCGCTCGCCACCCTCGTCGGTCTGCTGATCGGCCTGACATCCGCCTACTTCGGCCGGGTGATCGACGACATCCTGTCCGTCGTCACGAACATCTTCCTGCTGATCCCCGGACTGCCGCTGCTGATCATCCTGGCCGCGTTTCTCCCTCCCGGGCCCGGGACGATCGTCATCGTCCTGGTGATCACGGGTTGGGCGGGCTCGGCCCGCGTCGTGCGAGCTCAAGCTCTCTCCCTGCGCGGGAAGGACTACATCGACGCCGCCGTCGTCACGGGCGAACGTCCCCTGACGATCATGATCCGCGAAATGCTGCCCAACATGGCCTCGATCGTCATGAGCACGTTCCTCGCGTGCGTCATCTTCGGCATCGGGGCACAGGCCGGACTCGAGTTTCTCGGTCTCGGGGACGTGTCCGCCGTCAGCTGGGGAACGAACCTGTTCTGGGCCAGCAACGAAGGGTCCCTCATCCGTGGCACGTGGTGGACGTTCGTGCCGTCCGGCGCGGCGATCGCTCTGATCGCTTTCTCCCTCGCGCTGATCAACTACGCGGTCGACGAGGTCACCAACCCCCGACTCGCGGGCCGGACCAAGTGGAAGGACCGCCGGCGATGACAACACTTCCCGCAACCGATCCGGCTACCCGTCCCGGCGATGCCGACGTGGTCCTGGACGTGCGAAACCTCACCATCGAGTACGACGTGAACGGTCGCTCCGTCACCGCCGTCGATGACGTGTCCTTCACCATCCGGCGCGGCGAGACCTTCGGGCTCGCCGGCGAGTCCGGAAGCGGCAAGAGCACGATTGCGAACGCCATCCTCAAGCTTCTCGGCGGGAACGGTCGCGTCGTGTCCGGATCCATCCGGTGCGGCGACGTAGAGATCGGTGCTCTCGACGGCGAGGAACTCCGTGCGTTCCGCTGGAACCGCGTCTCGATGGTGTTCCAGAGCGCGATGAACTCGCTGAACCCGGTGATGACCGTCGGTGACCAGATCATCGACGTCTTCACCACTCACCGCCGGATGAAGCGTGCCGAGGCGGCGCGCCGAGCGCGCATGCTGCTCGAGCTCGTCGGTATCGACCCGAAGCGGACGGCTGCCTACCCACACCAACTCTCGGGCGGGATGCGTCAGCGAGCGGTGATCGCGATCGCGCTGGCCCTCGAACCGGATCTGCTGATCATGGACGAACCGACCACCGCGCTGGACGTAGTGGTGCAGCAGGAGATCATCAACGAGATCAAGGAGCTGCAGGCTCGGCTCGGGTTCGCCATCCTCTTCATCACCCACGACCTCTCGCTGATGGTCGAGATCAGCCAGCGGCTCGGTGTGATGCGCCATGGCGCTCTTCTGGAGATGGGTAGCTCGGCGGAGGTTTATGCGAACCCGAGGCATGCCTACACCCGGCAGCTGATCGAGGCCTTCCCGCCGGTGCGCCCGGACCGCTCGGAGATCGCGCAGCCACAGACCTCCGGCGAGGAGGCAGCCGCTCCGCGCGCAGACGTGGTGGTCTCGCTGCAGGACGTCACCAAGGACTTCGCCTCCGGGTCGATGTTCTCCCGTCGCACTAACCGTGCCGTGAACAGGGCGACTTTCGAGATCTACGCCGGCGAGATCATGGCCCTGGTCGGCGAGTCAGGCAGCGGTAAGAGCACGATCGCGCGGATCCTTGCTCGATTGGAGCAGCCGACCTCTGGGCGCATCGTCGTCGGAGGAATCGACGTGCTTCGTGACGAACGCCGCCGCGCGTCCCGCCGGTACCGCAAGTACGTGCAGATGGTGTTCCAAGACCCGTTCGGATCTCTGAACCCGACCAAGCGGGTCCGTCACTTCCTCGAGCGGCCCCTGGCCCTCCACGCGGACCTTGACGCCTCGCAACGCCGCGAGCGAGCCACCGACTTGATGCGGTCGGTCGAGCTGGATCCCGCGCTCCTGGACCGGCACCCGCATGAACTGTCCGGCGGGCAGCGTCAACGAGTGGCGGTAGCGCGGGCCCTCGCGGCCGACCCGACGGTGATCCTTGCCGACGAACCGACCTCGATGCTCGACGTGTCGGTGCGGATGGGAGTGCTGCAGCTGCTGAGGCGGCTGCGCGACGAACGCGGAATCTCGATCCTCTACATCACCCACGACCTGGTTTCCGCACGGTTCGTGGCCGACACGACCATCGTCATGCACCGCGGCGTGCTGGTTGAAGGGGGCACCAGCAGCGAGGTGATGGATACCCCGCAGCATCCGTACACCCGCCTCCTCGTCTCGGCGGCACCCGACCCCTTGCGCCGTACGCCGTTCGACCGAGAAGAACGCGCCCGAACCCGTGCGGAGATCCAGGCGATCGCTGACGGCCGGACAACGGCCGGCGAGAAGCCCCGGCACGTCTTCATCTCACCCACCCACTGGATCCGCGACGACAGCGTGCAATAGCGCGACGCCTGACGCCATCTCGCCGCATATCGCGACCCGACTTCTGAATTGAGCAACATGACGACACCGACGACCTTGTCGCCTGGCCGCCCCCAAGTCCACTTTGCGCCGGCTCGCAACTGGATGAACGACCCGAACGGGCTCATCCGCCACAATGGTGTGTTCCACCTGTACTTCCAGCACAACCCCGAAGGGCCGAACTGGGGGAACATGAGCTGGGGCCATGCCACCAGCACGGATCTCCTGACATGGCAGGAGCACGCGGTAGCACTGTGGTTCGACGACGATGAAGAAGTCTTCTCCGGCTCCGTCGTCTTCGACGAGGCCAACTCGTCCGGGCTCGGCACCGCCGGGAACCCGCCACTGATCGCCCTGTACACCTCAGCCTCCGCTCGTGGTCAGGCGCAAGCGCTCGCGTACAGCACCGACGGCGGCTACACCTGGGAGAAGCACGGGATCGTCCTGGACAGAGGAACCACCGACTTTCGCGACCCCCGAGTGTTTCGACACCAGAACCGCTGGATCATGGTTGCTGTGGAGGCCGTCGACCGGCACGTCCACCTCTTCCACTCCACTGACCTGCGAGAGTGGGCGCCGCTGAGCGTGTTCGGCCCGTACGGAGCGCCCGGGGGAGTGTGGGAATGCCCTGACCTGTTCCCGATCGGCGACCGATGGGTCCTGACGCTCTCCGTCAATCCCGGTCACCCGACCGGCGGCTCCGGCATGCAGTACATCGTCGGCGACTTCGACGGCGTCAGGTTCGTCCCGGCCCGGTGGGGCTGGCTCGACCATGGCCATGACTATTACGCGGGAATCACCTTCAGCGGAATGCCGGAACCCATCATGCTCGCCTGGCTGAGCAATTGGATGTACGCCCGCGACGTCCCCACCCACCCCTGGCGGGGAAGCACTGCACTCCCGCGACGGCTCACCCTTCGTGGTGACACGCTCTTCCAGACGCCCGCCGTACGAGTCGACCGACCCCGGGTTTACGAGGCGTCCGACATCACGCTTCCGCCGGGCGGGTTCGACCTCCCCGCCGAAGCGCATGGAGCGGCCCTGCGTATCCAGGCGCGCGTCCGGCCGGGCTCAGCCGCGCTCGAGCTGCGCGTACGCGGCGCAGCCAACGAGGGATCCGCGGTCTGCATTCGCTACGCGGCCGGCCGGCTGTCGGTCGACCGATCCTCGCTCGCCAGCTCCGACATCTTGCCGTCGGCCGGAGCAGACGCCGCGGCGATCGTCCCGCTGAGGGACGGCGTGCTGGAACTCGACGTCTGGGTTGACACCACCTCCGTCGAGGTCTTCGCCGACGGCGGTGCCGTCACGGTCAGCGAGGCCGTCTTCACCTCCGAGGACCACGTCGGCGTCGGCATGAGCAGCGACCAGCCGGGCGTCGTCGTCGAGCACATGACGGTGACCGCCCTGAGCCGGACGGACCAGGCTTCGCGATGACCTCCCGAACTATGCCGCCCACCGATGTCCTGGTCATCGGGGAGGCGCTGGGCGACATCGTCGACGACGGATCGGTCACCGAACACGTCGGGGGCAGCCCCGCCAACGTCGCACTCGGTCTCGGCCGCCGCGGGTTGGACGTCGCTCTCCTCACACAGATCGGCCGCGACACGCGCGGCAGCCGGATCGCTCGCCACCTCGAACGCTCCGGCGTCCGACTGCTGGACGAGTCCTTCTCCGATCACGCGACCTCCACCGCTACGGCTACGGTGGCTGCCGACGGCTCCGCGGACTACCGGTTCGACGTGCAATGGCGACTCTCACCCGCGCCCCTCCCGGTGTCCCCGACGGTCGTGCACACCGGGTCGATCGCCGCGTTCCTCGAACCCGGTCGCCACTCCGTACTCGCCCACATCGATCGGCTCCGCCCACCGGTCGTCACGTTCGACCCGAACATCCGAGCCGATCTGCTCGGCAGCCATCCGGAAGCCCTGAACTGCTTCCGGGAAAGCGCTGCCCGCGCCGACCTCGTCAAGATGAGCGACGAGGACGCGGCCTGGATCTACCCGAGCATGGCACCCGATGAGGTGGCGCGCGCATCGGGAATCTCGGCCCCCGGCTGGTCGTCATCACGCGGGGCGCGCGTGGCGCAACCCTCACGACTGCGACGTCGGAGGTACATCTCTCCTCGGTGAAGACGCCGGTCGCTGACACGATCGGTGCGGGCGACACGTACATGGCTTCGTTGATCCTCGACTTGCTCACCCTGCGCGGTCACCCCTTGGATGTCGACACCGTCGCTCGGATGGGCGAGCGAGCCGCCCAGGCGGCCGCCATCACGGTGTCCCGCCCCGGCGCCGATCTGCCCTGGGCCCACGAACTCGCCGGGCCCGAAGTGTCGCCACCATCCCCCGAGGATCTCGACCTCGGCCTGCGATACCTGCCAGGGCAGCGCCGGTAGCTCAGATGCGCGAAGGCATCTCGATTCGTCAACCGGCAGCGTCGAAGCTGTCCGACAAGGAAGGCGACTCATGGAGAACTCACCTGCGGTCTCTCGCCGCGCACTGCTCAGCGCTGCGGGCGCGGTGGGCATCGGCGGATCTCTCGCCCCGTCGTGGACCACGGCCGGACTCGCGGCCCCGGCCCCGGCCGGCGGGCCACACCGACGGGGTGACTCACCCTCGAAAGGACTGTCGCGTATGCGGCCCAGCTATCACTTCAGCGTTCCCGACAACTGGAAGAACGACCCGCAACGCCCGATATATCTCGATGGTGAGTACCACTACTACTACCTGTACAACGCCGACTACCTCCAGGGCGGCGGCGGCACCGCGTGGAGACGCGCAACGACCCGAGACCACGTGTCGTTCAACGACTGCGGTGTGGCCATTCCCAAGTTCAGCAACGGCAACGGTAGCTGCTGGTCGGGATCCCTCGTCGTCGACGAGCACAACACCGCCGGGTACGGCGACAACGCGGTGATCGCCATTGTCGCGCAGGCCCCGAACGGCGTTCAGGCGCAGTACCTCTGGTACTCCACCGATCGAGGAAGCTCGTTCCGGCCCGTCGGGCAGGCTCCGGTACTGCCGAATCCCGGTGTGCCTGACTTTCGCGACCCGAAAGTCGTGTGGGACGGCGACCGCGGCCGCTGGTTCATGGCCAACGCCGAAGGACAGAGGCTCGGTTTCTACACCTCATCGGATCTGAGGTCATGGCAGCACGTCGGCCAGTTCGAGCGCACCGACCTCGGCCTTCTGGAGTGCCCTGACATCTTCCGCATGACCGCCGACGACGGCACCCGGCACTGGGTCCTGGCTACGAGCGCCAACGGCAAGAGCCGAGGGTTGCCCGCGACCTACGCGTACTGGACCGGGGCCTTCGACGGCAGCTCCTTCACTCCCGACCACCCGGAACCGGAATGGCTCGACTACGGTTTCGACTTCTACGGCGCAGTCACGTACCCCGATCACACCGCATCCGGAGCGGAGAACGATGCCCTCCGCCACGCGATCGGCTGGGCCAACTTCTGGGACTACCCCCACAACACCCCGACCCTTGCCACCGACCAGTACAACGGCGACGACATGATCGTGCGCGACATCCGGCTCAAGCACGTCGGCGGAACCTACTACCTCGCTTCCGCCCCGACCGCTGCCCTCGAAAAGTACGCCCAGCACTCCCATCAGCTCGGCGACGTGCAGGTCACGGACGTCCTCGACCTGGACATCGCCGCGCCGGCGTACGACCTGACGTGCGAGCTCGTGTGGGACCCCGCCACCCTCCCGTCCAATGTGGGGTTCGAGATCTGCCGGGCGCCCGGCGGTGGCCGTCACGTGGCCGCCGGTCTCTACATGAAGGGGCCCTTCGCCTACGTCAACCGACGCCCCACGATCAACCCGACCGGAGGCGAGAGCCAAACGCCGATCGACCCCTCGGTCGGCAGGCTCTCCATCCGGATCCTGGTGGACCGCACCAGCGTGGAGATGTTTCTGGGAGACGGACGTGTCGTGCACTCGCACCGGGTCTTCCCTCTGGAAGGCGACAACCACATCCGCCTGTACGCTCACGAGGGCGCTGCCACCTTCGGAAACCTGACCATCCGCGAAATCGTGTAGCACACGTTCGAGCCGCGATCGAGGGCGGAACCTCTGAGTCAGGCCGCCAGGCGTGGCTGTCATCGGCTGCGCCTGACGCCTCGGTCTGTCAGCTGGTTCGGATGCCGGCGAGGATGGTGGCCACGAGTCGTTGCAGCTCGGTGAGGCGCACCAATCGGGCGACCGCCACGTAGACGGCGGTGCCAACGACGCCTGCCGCGGCGGGCTCGATCGCAAGACCGGCTGGACGCTTGCCGAGCAGGCCAGAGACCTGTCCCCGGACGGGATGCAACGTCTGCTGCGGTGGGCCGATTGGGACATCGACGCCGTGCGGGACGAGGTCCGCGACTATGTGATCGAGCATCTCGGTGACCCGCAGGGCGTATTGATCATAGACGACAACGGTTTCCTGAAGAAGGGCGTGAATCCCGCGGGCGTGGCCCGGCAGTACTCCGGGACAGCCGGCCGGGTCGGAGGCTGCCAGATCGGTGTGTTCCTGGCCTACCGCTCGAGCCGTGGTCACGCGCTGATCGACCGACAGTTGTATTGGCCTGCGGCTTGGACCGACGATCGTGATCGCTGCCGGGCCGCGGGTGTCCCGGACGAGGTCGGTTTCGCGACGAAGGTCGAGACGGCCCGGCAGATGCTGGCCCGGGCGTTCGTGGCTGGGTGCCTGGCGGCGTGGGTGGCGATGGATGAGGCCTTTGGGCAGTCGAAATCGTTGCGGGTCTGGCTGGAGGGAACACGACCAGCCGCAGGTGGTGGCGACCCGCTGCCGCGAACTGGACGACGTCGGACTCGGGCGGCGTGGTGGCGGGCACGCGGCTAACCGCGTGCTTCGACCGGCCGACGGCGTGATCGCGATGGCGAGCAGGCGAGGTGTCGTCGGCCTCGACAGTCGGTTACGCCGGACGGTCCGGAAGATCTTACGAACCTATTGCGCCTTCATCCCCGGCTGTGTGTGCCGCGTACCCCTGGGTGGCAAGACGTGACGATGGTCCATTCGGGCTCGTTGCGGCGACACGCGGGATGTCTTGGAGGCTGGCATGCGGGGAATCGGTTCGATCGGGTGGCGCCGGCTGTGCGGCATCGCGGTCTGCTCAGTCAGCCTGCTCCTGGCCAGTCCGGTGCCTGCGCGCGCCGAGCCCAACGTCCCGGTGCCTCCCAACGAGCTGATCTCCGACGACGGCGAAGGTCGCCTCTCGGCCGCCGACAGGGATCTCGTCGTCAAGGTGCGTCTCGCTGGGCTGTGGGAGATCCCCGCTGGTCAGATGGCGCAACAGAAGTCGCAGGATCCGCGGATCCGGGAGATTGGCCGGGAGATCGCGGCGCAGCATCAGGTGCTTGACGCACTCGATCGCGCTGCCGCGAAGAAGCTGGGGATCGTTGTGCCGAAGACGCCGAACAGCGATCAGCAGGGCTGGCTTGCCGAGATGCGCGACGCCGAAGGTGCCGAGTTCGACGAGATCTACATCGACCGGCTTCGCGCGGCGCACGGAAAGATCTTTCCGGCGATCGGGACCGTACGGGCGACCACCCGCAACGACACCGTCCGCAAATTGGCGCAGCAGGCGAACCAGTTCGTGGTGACGCACATGACGCTGCTGGAGAGCAGCGGCATCGTCGACTTCGCCGCGCTGCCGACCGCGCCGAACCCCGCGGCGGCCCCCTCGAGCGCGGCGGCGACTGCCGCACGGCAGTTAGCTGGGGCCAACCAGACCGCGACGTCGACGACGAACCTGCCCGTCGTGCTGCTCGCGCTCGCCACCGGCCTGGGTATGGGCGTGTTCGCGACGCTGCGCATGGCCGGCAAACGCCGTCGGCCGCATTACGGACGCCGGTGAGTTCGCCGATCGGCGGCCGGGCGCAGCGGGGTGGCGAGCAGGCTACCGGCGGCCAAGATCCCTGCGGCGTACGAGCGGCCAGCTAACGGAAACGTGCTGGTGGATACCGCGAGGACGGTGGAAGCCTTCTTGCAGGGTGCGCACGCCGACTCCCTGCTGCGTGGGCGAGGTCGCGGGCAGTCAGGGCCCGGGCGGGGTTGGCCTGCATGAGGTCGATTGCTCGCTTGATGTGGCGCGGGTGGCTCGGCGGGGCCTTGCCGGCGAGTTCGGCGCGGTACTGGTGCCCGGTCGAGAAGAGCACAGCGGCCCGCCTTGGTCCTGTTCCAGGCGAGGGCTTATCCCGGCCCGGTGACCGGCCATCAGGTCCATGCGCCAACAGTCTTGTGCGGACAGTAGTTGTGCGGTCTGCAGTGCGGTGACCTCGAGCCGGTCCAGGGCACGTTGAGGGTGCGGCGGCAGTTGGTGGTGAGGATTCGGGTAGCTGGGTTCGGCTGAAGCCGCCGAAGTCGCAAAACGGGGAGCGCACGCTGGTGCTCGACCCCGCGAGCAGCACGATGTCGTGTGCGGCGCCGCGGGCCACGGTGGCGGCCGGTTGATCGTCCAGGACGAGACCGCTCCCGGACCGGCGCCGCCGCCAATCGCGGCGGACTGACCGGCTGGGCGATACCACGGCCCAGCCCTTTGGCTCCTTCGACGGCGAAACGGTGCTGCGGCCAGTGGCTCGCCCACTTGGTCAGCTGCGCGAGGGTTCCGGCGTTGACGACGTGTCGTCTCGTGGCGAGCTTTTGGCCGGTCGGGTCGACCGCGACGGCGGTCAAGGAGGACTTATGCGGGCTTACTCCCTGATTCTTACGGCCCCGCTACGGGATGGGGACAGGGTCATTGGGTTGTCGGGTAACTGCTGGTCACGCCGGTGATCAGGTCGTGTGAGCGGCGGTTCTCTTGGCGGTAGCGCGGGCGATATCAGTCGGCCTGTGGTGTGGTGCCAACCGATCGCGGTGTTACGCAGCGTCGCGATGACGGCGGGCCCGTTGCCGGGTCAGGCTTGGTGCAGGTCTTCACGGAAAGTGACGTCGCGGACGTGGTGGAGACGGCTTTCGATGTGCCAGTGTCGGCGGATCCAGGTCTGCAGCTCGGCCGGCAGCGCCTGGCCGCGACATGGTTAGGTAGGCGGTCTCACGGCTGGTCCTACCAGCGATGATGCGTGTGCGTGTGATCCGGACGGCCTGCTGCGCGTGGGAAAGGCGATGCCGCCCGGGGTGGCGACGGTGACGGATTTGACAGTGCGGGTCTCACGACGGCCGTGACCACGCTCGCGAGTCCGGTTACCGACCGGGATCTGGTGCCAGGGAAGCCGTTTCAGCTGCTTGAACAGGGTGGGCTGGTTGCCTCTCGCCTGTACGAGCAGGTGCGCTTGGCGGGCGGTGACCTTTGTCGGCGCGCACGGTCTGGGCGTGCAGGGCGTCGGCGGTGAACAGCACCCCGTCGAGGGTGCCGAGCGCGGCTTCGACGGCGTCGAGTAACGAGGCGAACGAGGTGATCTCGTTCGACCTCGTGTCGACGGTGACCTGGGCGATCACGATCCCGGTGATGGTATCCAAGGCGGACAGCAGATGGACCTGACGGCCGTCACCCGGGCGGGCGCCGCGCAGGGTCTTTGCCGTCTACCGCGATCACCCTGCGATAACTGCGCGGCAACGGGGCCGGCCGGGTTCGGGTGTGAAGCCAGCCGGCAAGAACAGTGGCCAGCACGGTCGGATCGAGACGGACCAGCAGCCGCCACATCGTCGTGCCGGTGGGTGGCGTTAGTCGTAGGATCGGGCCCCGGATGGGCGCCTTTTTTGGACCCAAGGACTGAGCGTTCACCATGATCAATGCGCGTGAGTTTGGGCCCCACCCGGTCTTCATGACATGTGAGTGATCTGAGCTCTCGATCATGCGAGCGTAGGCTTTCAGGGATGCGGATCGGCGAGTTGTCCAAGCGCACGGGCGTGAGTCCGCGTTCCCTGCGGTACTACGAGGATCAGGGCTTGCTGGCCAGTGCGCGCTCCGATGCCGGGCAGCGGCACTATTCCGATGCCGACGTCGAGCGCGTGGCGCTGATCCGGCAGCTGTTCGACGCGGGCATGTCCAGCCGGGTGATCGCGTCGGTGTTGCCATGTGTGGATACTCCGACTGACCCGGCGATCACCGAGTCGGCGTTCGTCACGATGACGCGCGAGCGCGAGCGGATCGACGCCGACATCGCGCACCTGTTCCAGACCCGGGATGCGCTCGACGTCCTGATCGGGATCAACCGCAAGTACTGGGTGGAGCTGACCTCGGCCCCGGTCCCGGGGTGACACCGCAGGCCCGACGTTGTGACTCGCGCCTCAGCCGGTTGCCCTTCACACCGATGTAAGCGGTGAGCATGGCTGTGGAGCCCGGAACGACCGGGCCGGTCATGCAGAAGGCGGCAGAACATGGGGCGGGCGTGGGGTTTCGGCAGGTTTGGCGGGCCTGAGGTGCAGGAGTTCTTTGATCGTCCCGACCCGGTCCCCGGTCACGGCGAGGTGCTGATCCGGGTCGACGTCGCCGGCGTGAATCCGATGGACCACGTTCTGCGCTCGGCTCTGATTCCCGGGCTCGACAGCGGGCGTCCGTTTCCCCGGGTGCTGGGAATGGAGGCAGCCGGAACCGTTCTCGCCCTCGGCGAGGGCGTCGACGGGCTCGCGGTGGGTGACCCGGTCTTCGGCTTCGCGCTCACCGGTGGCGGCACCTACGCCGAGACGACGGTGCTGTCTGCACTGAACACCGCTCGCATCCCGGTGGGCCTATCCGCGATGGTGGCGGCAACGTTGCCGGTGGCTGGGACGACCGCGGTGGACGCGCTCGACCAGCTCGGCCTCCCGGCCGGCGCCACTGTCATGGTCAACGGGGTCGGTGGTGGGGTGGGGCTCTTGGTCGCCCGGCTGGCCGTCCAGCGTGAGCTGCGTGTGATCGGCACCGGGAGTAGCACCAAGCGCGAGTCCGCCGAGGCCATCGGGGTGCGGTTCATCGACTACACCACCGGGGACGTGGCCGCCGCGGCCCGCGAGCTGGTTCCGGAGGGCTTCGACGGGATCGTCGACCTGGTCGGAGGCTCCTCGCTGCGGACGATCGCCCCACTGGCCAAGAAACCCCGCAACGTCATCGCCGTGAGTGATATGTCGGTGTCCGACATCGGTGGGCGTTTCGTCGAACGTCGCCTCGACCGCGAGAGTCTGGAACGGTCTGCCCGGCTGGCCCTCGACGGAGTCCTCACACCCACGATCACTGCTATTTATTCACTCGCCGACGCCTCGGCCGCCGTCGCCGCCATTGAGAACGGTCACATTTCAGGCAAGGCTGTCATCAAGGTGGCATGAGCCGCGTTCGTCCGCCGACGCCGAAACCATAGGTAGCGGACAGGCGAGAGTCCGTGGTCCTATCCACCCGCGGGCAGGGCGGGGCCCAAATCCACGCCCAGCGAAATCCGCGAGCAGACACTGGGACCCAAACTCCCGCCCGAACGGGACCCCTACTCACGCTCAAAACCAGGTGGGCACGCCATCACCGAAGCAGAGCCAGATCCGGGCGTGTTCATCGAGGTCATGCGGCCAGGCCGGTGATCGCCGCGAACGATGATGCACCCGCCATGACCGCGCAGACCGCGACGGTCAGCACCGCGGACAACGGGTAACGGATCCCGCGTGGGCCACGCGGATCGGGGACCCGTCGCCCACGTCGAGGCCGGTACGGCGCAGCGCGGCGACGCCGAACCTTGATGGCCTTCAGCCTCTGTGGTGGGCTCTCGCCAAGATGCTGCTACCGGCCGCGAGCACTGCTTCTTCCTTGGGTCTCGGCGTCCAGCCAAGCAGTTGCATCGCTTTGGCGCTGGTGGCCCGATGGGGGGTGACCGATCAGGGGTAAGGCCTGCCGGGCGTTGTTATCGAACTTTGCCGCCAATCGGACGATCCTGGCGGCGACGGTATCGAGCGGCCAGTCGCCCCAGACGGCGGCCATCCGGGTCCAGTAGGTGCCGTAGGTGCGGCACGACGACGGCGTCGCCGCCGCCATCACGCGGGGCAGATATTCGGCGACCGTCGGCATCCGCCGGGTGTGGTCCGGTGTGGCTTGCAGGTCGGCGACGGTCACCCCGAGCTGGGCGAGCAGGGTGTGGGCCGCGGCGACCCGGCTCGGATCAGCGGTCACGGTGCTGCTCCTGCGTCAGGTCGGCGTAGTGCTCGAGCAGCAGCCGCGTCACCACGGCAGGCGCGTGCACCACCAGCACGCCGTGGTCGGGCGCGGCGGCCAGCACGACGTGGCCGTCATCGGCGATGCCGGCCAGGGCCCGGGCCGCAGCGGGCACCGCGAGCTCGCCGCGGCTGCCCACACTTTGCAGGCCAGTCGGTGAGCTTCGGATGAGCACCGCGTCATCCACCACGACGGCGTCGACGCGGTGCCCGGGTGGCCAGTCGAGCGCTCGCAGTAGCCGGCGGGCGGAGAACCGGCCGGACGCGTCGAGGCGGCCCATGTCCAGCAGCATGGACTCGGCGTCGGCGCCGGTCGGTAACCGAAGACGGGGCGGCAGGGTGAGAACCAGCGGCGCTGCCGGGGGAGGGCGCTGGATGACGGGTGGGATCAGCGCCCCGATCAGCTGCTCGGGACGATCTCCGGGTGGCCCGGCCGGCGAACCCACGCCATCCATCGTCAGCACATCTCAGCGCGCGATGGTCGGGAAACGCGAAAGGTCAGGCCGTGAGCCACGGCCTGACCTTTGACAATTCGGCGCACCGTATGCGGCGAGGTTCCAGTCGGTGAAAACTCACCGTTGCGGTGAAATCCCACCGATACTGGTGTCCGGAGGGGGACTTGAACCCCCACGCCCTATACGGGCACTAGCACCTCAAGCTAGCGCGTCTGCCATTCCGCCACCCGGACCTGCATTGCAGCCTAGCGGGAGCGGTGCCGGGATTGCGCCCGGGGACCGCAGCCCTGCGGGCCGCACAGGAGAGAACTTTACACGGCCCTGTGAGGGGTCTGCGCGGAGGCCCGCCGGGGGAAGTGGGATCGGACAAAAGGGGACGTTGTTGCGGTCGGGTGTGGCGGGGGAGGGTTGTACCGGGCAGCATGTCTCGGGTGTCGCAACCCTCTCCGCTCGAGCCTGCCCGGCAGCGTGCTCAGTATTTGGCTGAGCAGGGTGATCGGGCCGCCGGCATTGCCATGCTCGCGCATGCCGTTGCTCTGGGGCGGGCGAATCTTGGTGAGGATGATCCGGGGGTGTTGGCTGCCTCCCACCATCTGGCTCGGCTTCATCAGTTTGATGATGATCCGTCGGGGGCTCGGCGGGTTCTGGAAGAGGCGTACGCGGCGGGGCAGTGGCGGTTGGGGGACTCTGATCCGCTCATGTTGGAGATCTCCTTCGACCTCGGCGTTGTGGCTGAGGAGTTGGGGAATCGGCATGAAGCTCGCAAGGCGCTCAGCCGGGTGGTTGAGCTGGGCGACTCGGTGCTGGGGAGTAGTCACTGGGCCGTTTTGAAGGCTCGGGCCTATCTCGCTGGGAACCATGGGGCCATCGCGCATAGTGCGCCTGTTCCGGAGGCGCCGGCTCAGGAGAGCCGGCCGCAGGATGTGGCCTCGCTGGTCGCGCCTCGGCAGGCCAGTGCGGAGCCGCTCATTCCTCAGCAAGGGGGGACTCCGCTGGTCCGGCGGGTTCCGGGGGCTCAGACGCCGCCGTTGCCTGAGGAGTATCCGCAGGCTCAGCCGTTGGTCAGGCGGGACGCTCCGGTCGCGGACCAGGCGGCCACGCTTCCACGGGTTGTTCAAGAGCCCGCGCCCCTGCCACCACCGACGCAACGAGCGCCCGTCCAGCAGCCGCCCGTCCAGCAGCCGCCGGTCCAGCCGCCGCCCGTTCAACAGCCGACGGCTCAGCAGCCGCGGGTCGAGGGCTGGGGCGGCTGGCCGGCCGAGCAGGCGCCGGCGCCATCCCCGCCGGACCCCACACCGATGCAGGGCTGGCCGGCGGAGCAGCAGGAGCCCTACCGGCCGTTCGACGACCTCGCGATCCATCGGCCGTTCGGCGACCCTCAGCCGCCCCGGATAACCGCAACACCGACCGAGGCGCCCGCGGCATCGTCGTCCTCGAAGAAGGGCCCGGCGATCTTCGCGGCCATCGCCGCGGTTCTGGCGGTCAGTGTCGCCGTGGTCGCGCTGGTTTTCGTGCTCGCCGATCGGGGCGGCAAAGATGACGGTAAAGATTCAGATGTGCCAACTGTGGGAGGCGGGCCGCCGCCGCGGGGGGTGCAGGTTAGGGACTACGGGACCTCGGTGGAGATCAGCTGGGTCGACGCCAGCGAAGGCAAGACATCGACGCTGATCACTGGGGGACACCCGGGGGAGGTACTCAAGCCGATGGGTGAGGTCGGGCCCGGAGAAACGCGCTTTGAGCTGCGCGGACTCAATGATCAGCTGGACTACTGCTTCGCCGTGGTGTCGGTCTACGGGGTGAACGCGTTCGCGCCCAGCGAGCAGTCGTGCACGTCCCGGCCGGGGCCCAAGCAAACCAGTTAACGATCACGGAAAGCGATCATGGTTATCCACAGGCGTGACTCGCCGGGTGTCCCGAAGGGATCGAACGTCTTATGATGGCCCGCGTTCTGCTGGCTCAACGGGGAGGAACCGCAGGCCGTGAGCACATCGAAGGCCCCATGGCGTACGCGTGGTGGTCTCGTCACGATCGGTACAGTCCTAACTCTCGTGACGGGGCTGGGGCTGACCGTGCTCGGGCTCGGCGCGGCGGATCAGGCCGTCGCGAGCTTTGACGCCGCCTCCTGGGTGTGGTCCAAGGGCAAGGGCGAGGTCGCCCGGGTCAACGGGGTGACCGCCAAGGTGGACACCCGCGTCGATGTGCCCGTGGCTCGTAACCACACGATGCAGATCTCGCAGAACGACCGCTTCGTGATCTACCGCGACGTCAGCACCGGCGTGATCAGCTCGATGGACCTGACCTCGCTGAAGATGTTCGCGACCACGCCGACCAACTCGGGGCTGGGCGTGAGCGTGGCGCTGCACGAGGACGCCGCGTTCGTGGTCGACGCCGTGCGCGGCGTGGTGCGGCAGATCGACCCGCGCTACCTGACCCCGATCGGGCAGCCGCTGAACTACCCGCCGGGCATCACCGGTGGCGTGTTCGACGGCAAGGGCCGGCTGTGGATCGGCGTCCCCAGCCAGGGCACCGTCTCGGCGATCACGGCCGCCCCGATCGCGTCCCAGGGAACCGACCAAGGGGGCCAGGCCGCCACCGCGGGGCCGGTCCAGGTGGCCACCACCTCGGTCGCCCCGGCCAGCCATGACCTGGCCATCTCGACGCTCGACGACGGTGTCGCGGTGCTGAACCGCACGACCAACGCGCTCACCTCCGTACGCGGGGATCAGAAGCTCGTGGCGCAGCTGCCTCTCGCCGGACCGGGAACCGTGGCCCCGCAGACCTGGGGGCTTTCGATCCCGGTGACGGTGCCGGACGCGCGGCAGGTCTACGTCGTCAAGGGCGACAAGATGGGGCCGAGCTTCCAGGTGCCGGGCGACGGGCCTGAGCTGCAACCGGCGGTGGCGTGGGAGGGCTTCTTCTACGTCGCCGAGGAGGACACCGGCACGGTGCACGTGTTCGACGGGCAGGGCCGCGAGCAGAAGAGCATCCAGGTGCCGAACCCGGGCGGGCCGCTCGAGCTCGAGGTGCGCGAGAACTACCTGTTCATCAACGCTCCGGGCGCGTCGACGGCGCGGGTGGTCGACAACGCCCACCAGGTGCGGATCGTCGACAAGTACGCCGACGACGTGCTCGGTGGCGACGCGCCGCCCACGCCGGACACCCCGCCGCCGCCCCCGAAGCCGAAGAAGCCCGAGGTCAGCAAGCCGGGCGCGCCGCGCAACGTGCGGGCCGCGGCGGGCAACGCCGAGGCCCGGGTGACCTGGCAGTCGGCCAACCCGAACGGCGCGCCGATCACCCGCTACCTGGTCACCGGCGCCGACCGGACGTTCCAGGTGGGCGCCGACCAGCGCTCGCTGAACGTGACGGGGCTGACCAACGGCGAGACGTACCGGTTCGAGGTGCACGCGGTCAACAAGAAGGGCGACGGGCCGTCCAAGACCAGCAACGCGGTGCGGCCGACCTCCGAGGTCCCGGACGCGCCGACCGCGGCCACGGCGGTGGCCAAGCCGGACGGCACGGTCGCCGTGAGCTGGCCCGCGGCCAACGGGCAGGGTCTCGAGATCGAGCGGTACGCGGTGACCGCGATCTCCGAGGGCGGCAGCGCGCCGGTCGGCGAGTCGAGCTCGGCCGAGCTGACGGTCAAGGCCGGTGAGCTCGAGTACGGCAAGCAGTACGCGTTCACCGTCGTGGCCGTCAACGAGCGCGGCGCCGGGTCCAAGGCGTCGCCGGTGAGCAACAGCGTGGTGCCCTACGCCAAGCCCGAGGCGCCGGAGAACGTGGAGGCCACCACGGTCGGCGACCAGAAGGGCGCGATCCGGGCCACCTGGACGCCCGCGGCCGAGAACGGGCGGCCGATCACCAAGTACGTGGTGACGGCGGGCGGCCGCTCGGTCGACGTCGCCGACGGCAACGCGGTCACCATGACCGGCTTCGGCGACGGTGAGACCGTCCGGGTCGAGGTGCGCGCGGTCAACGAGGCAGGGGAGAGCGCCCCGGGCTCGGCCACCGCCAGGACCGTGGCGATGCCGCAGGTCACGATCACCGGCGCGTCGTCGACGTTCAACTCGGGCACCGTCACGTTCAGCGTCAACGCGGGCGGTGGCACAGCGACCTGCAAGGCGAAGACCGACAAGGGTGGCACGGCCGACGGCAGCTGCTCCAGCCTCAGGATCACCGGCCTGAAGCCGAGCACCACCTACACCTTCACGGTCTCCGCCACGAACAAGGCGGGGACCGCGACCAAGGACAAGAAGATTGTCACGGCGAACATCTACGGCGTCGCCACCTGCAAGAACGGCGAGGACGGCGACACCGCGACCTACTGCGACAAGGACGTCGACGGCCGGAACGGCAACGAGACCTTCTCGGTCACCAGGCAGGACGACAACAACAAGACCGGTTGGGCCCGGCCGGGGACCCGGCTCCAGGCGTACTGCAAGAAGTCCGGCGAAGAGGTCTTCGCGTACATCTACAACAAGAACAAGCGCAGCACGTGGTGGGTCAAGATCAGCTCTGGCAGTAACAACTACATCCCGTGGGCGTGGCTCAACCTCGACGGCGGCGACAACATCAACAACCTGCCCACCTGCTAGGCGGAACACATGCACCCGGAACAACCGTTGCCGCCCCAGCACATCCAGGGCTTCGCCCAGGTCGCCGCGCAGCTCGCCGAACGCATCGGCACGGTCGTGCTGGGCAAGCCGGACGTCGTCCGGCTTGCCCTGACCGCGCTGTTCGCCCAGGGACACGTGCTGCTCGAGGACGTGCCCGGCGTCGGGAAGACCACCCTCGCGCGGGCGCTGGCGGCCAGCGTCCGCGGGCAGTGGCGGCGCATCCAGTTCACCCCCGACCTGCTGCCCTCCGACGTGTCCGGCGTGACGATCTTCAACCAGGCCAGCCGCGGCTTCGAGTTCCACCCGGGGCCGGTGTTCGCCAACATCGTCATCGCCGACGAGATCAACCGGGCCTCACCCAAGACCCAGTCGTCGCTGCTCGAGGTGATGGAGGAGCGCCGGGTCACCGTCGACGGCGTGCCTCACCCGGTGCCGCAGCCGTTCCTGGTGGTCGCCACCCAGAACCCGGTCGAGATGGACGGCACCTACCGGCTGCCCGAGGCCCAGCTCGACCGGTTCCTGGTCAAGCTGTCGGTCGGCTACCCGGACGAGGACGTCGAGGTCGAGGTGCTGCGCGGGGCGGCCCTGCGCTCGCCCGACACCCTGGAGCCGGTCACCGACACGGCCACCGTCGGCGAGATGGTGCGGATGGCGCTGCGGGTGCACATCGCCGACCCCCTTTACACGTACGCGGTCCGCCTGGCCGCCGCCACCCGCAACCACCCGCAGGTCCGCGTCGGCGTCAGCCCCCGCGGCGTGATCGCGCTGACCCGCGCCGCCTCCGCGTTCGCCCTGATCAACGGCCGGGGCTACGTGCTGCCGGAAGACTTCAAGACGCTGGTCGAGCCGGTCTTCGCGCACCGCGTGCTGCTCTCGCCGGACGCCCAGCTGCGTGGCGTCACGGCGACGGAGGTGCTGGCCGACGCGATCCGGCAGGTGCCGGTGCCGCTGCCCGACAACCAGCGCGTATGAGGGGCGTCACCGCCCGCGGCTACGGCGTGGCCGTCGCCGCGATAGCGCTGCTCACCATCGGTTTCCAGTTCGGCTACCCCGACCTGGCCGTCCTCGGGGTGGCCGCGGTGCTGGCGGCCGGCACCGCGGTGGTGTTCGCGCTGTGGCGCCCGACGCTCAAGGTCGACCGGCTCGCCGACCCCGACCGGGTGGCCCGCGGCGACCCCGCCACCATGCGGCTGACCGTGCACAACGCCAGCCGGTTCCGGGCCGCGAGCCTGGTCGCGGTCGACCGGTGCGGCCGTCGGGAGGTGCCGGTCCCGCTGCTGCGGCTACGGCCCGGCAAGGACACCACCGAGACCTACCCCGTCCCCACGGAACGGCGCGGTGTCGTCCCGATCGGCCCGCTGCTGGTGCGGCGCTCGGATCCGCTCGGGCTGATCGAGCTGTCGCGCGGCTACGGCGGGACCACCACGGTGTGGGTGCACCCGCGTATCCACCTGCTGCGGGCGGTGCCGGCCGGCATGGCGCGCAGCCTCGACGGCCGCATCGACAAGGTGCCGCACGGCACGATCACGTTCGACTCGCTGCGCGAGTACGTGGTCGGCGACGAGCTGCGGCGGGTGCATTGGCGCAGCTCGGCCAAGGTCGGCGAGCTGATGGTGCGGGAGCAGCTCGACACCAGCGAGCCGACCATCGTGGTGCTGCTCGACGACCGCAAGCAGGCGCACCCCGACCCGGAGACGTTCGAGACGGCGTGTGAGGCGGCCGCGTCGATCATCGCCGCCGCCGTGCGTGAAGACCTGCCGATCGGCCTGCACCTGGTCAGCGCCGACCGGACCGGCCCCTACCTGGACGTCCTCACCGAGGTGGCCCTCGGCACGGGGGAGCTGACCCCGAAGGTAAGGCACCTCAGGACGCAGCGTCTCGGCGACACCCTGGTCTTCCTCACCGGCCCCGGCGGCCGCGGCGACCTCGGCGAGGTGGGGGCCCTGCGCGGCCCCTACCCGGTCGTCATCGCCGGCCTGTTCGGCGACCGCGACGCCGCGCCGGTCACCGCCGGTAACGGCATGATCGTGATCGAGGCCGAGGACGGGATCGAGTTCGCCGCCGCCTGGGACGGGGTCCGCGGATGGTGAGGTGGCTGCGCGCTGCGGTCGTACCCATCGTGCTCGTGCTCCTGATCGCGCTGTCCGGGCTGGTCCTGGGCCGGATCTACGCCGACGACCTGCTGGTCAGGCTGGTCGCGGGCGCGGCGCTCGGCTCGGTCGCGGCCTCGGTGGCGGTGCGCCGGCTGCCGTCGTGGACCGCCGCGCCGGCGTCCGTACTCCTGCTCGCCGGTTACACGCTGTTCGCGCTGAACGTCGCCGCCGACCGGGCCGCGCTCACCGACCCGCTCGCCGCGATCGTCCGCGACTCGCTCGTCAACGGCATCCCGCGCCTGCTCACGGCCATGATCCCGGTCGAGCCGACGCCGGACACGGTGGTCGTACCCATCGTCGCGGCCTGGCTCGCCGGTCTGGCCGGCGCCGAGATCGCCGTGCGCGCCGGCCGCGTCCTGCTCGGCTGCGTCCCGGCGGCGGCGCTCTACGCGGGCGCGCTCTACGTCGTCGGCCCCAACGCGTCGGCCGCGGGCTGGTCGTCGGTCGCCTTCGCGGGGCTGGTCGCGGCCGCGTTGACAAGTTCTCAACCCCTTGAGGGTACGGGCACAGCAGACGTGCCCGTTCCCACACGCGCGATCATGCGGGGGCGAGCGCTTGCCGGCGCGGCCGCCGGGCTGACGGTGGTGGTCGCCCTGGTGGCGCTGGCCGGCCCGTGGGTCGCGGGTCGAGTGAGCGCGACCCCGGTCGACCCGCGCCGATACGTCTCACCACCCCAGGTGGACTCGCTGGACGAGAGCCCGCTCAACCGGATCTCGGGCTGGGCGCTGACGCCCACCGAGCGCCTCCTGTCCGTGCGGACCACTGTTCCCAAGCAACGCCTGCGCCTCGCCGTGCTCTCCGACTACGACGGCGCCACCTGGCGCGTCGGGGCCACCTACCGCAACGCCGGCCGGGTCCTCCCACCGCAACCGCCGCCGCCCGGCACCACCGTCGACGAGGTCAAGCAGGACATCACGATCGACGGCCTGACCGGTCGCCTGCTCCCGGTGGTGCCCACCCCCAGCGAGGTGTCGGGCGCCCGGGTGGCGTTCGACCCCGCGACCGGCACGCTGATCCGCCCCGAGGAGCTGCGCCCCGGAGTGCGGTACGAAGTGGTGTCCGAACGTCCCACCCCCGACCTCAACCTGCTGCCCGAGGCCGACTCGCCCACCGGCGACGCGGTGGCCCGCTACCTGGCCATCGGCGCCAACGTCCCCGAACCGATCCAGCGCCTGGCCGACCAGCTCCAGGAGGGCAACGGCGCCGCCTTCGACCGGGCCACCGCCATCGAGGAGTTCCTGGCCGAGCACTACCGCAAGGTCAACGACGCGCCCAGCGGCCACGCCTATCCCAACCTCGAGTACTTCCTGTTCGGCCCCCGCAACCGTGGCGGCCAGGTCGGCACCTCCGAGCAGTTCGCCGCCTCGTACGCCCTGCTGGCCCGCCTGACCGGCCTGCCCAGCCGCGTCGTGGTCGGCTTCGACGTGCCGGCCACCGGCCAGGTGACCGCGGCCAACGCCCTGGCCTGGCCCGAGATCCTCTTCGACGACCTGGGCTGGGTCGCCTTCGACCCGATGCCCAAGTCGAAGGACCCGCGTCCGGTCGAGGAGGACTTCACCCCCAAGCCGACCAAGCCCCCGCCCCCGCCGTCCGAGGCGCCCCCGCCCAGCGACGCCGCCAGCCAGTCCGCCGGGCCCACCATGCTCGCCGCGCGCCCTGGCGGCGGCCCGACCACCCTCATCGTGGCCACCGGCGCGTCCGGCTCGGCGTTCCTGCTGCTGGCCGCGGCCGCCCTGACCATCGTGACGATGCGGCGGTCGCTGAGGCGGCGGCGGCTGAGCGACGGCCCGCCCGACGACCGCATCGCCGGCGCCTGGCTGGAGTTCACCGACGCGCTGCGGCTGGCCGGGAAACCCGTACCCCATCACCTGGCCGCCACCGAGGCCGCGGCCCACGCGGCCGACGTCCCTCGGCCGATGCTGCGAAGATCAACGCCGCCGCCGGCCACCCCGGATCTCCCGGCCCTGGACGGCCTGGTCGACGGCATCAACACCACCGAGTTCGCCCCCGGCATGGCCGACGAGACCCAGGCGAGACGGGCCGCCGACCAGGTCACCGCCTACGCCGAAGCCCTGAGACAGAACCGCTCCTGGTGGCGCCGCCTCTGGTGGACCCTGCACCCCGGCCCGCTCCGCTGGCACCGCCCCCGCGACCACTGAGGACCTAGGACGCCCGAGTTGATCCGGCGCTTGCGTGAGCTCACCGAAATCGGTGATCATGATTACTGGGGGGTACGCAATTGTCTCGGTGGCGTCTCGGTCGCGTTCCACGGTGGCGAACCCGCACCCTGATCATCGGCGGGATCCTGTTCCTGGCCTCGGCCGGCCTGCTGATCGCGGCCGGGTCGACCCGGGGATTCACCTCCGACCTGCTGCTCAACCTCGGTTCCAGCCTGGTCCTGGCCGCGGTGTCGTACCTGATCTTCGACCCGATCTTCGACGAGGCCCGTAAGGCCCGGGTCCAGGAGCACGACCGTTTCGATCAGGCCGCGTTCGTCGACCGGATGCGCGAGACCCACCGCAACATCCGGATCCTGGACACCTGGACCCTCCTGCTTGAAGACCGCACCCGCACGCGGACATTCAGCGCCATGCGCAAGGCCCTCGACCAGGGCGCGACCATCCGGGTGCTGCTCCTCGACCCGAGCTCGGCCGCCGCCCAGCAACGGGCCGAGGAACTGGTACGCCGGCAGATCGACGTCGCCGCGCAGATCATGGACAACCTGCGTCAGCTGTACCTGTTCCGCGACCAGCTCGACAGCCCCGAGGTGAAGTCCCGGCTCAAGGTCTGCGTGTACGACGCGTCCCCGTCGATCCAGCTCTACCAGTGGGACCATCGGGCCCTCATCTCGTTCTTCCCGATCGGCAAGGTGTCCTTCGACGTGCCGCAGCTCGAGGTCGACATGGCCAGCCCGTGGGGCCAGTTCGTGGACCGGCGCTTCGACGAACTCTGGGACCACCAGGAGCACGTCCGTTCCCTGGACCGGTACTGGCTGCTCGCCGTGACCCTGATGCAGGGCAGCGAACGCCTGGACACGGTGTTCCTGCCGTACGTCGGCACCGAGGACGAGGTCTACGTCGACGGCACCGGCAACCTGGCCAACCGGCTGGCCGAGCGGGTCCTGCACGCCCGCGACGACCAGCCGGCCGGATCGGCGCCCTTCGGCGCGCTCGCCGTCTGGCCGCCCCGCCGGTCCGGCCGGGAGGCTCACGACTTCGACCTGATCCGGCTCGACCAGGAGCACACCCCCGGGCCGACCGACGTTCTCGCCCTCTTCGACGGGAAGTACGGCAACTACCCGCCGGCCCGCTCGGCCGAGGTGTTCCTCCTCCGCCTCGTTCCCCGGTGACGCGCCGTCGCCGCCGGCGCCGCTCGCTTCCGGACGACGCCGGCGAAGGGCCGTGGACCGGGTGTCCGGAACGCATCTGACATCCAGGGTCCCTACAAGATGGAGCTCGCCGGCAGCTCCTGCGTCTGGCCTCGCGGTCACCGCACCACCGGGAACACCAGGTGCGTGACCCGGTCGCCCTGGACGCAGACGGTGGGGTTGCCGAGCAGGACGTCCTCGGCGGAGAGCTTGCCGAAGAAGGGGCGGTTGCCCTCGCCCATCACGACCGGGACGAGATCGACGGCCACCTCGTCCAGCAGCCCCAGCTCGAGGCATTGCCGGGCGATGGTGCCACCGGTGACCGTGACGTCGCGGTCACCGGCGAGCGCCTGGGCCTGGGCGACCGCGGCGGCGACACCGTCGGTCACGAAGGTGAAGGGCGCCTCGGGGTGGGCTTCGACCCAGTCCGACGGGACGCGGTGCGTCACCACGACGACGGGGACGTCCAGGGTGTGCCGGCCCTGCCAGCCGTCCGTCACGTCGAACAGCGTCCGGCCGCAGACCAGCGCGCCGAGTGAGGACACCCACCGCTGCCAGTGGTCCGAACTCGGCGGCGTCAGGTGGACGTCGAAGTCGCCGGCCGGGGTCGGGCTCGCGATCTCGCCGTTCTGCAGCCAGTCGAACAACCGGCCGATGGTGTTGTCCGGCTTGGCGACATACCCGTCGAGGGACATGATCGCTTGCGCCACTACCTTGCCCATGGTGCCTCCTACCTCTCCTTCGTCGTGGTTCCGCCGGGTCGGCGGTGGTCGAACAACGTCCCGCACCCCCGGACGGCTACCGGTGCTCCGGCGTTCCCGAGGACGGACCACAGCAGGACCTGGTTGGCCGCCAGGACGAGGCGGCCGGTCCGGCGCTCCAGGTCGTGGATGGCGCGAGCGGCTCGGAAGCCGTTCCCGCCGATGAAGACCGCCTCGGCGCGGTGGCCGAGGTGCCGCGCGACCCACTCGACCACCATGGCCGGTTCGATCCAGCGCGGATCGTCGGGCAGATCCGCCGCCAGCCAGGCCTCGACAACCTCGAAGCCCTGGCCGCGGAAGTACTCGGCGCCGAGCTCGTTGAGCGAGGGCCCGAACCACGGCGGGTGGACGAGGCCGACCCGCTTGACGTGCCGGGACCGCAGCGCCGACACCGCGGACCGGGAAGCGGAGTACGCCGGCACGCCCCACCGGTCCCGGAGCCGCTTCACGAGCGTGCCCTCCTCGTCGTGGCCCAGGGCGTACCCCGTGCTCGTCGACGCCAAGGCGAGCACGTCCACGCCGGCCGGCAGCGCCGCGGCCGCCTCGTCGAGGACCGCCGCCCCCGCCTGTGCGCGCAGGCCACCGGCGTTCCGGATCCTCGAGACCTCGACCCGGATCCGCCCCGGCGCCATGGCCGGCATCTCGACCTCCGGACCGGGCGTGGCGTGCGGCGTGAGCACGCCCAGGGTGAGCAGATCCATGACTCAACCCTCGCGTGGCGCCCGGCCAGGATCAACGACGATCTGGTACGCGGAACGTGTAGCATCGCTCAACGATGCCCGACCTGGAACTGCGTGAGCTGCGGCTGTTCCTCGTACTCGCCGAGGAACTGCACTTCGGCCGCGCGGCCGACCGCCTCGGCCTCACCACCTCGCGCGTCAGCCAGACCGTGCGCGCCATCGAGCGGAAGCTGGGCGATCAGCCGCTGTTCCGCCGCACCAGCCGCGTGGTCGAGCTGACCGAAGCCGGGCGTACGCTGCGCGCCGAGCTCGCCCCCGCGGTCGCCGGCCTCGACCGGGTGCTGCGGACAGCCGCGTTCCGGGCCCGCGGGCCGGGTGTGGTTCGCGTGGGGCTGCTGAACGCCGCCTCCGGGGTGAGCATCCTGAGCCGGGCCGTCGAGCGGTTCGAGGCCAGGTACGCCGGTGCCACGGTACGGCTGAGCACGACGCCGTTCGACGACCGCCTCGGGCCGCTACGCCGACGCGAGGTCGACCTCGTCGTGACCCGCCTGCCCCTCGACCAGCCGGACATCGTCGTCGGCCCGGTGCTGACCGCCGCCGACCAACGGGTGGTGATGCTCGGCCGGAGCCATCCGCTCGCCGGCCGCGCCGATCTGTCCGTCGAGGACCTGGCCGGCCACGACGTCCGGCGCCCCTACGGACTCACCGCGGAGCAGGCCGAGGCCACCTGCCCGGCCAGGACACCGTCCGGGCGGCCGATCCGGTTCGTCGACGCGCCGGTCGACGACAACGCCGAGCTGCTCTACCTGCTCGCGCGGGGCCGCCTCGTGCACCCGACGGTGGCGCCCTTCGCCAAGCACTTCCAGCACCCCGACGTGGTCGCCATCCCGCTGCGCGACCTGCCACCCTCCGCCTGTGCGCTCGCCGCCCTGAGGGACGTCGCCGACCCGGATCGCGACGCCCTGCTCGCCATCGTCGGGGAACTGTCCCCGAGCTGAGCGCCGCGCCGGTCGGCGTCCTGACCAGCGAGCCTGCGGCCGGCGGGGACAGGCAGAATGAGCCGGTGGAATCTCTGCTGCTGATCGTCGTGCTCGCTGCCGTCGTGCTGGTGGGCACGGTCATCGGCCGCCGGTTCAGTGTCGCGCCGCCGATTCTGCTGATCACGTTCGGCTGCCTGCTGGCGCTGATTCCCGCCCTGGCCGAGGTGCGGCTGCCGTCCGAGGTCGTCCTGCTGCTCTTCCTGCCGGCCATCCTCTACTGGGAGAGCCTCAACACCAGCCTGCGCGAGATCCGGGCCAACCTGCGCGTCATCATCCTGTCCGCGGTGGTCCTGGTCGTCGTCACGATGGTGACGGTGTCGTACTCGCTGCAGGCCCTCGGGGTGGCGGCCTCCGCGGCCTGGATCCTGGGCGCCGTGCTGGCGCCGACCGACGCCGCCGCGATGGCCGGCCTCGCCAAGCGGATGCCGCGCCGCACGCTGACCACGCTGCGGGCGGAGAGCCTGATCAACGACGGTACGGCGCTGGTGCTGTTCGCGGTGGCGGTGGGGGCGCTGGTCGCGGGGGAGATTCCCGGCCCGGTCGAGCTGTCGGCCCAGCTGCTCTGGTCGTCGGCGGGCGGCATCCTCTCCGGGGCGCTGGCCGGCGGCCTGGTCGTGCTGGCCCGCCGGCATCTCGACGACCCGCTGGTCGAGGGCGGCCTGAGCATCCTCACGCCGTTCCTCGCCTTCCTGCTGGCTGAGGTCGGCCACGCCAGCGGGGTCGTCGCCGTCGTCGTCTCCGGGCTGATGCTCGCGTACGCCGGACCGCGGGTGATCCGGGCCCGGTCGAGGGTGCAGGCCTTCGCGTTCTGGAACCTGGCCACCTTCATGCTCAACGGCAGCCTGTTCGTGCTGGTCGGGATGCAGATCCCGGAGGCCGTCAGGGGCATCTCGGGACGGTCGTTCGGCCCCGCCGTCGGCATCGCGCTGGCGGCCACCGCGGTGGTCATCCTGACCCGGCTGGCCTGGGTGCACGTGTCCACGGTGATCGTGCGCACCGTCGACCGTCGTGCCGTGCAGCGCGCCCGCCGGGTCAACTGGAAGGTCCGTACCGCGAGTGGCTGGACCGGTTTCCGCGGCGCCGTCTCCCTGGCCGCGGCGCTGGCCGTACCGGTCACGCTGGCCGACGGCACCGCGTACGCCGAACGTGATCTGATCGTCTTCACCACCGTGGTGGTGATCGTGCTGACGATCCTGCTGGAAGGCCTGACCCTGCCGCTGGTGATCCGCTGGGCCGGCCTGAACGGCGACGAGACCCGGGCCGACGAGACGCGCGAGGCCCGGCTGGCCGCCGGACAGGCCGCGCTCGACGTGCTGCCGGAGGTCGCCCGGTCGCTCGGAGCGCCGGACGACATGGTCGACCGGGTCCGCGCCGACTACGAGGACCACCTCGAGATGGCCCGGGCCGACACCGACCCGGCGGCCCAGCGGTACGAGGAGCTCGAGCACCGGCTGCGGCTGGCCGTCCTGGACAACAAGCGCCGGGCCGTCACCCGGATGCGGGACCTGAACAAGATCGACGACATCGTGCTGCGCGACCTGCAGGCGGCGATGGACATCGAGGAGCTGCGCCTGCTCGGCCCGGCCGATTCCGACTGACTGGTCGGTAACAACGTCGGCGGAGGAGCCGCGCCTGCTCGGTCGGCCTGTTAGTTACCAACTAGTCGGTAAGAGCCTGCTAGTTACCAACTAGTCGGTAAGAAATATGGGTCAGAGCTCGATCTTGTGCCCGGTGTGCCAGAAGCCCTCGATCGGGGCGGCGTTGCGGTCGCCGTAGTACGGGTGCCACCACTTGGCGGCCTGCCAGACCGCCTCGGGACAGCTGGCCCGGCTCTCCAGCGACGGCGTCAGGTCGTAGCCGGCGGCGTTCAGCAGCGACTCGATCATCGCCGCCGACGGGATGCCGCGGCCGTCCAGCAGCGGGTTGCCCGCGTGCCCGACGCCCCAGAGGAACGCCAGCCACTCCAGCAGCAGCTCGGTCGCGTCCAGCACCGAGCGCTGCTTCTGGTAGCGCTCCAGCACCGAGATCTGCCCGGCGGTGGTCGGCGCCTGCCACACCTCGGCGGCGACCGGCAGCCGCAGCAGGGCGATGTTGGGATGGTGTACCGCGTCCTCGTACGTGCCGAGGCGGCCCCGCTGGAGACCGTTGGTGGTCGTGGGGACCGCGAAGCCGGCCGGCGGCTCGAACGAGATCTCGTACAGCGTGGTGCTCGCCGGATCGTCGCCGACCGGGCCCAGCAGCGCCACGTGGGACCAGTAGCTCGGGGTCAGGTCGTGCCTCAGGTGGGACTGGGCCACGCGCAGGCGGAACGGGAGGTGGCCGCGGCTGCCGATCAGCAGGACCAGCGTCCCGTCCTCGCGGTTCAGCCCGTTGCGGACCAGCCACTGCACGTTGTCCTCGCCGTCGCGGCGGCGGGAGCGGTCGAAGCTGGACGACTCGGCCGCGGCGGTGGAGCTGAGGATCTTGAGCACGGGTGGCCCCTCAGAAGGTGGGTGACAGGCGGATGGGATCAAGGTCATGGCGTACGGACGCAGCGCCGTCGGTGGCGGCCATCCAGTACGTGATCAGCAGCTCCAGGCCGAACCCGGACTGCCGGAAGGCGAGCTGGGTGAGGTGGTTGCCCTTCTCGCCCGCGCGCGGGTAGATCGTGGACGTAGCCAGCTTGGGCGCGCCGTCGACCTGGATGGTCGCCGGGGGCGCGGCGGCGGCCCGGTGCCGGTACCAGGGATCGTCGCGTTGCCGCCGCACGGCCGCCAGCTGGTCCAGCCCGGGCGTCGTCACCAGGGACACCGGCGACGAGATCACCTCGTACACCTTGGCCTCGGGGTTGCCGATCTCCTCGGCGAGCACGACCCGGCCGTAGTGGACGTCCCCGGTCAGGCACAGGACGGGACGGCCGCGGCGGGCCAGGCCGGTGATCGTCCGCATGATGGCCGGATGGTCGCCGTAGTCGGCCAGCCCGCGATCGCCGAACGTGCCCTTCAGCCAGCCGGCCGCGCCCTGCAGCAGCGACTGGCCGGTCACGACCACCCCGAAGCGGCCCTCGTCCCCGACCCGCCGCGCCCAGGCCTCGAACTGCGCCAGGCCGCCGGGTGGCAGCGTCGATCGGCGGTCACGGTCGCGGAACGTGCGGTTGTCCATCAGGAAGAACGACAACGGGGGTACGTCGAGCTCCAGCAACGGGCGATACCCGCCGGGCGTGCTGAGCTGGAAGGCCTCGTACATCTGCCTGGCCGCGGTGTACCAGTGGTCCCGGAAGCCGGGGATCAGGCTCTGGAAGGCGGTCGGGCTGCCGTGCGGCGCGTTGTTCCAGTACTCGTGATCGTCCGGGATGGACGCGGCCGGCGCCGAGTGCAGGATCTCGGCGTAGCCGCCCGGCCCGCCCCAGTTCGCGACGTAGTCCTCCTCGAACTTCGCCGCCAGCTCGGCCTGACCGGTGTGGAAGTTCCGCAGCGCCGGCAGGTCGAGATACACCTGATCGCCCATGAGCAGCGTCAGGTCGGGGCGGTGGACCGGCGGCAGGCCGCGGACCAGGTCGCCGGCGAAGCCCCGCTTGTCCTCGTGTCGGTAGAAGCACGACGCCAGCAGCACGTTGAACGCCTCGAACCCGCCGCCCGCCGGCACCGCGGCCGGCAACGTGCGGAGGGTCAGGACGTCGGAGAAGGTGGTGCCCGAGTCGCTGACCCGGACGGTGTAGGTGGTGTCGGGAGTGATCCCGGTGCGGAACTCGTACACGCCGGTGAACGCCCGCGGCCCGGCGGCCGAGGGCCGCGCGCCGGACAGCGCCCGGACGGGCACGGGGGTCGCGTCGGCGCCGTTCAGCTGCCATCGCAGAGCCAGCGGCACGGTGGCGCCGAACACGCCGATCCACACCTGCACCACCGGGTCACGGGTCGCCCGCGGATGAAGAACCAGGATCAAGGTCATCAGCTCCGGGCCCAGCGTACGGTGTGATGGCCGTCACCGGAACTCGCGTCGTCAAGCGGACAGGAACAGGTGTGTATCGCATTCTCCGCGCACGGCTCCGGGACGGCGACGCCGAGGCGTTCGGGCAGGTCTTCGACGACCACGCCCGCGACGTCCATCGGCACGCGCTGCGGACGACCGGCTCCTGGAGCACCGCCGAAGACGTCGTCTCGCTGACGTTCCTCGAGGCCTGGCGGCTCCGGGAGACCGTCCATCCGGACGGCGACAGCGTGCTGCCGTGGCTGTTCGGCATCGCCACCAACGTGCTGCGCAACACCCGCCGGGCCGGCCGCCGGCACAGTGCCGCGATGGATCGGATGCGCAGTGAGACCGTGCCCGACTTCGCCGACGAGGTGGTCGACCGGATGCGCGACGCCGAGCGGCTGGCCGCCGCGGTGGCGGCGTTGCGGCGGCTGAAGCCGGCCGAACGGGAGGTGTTCGCGCTCTGCGTGTGGTCCGGGCTCGACTACGCGCAGGCGGCCGAAGCTCTGGGCGTACCCATCGGAACTGTTCGGTCCCGGTTGTCGCGAGCCCGCACGCGACTACGCGACCTCACGGAACGGGAACTCGCTCCGCGCCGCGGACAGGAACCAGGTGGCCGCACTCCCGCGGCCCGGTCGCTTCAGGAGGGAAACCGATGAACGACACGCCCCGACCCGAGCTGCTCCCGGCGCCGGAGGTTCCCGACCTGCCCGACGACCGCCATCGCGAGCTCAAGGACGCGTTCATGCAAACCATCACCGAGGTACGCCCGCAGCCGGCCCGGCGCCGCTGGCCGATGATCGCCGTGCCGGTCGCCGCCGCCACGATGGCCATCGCGCTGATCACCGTCGTCGCCGTGAACCGCCCGACCGACCGCGGCCCGGAGGAAACCGTGGCCGCCCCGATCGTGGCCATCGACCCCGGCAACGCCAAGGAGGCCCGCGCGATGTTCGACCGGCTCGCGCTCGCCGCCGGCGCCCGCCCGGCCACCTCGGTCGGCTCGGGCCAGTTCGTGTACGTCCGCAGCAAGGTGGCGTGGCTGGTCTTCGCGGAACCGTTCGACGAAAGTGACGGCTCGCAGAGCGCCGGCGAAGACCCGCAGAAGCTCGACAAGGTGCACAGCCGGGAGATCTGGCTGCCGGCCACCGCGGGCAGCAAGGGCCTGATCCGCGAGCGCGGCGAGACGTTCGGCCTGGAGGGCGCGCGGACCAACAGCTCGTACGCGGAGATGCCGACCGAACCCGGCGCGCTGCTGCGCAAGATCTACGCCGAGACCAAGGGCCAGGGCGACGACCCGGACGACGTCGCCTTCGACTACATCGGCGAGGCGCTGCGCGAGAGCATCCTGCCGCCCTCGCTGGCCGCGGCGCTCTACCGCACCGCCGCCGAGATCCCCGGCGTGGTGCTGGTCAAGGACTCCGTCGACGCGGCGGGCCGGCACGGGGTGGCGGTCGGCCGGACCGACACCCTGGGCGAGCGTACGGAGTGGATCTTCGACCCCCAGTCGTACGAATACCTGGGCGAACGTTCCTACCTGGTGCGTGACACGAAGGTCGGCAAGGCCGGCATGCTCACCGCCACGACCGCGGTCCTCGAACGCGCCGTCGTCAACAAGCCCGGCGCCGAACCCCAGTGACGACCTGATCGTCGGCCAGATCGACGACGGCGGGCGCTGCGGTGGACAGGCGGTCGGCCGCGTCGGAAAGCTCGGTGGACGCCGGCCGACGCGCTTCGCCCGCCGGCCTCTACCGGGCCGACGCCGCGCCCCGGCGGGTCCTGATCACCTGCGGGGGCACGGTCGATCGGCGGCAGCTCGTTCAGCGGCCGAGTCCGGCCCGGTCGACCTTGCGGTGGAACCGCATGCCGGCCAGACCACCGAGGATGGCCCCGATCAACGCGGCGATCAGGGCGAGGACCAGGGCGATGATGGCGCCGGTGGTGGCGTCGTCGCTGCTGACGGGCAGTTGCGGGAACCCGCCGACCCGGTCGAGGACCAGCACCGCCGGTCTTTGCCGTCGCATGCCCTTCGGTCGATGCGCTAAACGAAAGGGGGCTCGGGTGTTGGCCGGCTCGGCGTTTGGCGAGGTCCGCGGGTTGAACGCCTTCTTCGTCAGGTGCCGGCGCACCGGCGGGTCAGGCGGCCGGTTGGAGCAGGACGGCATACAGGTCGTCGGGGCCTGGTTCGTGGACGTTGCCTTCGCCGTCGCGTCCGATCGGGAGGTGCTCACCGGAACGGGGGAGGTACCAGCATGGCTGCGCGTCGGCCAGCGGTGAGCAATCCGCACCGTCCCGGTCCGGGCGGGCCACGACCACGACTGCGTCGTCGGGCAGGTCGGTGATGATCTCGCGCAAACCGGCGACCGTCACCGCGCCGATGGTGAACAGGGGATCGACGCGTGCGTTCTGATCGCGTACGTAAGTGTTCTCCTCGGCGCTCATCCGGCCTCGTTCCTGAGATCAAGACGTTCCATCCGCCGCGGCCCCGAGGTCGTCGTACGCCTCGAAGACACCGCGGTGGACTCGTGTTTACACGTGTTAGCGGGTGAACCGGGCCAGAATGCCCTTCTTCACCGCTGTGGGCCGCTGCTGCTCGCCGGCCAGGGAGCTGACGACGATCAGCGCTCCGGTCAGCGCGGGCACGATCCACTGCATCACGGAGAGCTTCTTCTGCGCCTTGGCGACATCCTCCGGGGTGCTCGCGGCGGCCTCGGTGCCGGCCAGCGCGGGTACCGAATTGTCCTTGGCGACCTTCCGGCCGAGCAGCCGGCTGTATCCGGTCGCCGCCAGGGCGGCCACGGTCAGACCGGTCTTGGCCAGCGCGGTCGCGCCGGCGCCGCGCTGGGCGACCAGTCGGGACCGGTTACCGATGAGCTCGCCGACGCTGCCGGCCAGGTGGGCGCCGATCGCGGCGGCGTTGACCGGGGTCCACTTGTTCCAGCCGGTGTTGGTCACACGGCCGGTGCCGTTGGCAGTGTCCGCTTCCGCGGCGGCGGGGTTGAGTGAGACGGCGTTGGCCAGGGTGCCACCGAACCAAGCGGCCAGGCCGACGTCGTGCAGAGATCGGGATACGGTGTCTTGCGGCAAGATGTCCTCCGGACTCGAGATGGTGTTGAGCCTCGGCTACCCCTCAGCTGCCCGGATATACCGATTCGACCGCGGCCTCGCAACGGGCCCTCGCTCGGCTCGGCCTCATCGCCGGCGGATCACCGCGGCCGCGGTGTGCGGTCACCGACCCATATCTCGCCGCGGCCACGCGCTCGGTGGTGAGCTTGGCGATCGTCTGGAACCGCTGATCCATGCGCTCCGAGTGGACCGGGGTGCTCGCCAGGGTGGTGATGGCGGTCTCCAGGAGAGCTGGTCCCGGCGGAGGTGGTGTGGTCTTGGCCGGGTTCCTCGAGGGCGGGCACTGCTGGATCCTCGGCAGCGGTGGCCCACGGTGTACCGCATCGTCACGCCCCGACCGGGCTGGTCAGATCCGGTGACGTGGGTCGGGCAAGGATCGCGGGCGCGTCCCGCTTCCCGGCGGCGACGCAGAGCCGGCGTGCAG
Source organism: Actinoplanes sp. NPDC051470 (assembly GCF_040682035.1). Taxonomy (NCBI): domain Bacteria; kingdom Bacillati; phylum Actinomycetota; class Actinomycetes; order Micromonosporales; family Micromonosporaceae; genus Actinoplanes; species Actinoplanes sp. NPDC051470. The sequence goes on from NZ_JBFBAA010000048.1 coordinate 47,112, forward strand.
AAGGGCCGCGATGGCCGGCGCGCCGGTCGGCCGGGCGAGCAGGAATCCCTGGCCGTAGTCGCAGCCGAGGGCCTTCAGGGTGGCGTGTTGCGTGCCGGTCTCGATGCCCTCGGCGGTGACGGTCAGGTCGAGGTCGTGGCAGAGCTGGATGGTGCGGTGGACGACCGCGGTGGCCGCGGAGTTGCCGGTGTCGTTGAGGCCGGTGACCAGCTCGCGCGCGAGTTTGACGGTGGCGATGGGCAGGTGGGACAGCGCGGCCAGGTTGGCGTGACCGGTCCCGAAGTCGTCGATCGCCAGGTGGATGCCGCGGCCGGCTAGGCCCGTATTCCGCAGGTCGGCGATCGTCAGCACCATTCCAGCGGATTGACGTCGAGCAGGTCGAGGATTTCGAGTTGCAGGGGTGTGG
>NZ_JBFBAA010000049.1:0-47172 GCF_040682035.1 Actinoplanes sp. NPDC051470
GACGCGGTGGCCGCCGCCGACGGCCTGATCGTGGTGACGCCGATCTTCCAGGCGTCGTACAGCGGGCTGTTCAAGTCGTTCGCCGACCTGCTCGAGAAGGGCACGCTGGACGGCAAGCCGGTGCTGCTCGCGGCGACCGGCGGCACCGCGCGGCACTCGCTGGCGCTGGAACACGCGGTCCGGCCGCTGTTCGCCCATCTGCGGGCCGCGCCCACGCCGACCTCGGTGTTCGCCGCGACCGAGGACTGGGGCAACGACACCTCGCTGCCTTCCCGCATCGACCGGGCCGCCCGCGAGCTCGCCACCGAGCTGGAACGCCGCGAGCCGGCCGTCGTCGCCGGCCCGTTCCTGCCGACCACCTCGTTCGAGGACCTGCTCAAGGGCTAGTCATGCTGCTCGGGCACCTGCGTGCGCTGCAAACCGGAGTGGCGGGGACAGGGCCCACGGTGAGTGCTGGTCCTGTCTTTCGGGTGCACCACCAGACGATGGCGGTGATGACGATGACCGTGACGGTGGGGACGAGCTGGTACGGCGTGCCAACGCCGGCTGAGAGCGGTCCTGCAGTGCACCACCGAGATCTACCCGCAGGGATGTGGCCAGGATCAAGCTGAACGTGTTGAGTACGGCGTGGAGCCTGACCGCGATCTCGAGCCCGCCTGTGCGCCAGGTGATGATGGCCAGTCCGGTCCAGAGCACGAAGTGCCAGATGATGATGTACGGATCCGTTGAGCCGTGCAGGGCTGATTCTGATGGCTTGAGACCGCCCCACCTGGACGGCTTTGTCCTTTGCCATCGAGGCTTGTCCCTCGTGCCAGCGAACCTGGGTTCTGGCGTAGGCAGTGTGGAGGCCGGACTACGCCTCATATCGCCGGTGGGGTCCACCATGTCGGCAGTACGGCCGTCCCGGGCTGACCGCCAAACCATCATCGACATCACGATCGGCGTGACCGACCTCGACTCGTCGCGCCCCTGTATCGGCCTGCTGGCCCGGTAGGCAGGCTGGTAGTTTTCGGGCCAGGCTGGAACGTTGGAGATGAGAGATCATTCTTGGGTGGCCTCAGGTAACGATCTTGGAGTCGCGCTCCGGCGCTGGCGTGAGCGCGCGACCCCGCCGAGCGGGTTGCGTTCGGTGGCACGCCGGCGTACGCCCGGGATGCGCCGAGACGAGCTGGCCGCCGAGGCCGGTGTGTCCGCCGAGTACGTCAAGCGCCTCGAACAAGGACACGGGCGACCGTCCGCCCAGGTGCTGTACTCGCTCGCCAGGGCCCTGCGCCTGTCCAGCTCGGAGTACGAGTATCTCTGCTCGCTCGCCGGGCACGTGCCGTCGCGCGCGGGCTGTGTGCCTCATGAGGTGGGTTCCGGCGCGCGGCACCTGCTCGACCGGCTCGGTGACGTGCCCATCTGCGTCTTGGACGCCGCCTGGACACTGCTCGCCTGGAACGCGGCCTGTGAGGCGATGTGCTATTTCTCGATGCTGGTCGACGGCCGGGATCGCAACCTGGCCTGGCGCGCCTTCAACGGCAAGGAGGGATGGAGCCGCGCGGGGTCTGCGACTGAAGCACGTTTTCAGCAGGCGATTGTGGCCGACCTGCGGGTCACCGCCCGGCGGTATCCGGACGACGACTGGGTGACGGACCTGGTCGCCGACCTGATGGCGGCGAGTGAACCGTTCGCCGCCATGTGGGAGTCGCCCGCGGACCACCAGGATCGGCGCTATCGGCTCACCAAGCGCCATCCGGTCGTAGGGGACTTCACGGTCGACTGCGACATCATGACGATCCACGAGGGTGACCTCCGTGCGATCGTGTACACGGCGGAGCCCGGCTCGGTCGACGCCGTACGCCTGGCCGCTACCCGCGCTCGGCGGGCCCATCCGGGCTGACGCCACACCTCGCCCAAAGCGTGCCCATCCGGGCTGACGCTGCTCCTCACGCAAAGGACGAAATTTACCGCTATGAATGAGTTGTTGCTGGATGCTGCCCGCAAAACGGTGCCGACACTGCTGGAGAACGCGGAGCGTACCGAACGCGACCTGACGCCGGCGCCGGACAGCGTGGCGGCGGTGCGGGCCGCCGGACTGTTCGCGCTCACGGTGCCGAGCGCGGCGGGCGGGTCGGAGGCTGATCTGGTTACGCAGGTGGAGGTGCTCGCCGAGCTCGGGCGTGGATGCCCCTCCACCGCGTGGGTCGTCGGCCTGAACGCCGCGAACAAGGGCGTGGCCCGGCTGATGCTGCCCGACGCGGCCCAGAACGCCGTCCTGGCCGACCCGGACGCGGTGTTCTGCGCCACCCAGGTGGCGTCACGGGGGAGCAGCGGCGTGCGGGTGCCCGGCGGTCTGCGGGTCTCCGGGCGGTGGGCGATGGCGTCCGGTTCGGAGCTGGCGTCCCTGGCCATGATCACGGTGCCGCTGCCGGACGCTGCGACACCGGTGCCGGCCATGACTCTGGTGCCGCTCTCCGACCTGTCGGTGGATCGGACCTGGCGTGCGGCCGGTCTCGGCGGTACGAGCAGCCATACTCTGGTGGCCGAGGAAGTTTTCGTGCCGGACGGTTTCGTTACTTTCCCCGACGCTTTCCGGCCGATCCCGCCGGAGTCGATGTTCGCGGGCGGCCTGACGGCGCTCGCCCCGATGATCGGGGCGACCCGCGGGGCGCTGGACCTGGTCGCGGACGCGATCGCCGGCGGCCGGGCGCCGTACATGACCACCTACGCCCGGGTGGCGGACTCTCCGCTCGGGCGGTACTGGTTCACCGAGGCGCGGCAGCGCACCGATACCGCGATGCGGCGTACGGTCCGAGTAGCCGAAGTCGTCGACGGGCTGCCGCCGGGCAGCGAACTGCCGGTGACCGAGCGGGTCGAGCTGCGTGTCGAGCTGTCGACGGCGGCCCGGGAGTGCCGCGAGGCGATGGAGTTGCTGCTCGACCTGCACGGGGCGAGCGGGTTCGTGGAAGACAACCCTCTGCAGCGATTCTGGCGGGACGTCGCCGTCGGCACCCGGCATCCGTTCTTCACGCCGTACATCCTGGCCGAGGACTACGGCCGGCTCGCGTTCGACGTGCTGCCGACCGCGTCGCTCGCCCTCTGAGGATCCCCCCTCAAGCCGGGGCGATAGACGCTGTACGCCGGCGTTTTTCGCCCCTCTGACCGGGCGGTCGCGGATCGACCTTTGCGTGGGATTGCCACCGTTGTCACGCCGGCGTCGAGTAGGTCGGCCTCGACGCCGGCTTCGCCGTAGTCGCGGTCTGCGGTCACCGCTTGCGGTGTCCTGCCGGCCTGTTTGGTGATCCGTTTGATCGCGGGTGCCAGTTGTGGTGCGTCGGCCGGGTTGCCCTGCTCGACGGTGTGGTCCAGGACGATGCCGTCGATGTTGTCGATGATCTGCGCTTTGTAGCCGAACTCGATGGGCCGGCCGAGGCGTCCCTTGACGATCGGGCGGGCGTCCGGATCATGCAGGCTGACCAGGCGGGTCGCGGCGTCGGGTTTACCGCCGGCCAGGCGTAGGCGGGCTTGGGCGATGACGATGCCGGTGCGCTGGATCATGACGGCGAGTTCGTCGATGGCACGGCGGAGCTGTCCGCGTGACCGCCCGGTTACCCGGGTCAGGACTCGGCGGGCGTTGCGTAACACCGCTTACGCCTCGGTGGAGGTCTGCTGAGCCAGCCCGGCCAGATGCCCGGTCATCCTGGTGACGGTGGCGTGCGCCTGCTCGCGGGCCTGAGCGTTGCGCAGACGCAGATGGGCTGCGATCGCGCGGACCCACCGTCCGGCCGCCCGGCTACGGTCCCGGAACGCGGTGCGTGGCGCGGCACCGGCGGCCTGGATCCGCTTGACGATCCGCGACATCCTGGTCACCGCCTTGGCGAGGAGCCCGGTGTCGGTGGGGTAGTCAACGTTCGCCGACACCACGGTGGTGTCGGCGCGCACTTTTCCCGTCTTCACCACCCGGGCCTCGGTCGCCTTGGCCAGCAGTTGTTCGTTGAGCGCGGTGATCGCCTGGTCCCCGCACCGGGTGGTCAGCTTCATCAACGTGGTCGGGTGCGGCAACCGGCCGTCGATGTCGATGCGGCAGAACCGCCGCCACGAGATCGAATCGGTCACCTCGGCGAACAGCGACTCATAACCGAGCCGGTAGCGGTGCTTGAGGAACATCAACCGCAGGTAGGTTTCCATCGGGATGCTCGGCCGGCCCATCCGCGTCGAGAAGTGCGGCACGAACGGGGCGAAGAACCGCTCGTCCAGCCACGCATCGACGCGTTCCAGCTCGACGGGCAGCCGCAGGCACACCTCCGGCAGTACCGACTCCCACAACGACGGCTGCACATTCCGAGTCCGCAGCATCACGCAATCCCTTGCGCTACAACGACTTCCTGTCATCGACCATGATGACGAACCGGCGTGGCCGACACAGCCGGCCACGCCGACAACCATCGATCTACTTTCAGGTCGAAGGAATTAGCGGGAAGCTGCCGTTACCCGGATGCGCTGAGGTTGGTCGCCACACCTGGGTCTGGGCCTGCGCCCCGACGGAAGGCGCCAAACTAAGCTGCGTCTTGCCTCAATGCTGGTTTCATTCCGCGGTCCCCACGCGGCAAAGCTGCTCAGGGAATGGACCCGCATGGTGCCTTACCTGCGGGCTACGGACAACTACGTCGACCCCAGCCACTTCGACTGAAGCGCCAGGCGCCGCCGCCTATCTTCCGTCGATAGGCGGTCGGCGTCGCATGTGACCCAGCGCGAAGGCCCACCCGACGCACAGCCCTTACGGCGACGCATGCCGTACGAGGCAGCCGCTCGTCCAGATCGGCGAGCCGGTGGTGCTCGCCGTGCGGGAGCAGATGGCCGTAGATGTCGAACGTGGTCTTGATCGAAGCGTGGCCCAACCGCAGCTGGATCATGTAGAAGTCCCAGGCTGCGTCGATCAAGTACGCGACGTGCGAGTGCCGCAGGTCGTGAAACCGCGGGACCTTGTGCAGCCGGCTCTCGCAGCCGCACGTCGAGACCGCCGATCGGCGTGCGCCGCCGGCCGAAGGGTGCTGCTCGCAACGGCCGGCCGCCACGACCGATGGCTGCCAGAACCGGTACCGGAAGTTGTTGGCATCCCACGGGCCACCCTCCGGAGCGGGAAAGATGAGCTCGTCGGATCCTTTGCCTACGCGGAGGTGTGCCAGCAGCGCGGCGGTGCTAGGCGCGAGCCCGACCGAACGCCATGCCGCCGCCGTCTTCGGCACGCTGAAACGCCCTCCGCGCTGCAAGGTGTGCTCCACCCGCACCAACGGTGTCTTCCCGCCGAGCTTCACCGCGCCGGCGCGCAATCCGAGCAGTTCACCGAGCCGCATGCCAGTCCCCAGCACCACCCTAACGAGATCCCGGATCTCGGGTCGGCAGTGGTCCACCAGGATCGTGGCCTCACTTGGGGTGAGGAAACACGCTTGGTGAGGCAGCAGACGGGGAAGGCCGTTGCCGCGTTGCCCGGCCGGGCGGGCCAGCGGGTTGTCCAGCCGGTAACGCGGCACGGCGTCACGCATCACCTCGCTGAACACCGCCCAATGCTTGTGTACCGTCGCCGGGCTCAGCGTGCGGGCCAGGCCGGCTTTCCAATCGTCGAGATGATCAGCCCTGCTGATCTCCCCGACCTGGAGGTGCCCAAGGTCAGACACCACCCGCCGGCGCAGCATCCGCGCGTACTCGGCGTGCGTGGACGCCGCGACGTCGATCTTCCGGAGCAGCCACCGCTCGATCCAATCAGCCAGCAGCGGCGTCGGCACCGGAAGATGGGCCTTGACCGCACGCGGGTCGATCGCCGCGTACACCTCGACACCGGTCACCCGATGCTGCTTCGCCTGGACGAACTGCTGAGCGGCGAGCGCCTTCACCATTGATGGTCCGCGGAACGTGCAGCACTGCCTGGCGCCGGAGCGCCCCGCCTGCCAGCGGACACAGAACGAATTACCTCGAATCTCTATGCTTGCCATAAATCGAGCCTTACTCGGCTTCGGCGCCGCCGTGTACGCCAATAGGGGAGAGGTCAACTGGTTCAGCGCTTCCCCCTAGCCCTTCCGGTAGCATCAAATCGCTCAGAGGGATGATTCGAAGCGCCGATGCAAGTGGACCTGGTCCCCGGTACGCGCCATCTACCACCGGCTGGTGGCAACCTCATCGTGAGGCCCGCCTGATGATCAGGGCGGTTCCGTCGGCGCCGATGGAGACCACCTGACTGCTCGATGGAGTCGGCTGAGGCCGTCGGCGCCATAACCGATTCGACGCTCGAATGTATGGCCCTACCCTCCCTTCGGCGAGGTAGCCGTACAGACGATGTGGCGGCGACGATCGGTGGGGTCGCGGCGACGAAAGACGCCGGCAAGAGGGTGCCTGGCCGCAAGCGGTGCCTGGCCGCAGACGCCCTGGGTTTGATCATCGCGGTCGTGGTGACCGCGGCCTCGGCGACCGACAACACCATCGGCTTCGACCTGCTCGACAAGGTCGTTCCCGCTTTGATGGAGTGGGAGATCAGCTCTTCGTCTGCAGGTCGGTCAGGAGACTCTCGATCAGGGCTTCCTCGTGGATCGAGATGCCGAGTTCTGACATGGCCTCGGCCAGGTCCAGGTCCCAAGGGGAATGAGCCGGTCGACCCGTGAGCGGTTGGCGGGGTATGCTGCGCGCCGCCGCCTGCTCAACCGCCGCTCGGTAATAGGATGCGGTGAATTGCCAGGGCCGAGTGGGGTAGCGCGTCATGATGCGGTTGGCGATGGCCAGGCCGGGCCAGTCGAAATCGCCGTGATAGGCCAGTTGGACCTGGCCCGACGTGGTTATCGCGTCGAGGAGGGCCAGGGTCACAGTGGTCGGGTTGCCCATCGTGCAGACCATCGGGGCCACGATTCCGTTGTCCAGGGCGGCTTCGAGGACGCGGGGGTTCTCGCACACGAAGACTGTTCGGTGCGGGAGCCTGAGCGGGGTGATCCGGCGCACCTCTCGTAACGTCAGGTGGGCTTCGGCGCGTTCGTGCAGCCAGGGGACATTGTCTGGACGAAGGCCGTAGGTCAGGACCGTGGTGGCGATCGTGTCGCCGGCCACGCCTGCGGCATCCCACAGGGCACGGCGTTCGGCGGCACCAGCAGGGATGTCCGTGCTGCCGGTCAGGGCGAGGGCCAGGCCGCGCAGGACCAGGCGATTCAAGGTCGTGTCGTCGTCCAGGCCGTGCGCGGTTCCGGTGACGACTTGAGCGAGTTCGCCACGGGACCAGGTGCGGGAGTGTGCGCCGACGGTCAGCCCGAGGGCTGTGGCGGCTTGACCGATGATGGTGCGCACGTCTGCAGAGGGCAGCCGTGCGGGCAGGCCCTGACGCCACAGCCGGTCCAGCCATTCCGATGTCCATGGGCATCCATCGAGGCCAGCAGCCAACAGGGCGGCGTTCGCGTGCTCGTGGAGTAAGGCTCGCCGTTCCCGCTCTACCGCGGCGTCCGTACGGCGATCTTGGACCGGGCCGATGACGGCCTCGACCACGCCGAGGAGGCCGGTTCCGGCTGCTGTGGCCCGCAACTGCTGGTCCAGTTGAGACAGGTCCACAGTGTGGGTTGCGCCCACGATGCGGTCGAGGAGTTGGCCGAAGGCTTCACGCTGCGCGTCGTCGAGGTTGGTCAGGGTTAGGCGGCCGCGGGCGACGCGGCCGTTCTTTGACAGCCGGGTGTGGGCTGAGGCCCAGAGCAGCCGTAGCTGTGGAGACTTCAGATAGGTGAGGGCGCCGCTGGGAATCATTCGGCGAGCACCGTGCGGCGTCGGCCGTCCCAGCGGAAATGTAGCGTCGCTACCCCTGGCTGGGCGGGGTCGCGCAGGCACTCGTAGATGCCGAGCGACGGCACTTCCGGGAAGCAACCCCACAGTCGTTCGCTCGTCAGCACCGCGTCCAGGTCTAGGTCGACCAGGAGGCCGAGCAGCCGGCCGTGGGTGGGCTCGTCGACCTTGGCAAAGGCGTCGTCCAGCAGGATCAGGCGGGGCGCTGGCGGGTAACTCTCGCCGACCGAAGTGAAGTGGGCGGCTGCGGCCGCGAATAGGACCAGGTAGGAAACCACGCGCTGCTCGCCCTGCGACATCGCTGTCCGGGCCGACAGGGTGCGCTCGCGGTCCGGCCGGGCCTGGTCGGTGACCTTGACGGTGAACGAGAACCAGCTGCGGTAGTCGAGCGCCGCCCGCAGGTGGACGGCGTACCCAGCGGACGGGTCGGAACGGCGGGCGTCTTCGACCCGGCGGGCCAGGGCCTCCCGCAGGCGGTCGTTGTTGTCGCGCGTCCGCAGGTCCAGCGGGGTCCGGAGCAGGGCCACCGCGCTGCGAGTGTCGGCGTCCGAATCCTCGCGTAGCGTCCAGACCAGGCGTGCGCCCAGGCCGTGGGAGGTGCGGACCTCGGCGAGGGTGGCGTTCATGGTGGCGACGAGGCGTTCGGCCGAGCGGATCTGCCGGGACAGCGCGTCGCCCAGCTCACCGAGCAGGAACCGTTCGAAGGCGTGTTGTTCCCGCTCGGCCACGGCGGAGCGCTTTTGTGTCAGTTCCGCACCGAGCCGGGTTGTGGCCGCGGCGATGGGATGTTGCCCGATGTCGTCGGTGATCTCGACGACCTTCACCCCGTCGCGGTCCTCCCAGACCAGGTCGTAGCCGCCCGGCAGCCGGCCTCGGACGTCGGTGTATCGCTGGTGCAGACCATTCTCGCCGAGGTCCTGCTGCGGCCGGCCGAGCGCGTCCCGCAGCCGGCCGGCGAGTTCGTCGAGCTGCCGGATCCGTTCGGGCGGTGTGCCCGTCGCGACCTCCACGGGCAGATCGGCGGCCAGGTCGAGCGCGGGTCGGACTCCTGGGAGGGCCAGCACCCGGGGGAGCGCGGTGCCCGCCTCCAGAGCAGCCTGCTCGTGCTCGGTCAGCCGGAGACGGTCCTGGTCGCGTATCTCCGCGGTCCGGACCCGATGATCCCGGCTCTCCTCGTATTTCCGGCGGGCAGCAGGAAGTCGCTGATCGGCGTCCCGTACGCGTGTCTTGGCGGCGGTCTCCTGCCGCAGAATTTCCGCCGGTTCGACTCCCAGGGACTGCTCGAGCACCGCGAGCTCCTGGTCGGCGGCGAGATGGTCCTCGGCGGCGACACCGGCGAGATCGCCGGACTCTGCTGCCCGTGCGACGGCGATGCCATGCTTGCTGATCAGATCGCGGTACGGGCCGAGTTGCTTGACGAACTGCCCGATGTCGCGACCTTGGCGGGGTAGATCGGCGGCGAGCTGACGCAGCCGCTGGTCAACGAGGGCGAGCTCGGTGCGGTCGGTCGGCAACAGATGAGCGGCGGCCGCCGACTCGGCGGTGGCCCATCGCTGGTCGGCGTGGCCACGCAGGTCACGGGCCCGGCGCCGAGCCTCGGCGACCTGTCGGACGAGTCGTTGCACCGCCTTCTCTGCCTCGTCGTGGCGCGTCCAGCTCTGCCGCAGCGCCATCCCGTCGGGCAACGCGCGCAGAGTCTCAGTCAGCTCACGCCTTTGCTGGTCGACAGCGACGAGCTGATCGTGGAGCCCGGTTAGCCGCGCGGTCAGATCGTCGATGCGGGCTTCCAACTCGGCGAGCCGTCGCCGGCGCAGGGCCTCCCGATTGGCGGCACCGACGTACTCGGCCTCCGGCTTGCTCCACGCACCGTGCGCGACGCCGAGGCGCCAGCGGCCATCGGCGGCGATCCAGCTCGTCGCCGCGCTTTCCGAGCCCCAGCCGATGCCGGCCAGGAGGGTGGCGACTGGTTCAGCGCCGGGAACGACCACCAGGGCGTCCCGCAGAGAGGCGCCGGACACGGGTGGCGCCGGGCGCAACACGATCTCGCCGCTCGCCGGATCCACCACCGTGCCGTCGGCGGCGAACACGCCGTCGATCAGGCCGCTGGACTCGAGCGCCGCCTCCAACCCGGCTCGGCTTCGATCGTCGAGGTGGTCGGCGAAGTCGATCAGCCGGAACAGCGGGCTTCCGGCGGGGGCTTCGGCACTGCGGAACCGCGATCGGGGCGGCTCCGGATCGGTCAGTGCGCTCCAATGACGGTGCTCATCGCGTACGGAATCAAGGTCCTTCTTGAACTTGATCTGCTCCTCGCGCACCATGTCACGCCGGGCCTCCGCGGTGGCCCGCAGCGGCTCCGCGGCGGCCTCGGCCGCCTGCCGCACCGATGCCGGCGTCTCCGCCGGCATCGGGTCCTCGGTGAGCAGGGCCGCTCTGACGTCGACGAGATCGGCGTCGGCCAGCGACGGCCGCGTCAGCCATTGATGTACGGCGGCAGCGAAATGACTGCCGGCGGTGACGAGTTCGGCCGACACCTGTTCTAGCCGGCCCCGAGCATCCGCTTGCTGGCCGTCGAGCAGGTCGCGCTCGTCCTCGGCTCGGGAGGCCGTCGCCGCGGCGGCTTTGGCCTCGTCGAGCCGCTCGCCGACATCGGTGACCGCCGACCGGCGGCTGCGGACCGCATCCTCCGCAGCGGTCATGCGGGCGCGGTGCTCCTGGAACTCCTGCTCGGCCAGGGTGTGGTTCACGATCTCCAGGGACGCGTGGTCGGGGACGCCCATATAGCGCAGCTCCGGCTGGACACCAACATGGCCGACGTCGACTCCGGAGCCGATGGCGAGCTCTCGCAGCTGGCGGTGGCCCTCGCGGAGCTGGGCGACGGCGGACGTGAGCCGGCTGCTCTCGGCGTGGAGGCGTTCCACCAGAGCGTTCAGAGACTGCCGATCCGCAGACGCCGCCACTGTGGCTGACCGGGCCGCCGCCAGAAGCGCCTGCACCGCCAGACGGCGTTGCCCCAGCTCTTGAACGGCCCGGTAGCCGGCGCTCTCCCGGAGCGCTCGCAACTCGGCTGTGGATTGCCGTTGGATCTGATCCCATCGGCGCACCTCGGCCTGCGCTTGCTCTTCGGCTTCGAGCGCCTGCGTGACCTGTCGTTCGGCCTGACCCGCCTGACGCCGCTGTGCCAGCAACCGGCTCAGGGCCTCGTCGACCGCATGCACCCGGCGGCGCAACTCGCCGCGCAGATAGCTGCGGTAGGCCCCCATAAGCTCGGACAAGGCTCCGTGAGTGGCCTCCAGCCGGCCCAGATCGGCCCGAACCGTCTCCAAATCGTCGAGGTTGTGGGCGACCGAATCGAGCACCTCGTCGTCGACCGGGGGCAGCGCCTCGCCCAACTCGGTGGTGAGCTGGCCCGCTTCGATCCGGTCGCCGATGGTGGGCCGCCGCAGGCGGTAGAGCAGGTGGACAAGATTGCGGTACCGGCCGGGATCGGTGATACCGAAGACCTCCCGGCCGACCCGGGCCCGGTAGTCGCGGGCGCTGGTGATCATGGCACCTTCACCCAGGATCTCCCGGAGCCGATCGACCGGCACCGGCTGATGTTTCTCGACCAGGTCCAAGCCGGCGCCCACCCGAGCCGGGGTGATGAAGTACATCAACCGCGCTTCGGCCGTCGACGAAGACCACCGCACGACCGCTCCCAGGGTCAGGAACAGCTCCGTACCCTGGTCGTCGACGCGCCGCAACTCGAGCCAGAGGAAGCCCTGCCGGTTGACGCCGGTCGCGCCCTCGCTCATCAGCCAGCGGAACGTCGTTCGACCACCTCCGGTGGCATCCAGCCGCTTGGTATCGCCGTCGAGCAGGAACGGCAGCAACAGCTCGAGAGCCTTCGACTTGCCGGCACCGTTCTTGCCGCGCAGCAGCAGCCGGCCGTCCTCGAAGTGGAACACCTGGTCGTCGTACTGCCAGACATTGGCGATGCCGGCCCGGTGCAGACGGAATCGGTACGGGTGCATCAGCGGGCCGTCTCTGTCGGGGCGTACCGGGCTGCTGCGGCCAGCAGGATAAGAGTGCCGTCAGGTGCGCTGCCACGCAGGCCGCGGGCATCCACAGCTCGCTCGACGGCGATCACCGACTCCTCCGATTCGGTGTCCGCCACAGTCGGTGCCGAACGGGCCATCAGGCCCATGCTGATGAGTAACGCGACGACCGCCTCGCGCAGCAGGACCGGATCGGCGACGTACTGGGCCGCCCATCTGCGGGCATGACGGGCGGTGAGCTCGATCAGAATGCCGTCCAGAAGCGCCTCCGCGACCGGCACCCCCACTGTGAGAGCGCCGGGATCTGGGCGAAGCCGCTCGGCCAGGGTGCCGACCGCGAGGAGCGCGGCCTGGGCCACAGTGCCGTTACCAGGAAACGCCACATCGGACAGATCTTCGTCCGGGTCGAGCAGAGCCGCGCCCTCCGCCCGCAATTCAGCTTGCAGGCCCAGATAATCGAGGTACGAACGTTCGTCGCGGCGTTGCTCCCGGCGCAGCCAGACTCGATCGGTGGCGGTCAGGTCGTCAACGTAGATCACCGGCTCCTCGCACAACCGCCGCCGCACCCGGTGCCGCGAAGCGCCCTGGCCCGGGTCGGCAGCATGGCCGACGAACTCCTCGGGGGTGGCGGCTCGTCCGGGTGGCGTAGCCATCAGGTGCGCCACGATGTCTCGCTCGACCGTGAGCAGCGCTTCCACCTGGTCGTCGTCGGCGTATCCGGCCACGCTGCCCTGCTCCTCCTGAAGTGCGGACCACGCGACCATCTGCCGCAGCGCAGCGCCGAGGGCGCGCCGCTCGGCGGGCCGCTGCACGTCGCCGAGGTCGATGCCGGCTTCAACGGCGGCTGCCCGGATGTCCGCGACGAGCTGGGACAGCAGCACCTGCTCGGGGCAGGTGAGCAGCACAGCCGTCGTCAGGGCGAGATACGCGTACATCCGCGGGGTGAACGGCCCGGTCGGACGCTCCAGCGCCCGACCCCGGCCCGGGCCCAGTCCCGGCTTGAAAAGCCGGGCGAATCCGGCCTCGACCACGAGGCGATAGCCGAGGAACGTGCCGAACCATGTCCGCAACCACTCGGCGTGCCGGCGCACCAAGGCGAAGTCGTCGCTGTCGGGCAAAAGCAGCGGTGCCGCGAACAGCGCGCGGATCGCCCGGCGACGCTCGGTGTCCAGCGCGATGTCGTGGTCGTCAGTCAACGGCAGACTCCAGCCGGGCGATAGCTATGTCGATGTCCTGCGTTATGAGGTCGCCGGTCGCCGACCGTAGGGTGATCTGGTGACGTGGCTTGCTGATCAGCTCACAGCGCACGGCGAGATCCAGATTGACGGTGATCGCATTCCCGAGTCCCGGATCGCCAGCGCCCAGAGCCTGGGCCATCAACTCCAGCAGCAGGCGGATCGCTGGCTCGGACAGCCGCACCGCACCCAGGACCGCTGCCGCTGACAGCAACTCAGCGGCAGCCTCTGCGCGCTGCCGATGCTCCTCCTCCGCCTGGTTGATCAACGCCTGCCGCTGAGCGCTGCGGTCGACGATCCCGGACACTCGGCCTCGGGCGGCCCGGGCGCCTCGATCGCGCAGCGACACCGGGACTTCGACCGCCGGGGTCGGCCACCAGCTCGTGGTCGCGGCGACCACGAGCTGAGGATCGGACGCGATACCGAGGTGGCGAGCCGGGTACAGCCCATACGCCGAAGTGAAGAGATCAGCAGCGGTGTCCTCGGTGGCCCCGTCCAGCCAGGCCGCGAGCCGCAGTAGCTCCCGCCGCCGGGAAGCGCCCTGCCCGACGGACCGGATCATCCGCTTGGCGTTCGCCAGCAGCGACTGCAACGCCCGCATGGTCGCGTCACGCAGTTGGGACACCTCACTGCGCCGTCCGTCGACATCACTGAACCAGGCCCGCAACCCGGCCCAGTCGGCCAGGTCGTGACCGCGGCTGTGTTGCACCGCGACTCCAAGGCCGGTGGCGGCCCCGGCCAGGCCACCGTCGCGCAGCATCGTCACAAGATCGGGCAGGAGCGGCTCCAGCCGGTCGAGCTGGCGTTCGATGCGGGGCGTAAGCAGGACGATCTCTTCGGTGATCGACTCGATGTAATCCAGCAGGAGGTCCTTGAACCCGGAGTATTCGGCGCTGTCGAGGTCGTAGCGGGCGAGCACCTGGCCGAGGAACGCGTAGAAATCGCGGACCGAGTCGCGGAACGTCCAGAACTGGGCGAAGACCGTGGCGACCGTCTCCCGGGCCGTGACGGTGTCGATGCCGCCCGGCTGTTCAAGACGACCAGCCAGGTCGGTCAGGCCCTGGCTGATCAGACCCAGCAGCTCCCGGCTGATCTCCCGCGCGGCGTCGGCGCTGGACAGCACCTCATCGGCTTGGCGCTGTACTCGCTCACCCAGGGGCGTCAGTTGAAAGCGCGACCGGGTGCGCTGGTACTCCTCGATGCTCTTGACCCGGACTGTGTGGGAGCTTGGGAGGAGGTTTCCCCAGGTGACTAGCTTGTTGAGGCGGCTCACCGCGGTGTCGAGCGTGATAGTGAGGTCGTTGGCGGAGAGTTCTTCGGCGACCTGCTGGGCGGACAGATCTGTCATCAGCGACCTGGTGAAGAGACGCATGATTGCCAGGTAGTGGGCTCGCTCCGGCACGGTCAGATAGATGAAGGCTTCGAGACGATCCAGCTCTTCGTCCGTCTCGCCCACGCTCCGACAATATGCGACCACGACCGGTGGCGGTAATCCGGTTAGCTGCTCCGCCCGTTACCTTTTGATCGTCCCCAGCCGGGGGCTGCTCGGTCGCTCGGTCGGTTTGACTTAGTTAGTGCCCCTGTCGTACGCATGATCCGGGGCGGGTGTCGCCGGGCCGGGTGGCGTCGGCGAGACCGCTGATGGGGCCCCGGCCACCCGATCCTGGGTAGGTCTCTCCGTAGCGTGGCTGCCGGCAGTCCGACGCTCGGACCAGCGGCCGAGCCCATGATGGACATGGTGGGAGACCAGACGTGAGCGACGAGTACGGCTTATTCCTGGGCTTGGACGTCGGCAAGAGCGACCATCATGCGGTCGCGCTGGACCCGGCGGGCAAGCGGCTGCATGATGCGGCGTTGCCGAACACCGAGGCTGGGTTGCGCAAGCTGTTCGACAAACTCGGCCGGCACGGCCGGATCCTGGGGGTGGTGGACCAGCCCGCTTCGATCGGGGCGCTGCCCGTTGCGGTCGCTCGAGGGTGCGGGCAGCAGATCGCCCATCTGCCCGGCCTGGTGATGCGCCGGCTCGCTGACCTGCACCCGGGCACCGCGAAGACCGACGCCCGTGACGCCTATGTGATTACCGACGCCGCCCGGACGCTGCCGCATACGCTGAGCCGCGTCGACGCCGGCGATGACCCTCTCGCCGAGCGAGAGATGCTGGTCGGCTACGACGATGACCTGGCCGATGAGGTCACCCGCGTCTCCAATCGCATCCGCGGGTTGCTCACCCAGATCCATCCGCCCTTGGAACGTGTTCTGGGTCCGAAGGTCCAGCACCCGGCGGTCCTGGAAGTGTTGTCGCGGTGCGGCGGGCCTGCCGGACTGCGCAAGGCGGGCCGGTCGAAGCTGACCGAGGTCGTCAAGCCCGTGAGCTCCGCGCATGGGCAACCGCCTGGTCGAGCAGATCTTCACCGCTTTGGACGCCCAAACCGTGGTCGTTCCCGGCACCGCCGCGGCCGAGACCATCCTGCCAAAGCTGGCCGACAGCCCGCGTGATCTGCTGAAACAGCGTGAACAGATCGCCGTCGCCGTCGCCGTCGCCGTCGCCGTCGAGGTCGAGGTCGATGCTCACCCTCTCTCCTCGGTAATGATCTCGATGCCCGGCGTCGGGGTCAGGACCGCAGCCCGGATCCTGCTCGAAGTTGGCGACATCGCAGTGTTCCCCATCTCCGGCCACTTGGCCGCGTACGCCGGCCTGGCCCCCGGTCACCCGCCGCTCGGGCACCAGCATCCGCGGTGAACACCCGTCCAAAGGCGGCAACAAGCAGCTGAAACGCGCGTTCTTCCTGTCCGCGTTCGCGGCCCTGGCCGACCCGCTCAGCTCTCCACCAAACCCGGGGCTTGACAAGACCGTGGAGATGCATGCCAGGTGAGGCCCGGAAGACGTGTAGCCGGATTCAAACAACCTCAGGCTCCGACATCCGCATGTCGATGCGCGGGTCGCCGAAACCGGCGAGCGGTCCGCGAAGGGCAGCGGGTTGTAGCTTGGGCAGCAGACCCGACCGTCGGCTGGACCTCGGGTGGCCGGTTGGTGGGTACTCAGGCGAGTTCCTCAGGGCCGCGTTCTGCACATTCGGGTGGCTCGGGTTCGTAAGATCGATCAGAGCGAAGCATGAGAGGTAGAGGTCCAAGCAACCATGACGTACCAACCGATGACGATGGTGGATCTCGCCGGCCATCTCTCCCGACACCCCGACGAGAAAATCCGGTGGAAGCACGTCTGGGAGTTCCTCGAGGAGTACCGCTGGGAACAGGCCGACAAACAAGCCGAGCTGCTACTGGATGAGCCACCCGCAACAGGCGACACGCGATGGGACGTCTTGCTCGGCGCCTTGGCGGAGCACCTCGCTGCGAAACTTGACCTGGCGCCTCCCGGCTGGTCGAGACCTCGGATCCTCGCTACCCCGTGGTTTCCCTCTACGCTGCCGTCCAAGCGCATGGAGGCGCTCGTCTGGGCGCCGGCCGCCTTCCGCAAGCACGGCGTCTATCTTTCCGTACGGGACTTGGATGCGGCGTGAGCGATGACGGCCTGCTCGGCAGAGCCGAACTCGAGCGGGCCTTCTCAGCGCTCGGCGACCGGCTGGTCCGCCGAGGCGTCGTAGCCGACCTGTTCATCGTCGGCGGTGCCGCGATGGCGCTCGCCTACGACGCCGACCGGGTGACACGAGACGTGGATGCCACGTTCCTGCCGCATGGCATCGTCTTGGAGGAAGCGCGCAACGTGGCGGAGGCGATGGGCTTACCGCCGTGGTGGCTCAACGATCAGGCCAGCGCGTATGTCTCCAACCAGCACGACGCGGGAAAGCGCGAAGTATTCGACCACCCCGGCATTCGGGTGATGGCCGCGTCTCCCGAGCATGTGTTCGCGATGAAGGTATTCGCCTCCCGGGGCCGCGACGAGGACGACCTCCGTGCACTTGCCCAGATTATTGGGATCTCGACCGTCGAGGCGGCACTGCAACTCTGCCGCAGGTTCTTCCCCGATGAAGAGATTCCCGCCAGATCGATGGCGATGCTCGAGGATTTATTCGCTTCGCAATGACGAGGCGTAATTCTGTCGTGTCAGAATCGTGGAAGTAGCGTCTGGCAGTAGGTGAATGCGCCTACAACTGCCACGACGAGCAATGCGGCGGTCAGCATGGTTACGTCGGCCCGCCGTAGCGCTGGGAGAATGACGCTGACGCAAGCAGGTTCACAAAGGCGCAGGTCAGGTACGGTGAGGGAGGTGCCGGAAGGGTGATGTTGTTGGACCCCTTTACTCGGCCGAGTATACTTTTCAGTGACCTGGTAAAACGTTTGTTAGCACGTCGCTGGGCCCTCTAAATGCTGGGGGTCAAGGGGTCGCAGGTTCAAATCCTGTCAGCCCGACAAAAAGTAGGCGGTGACCTGCGGAAACGCAGGTCACCTTTTTCGTAGGCGAAGACTTGCTCACTGAAAACCCACCGTTTTTGAAATCGGTCGCTGGTTCTGTGGCGGTCCGGTGGTGGTCTTCGCGTCGTCCGACACGAGGTTGGTGCATGATGATTAGGCAACCGTCGGGCCTCACCTAACGGCGGCCGCCAAGTCATGCCGGAGTGCCGGGAGCGAGTGGGATTAACTGCCGTTGTCGGCGAGAAGCGGTGTTCAAGCTGCCCGCGAGAGCCGGTGCCCCACCGGCGGACGTTGCCGGGCTGTCGCGATCGACCAGGCAATGAACGACGGGTGAGAGATGACCGTAGGTGGCAAACGCGTGCGTCCTGTCGATGGTCGGCCTCATGTACAAACGTTAACGGGCTCAGCCGTTTCCGGCAGCACCCGTTCAGGCGCTTGGCGCCGGGCCTGGCCGCCTGGTCACGTCCTGCACGGTCGTTCTACGTCGAGGCGGAGCAGGTTCGGCGGTCAGGTCAGCGAGGTCGATCAGCCGGTATCAGCGCCTGGAACGGGCGGCCGGCGACTGTTGATGGCGGCCGTCGTGGCGTGCCGTCGCGATCGGGTATGCGCTCCCGGCGCCGGTGAGCCGACCGGCTCCAAGGCAGAGGACCCATCACCGGGATTTCGACAATGGACAGCCTCCTTTTCGCACACGGCGTGTGACGGTCACCGGTAAGATCCGGGCGGCCTAATGAAGATCTATGAGCAGGGCGCGTGCCGGCCTCGTGATCTCGTCAGTCGCCAGCTCTGTTGCATCCCACCGTCGCCGAGCGCCAGGGAGTCGCCGCGCCGTGCTCAAGAAGATCATCATCAAGAACTACAAGGTGTTCCGCGACTTCACGCTGGAGTTGAACCCCGGCATGAACGTGATCGTCGGCGACAACGACGTCGGCAAGTCCAACCTCCTGGAAGCGATCAACCTCGCCCTGACCGGCCGGCTCCGGGGCAACCAGATCGCAGCCGAACTGTCGCCGTTCCTGATCAATCTCGACGCGACGCGTCAGTACATCGCCGCGATGCGCTCTCGTCGCACGGCGATCCCGCCGGAGATCCTGATCGAGGTCTACTTCGACGACACCGACGATCTCGCGGCGCTGAAGGGAACCAACAACTCCCTGCGCGAGGCCGCACCGGGTGTCAAGGTGCGCATCGCCTTCAACGACGACTTCCTCGACGAATACGCGGAATACGTCCGGGATCCGGCGCAGATCACCTGGGTGCCCACCGAGTACTACCAGGTCGACTGGTCCAACTTCGCCGGATCGGCGGTCACCGCTCGCGGGGTTCCGGCGACCGCCTCGCTGATCGACGCGACAGCCATCCGGCTGCAGAACGGCGCGGACGCCTACCTGTAGTCGATCATCGGTGCCAGCCTGGAACCGCGGGAACGCGTGGAATTGTCCCGGTCGTATCGGAGTCTGCGGGAGACCTTCAGCGAGATGGGGCCGGTGAAGGAGATCAACAACAAGCTGGCAGGAGAGCGCGGTGAGATCAGTGACCGCGACCTGACACTCGCCATCGACATCTCGCAGCGGGCCGGCTGGGAACGCAGCCTCGTCCCGCACCTCAACGAGCTGCCCTTCCCCCTACGTCGGCAAGGGTGAGCAGAGCAGCCTCAAGATCCTCCTCGCCTTGAACGAGAAGATCGTCACCCGCGCCTATCACGACGAACACGGCCGCGACCCGATCGCCGACGGGGTGGACGTGATCAACGTCCGCGGCCTGTCGGCTGCCCGGTTCCTCGACCTCGCCGTGCCGCTCGCCAAGCCCGTCGCGGTGGTCAACGACAACGACGGCGACGCCGCGAAAATGAGGCAGAAGTACGTCGCGTACACCTCCCACAGCTTCATCTCGATCCACGTCGGCGCCGGTGACGAGAAGATCCTAGAACCGCAGGTCCTGGCCGCCAACGGCCTCGAGCGCATGAACGAGGTCCTCGGCAAGAAGTACGAGACCGGGCAGGAGATGCTCGACCACATGAAGGCGAACAAGACCAGTTGGGCGCTGGCGGTGTTCGAGTCCGAGCAGGCCATCACCATGCCGCAGTACATCCGCGATGCCGTCCGGGGGTAACCGCGCGGTCATCGCCGCCGCCGGATCACGCAAGACCCAGCTCATCATCGACGCCGCGCTGGCCGCCCCCGGACGTCGGGCGCTGATCACGACCTACACCCAGGAGAACCTCGCCCAGATCCGCCGCCGGATCATGGAGATCAACGGAGTGATCCCCGGCCACATCACCGCCACGACCTGGTTCCCGTTCCTGATCCACCAGGCGGCGCGCCCGTTCCAGAACAGCGTCACCGGCCGGATCGATCACGTCCGGTCGCTGAACTTCGAGGGCAGCCGGTCGCGGTTCGCCCGCCGCGACAACGTCCTCGCCTACTACTTCGACCGCAACGGCGACCTGTACCGCGACGGGGTCGCCGACTTCGCCTGCCGCGCCGACGACGCCTCCGCCGGTGCCGTCATACGCCGTCTGGAGGCGATGTACGACGACATCTACATCGACGAGTTCCAGGACCTCGTCGGCTACGACCTCGACTTCGTCGACAAACTGTTCGCCTCGACCATGGGGATCACCGTCGTCGGGGATCCCCGCCAGCACACCTTCGCCACGAACAACGGACCCCGGAACAAGAAGTACCGCGGCGCCGGAATCATGGACTGGATCAACCAACGACAGCGCACGTGCGACCTTGAGATGCGCGCCGAGAGTTGGCGATGCCACCAGACGATCTGCGACTGGTCCGACCAGCTCTACCCGGCGATGCCCGCCACCATCTCCCGGAACCTGACGGAGACCGGCCATGACGGGATCTTCAAGGTCTCCAGGGATGACGTGCCCGCCTACGTCGCCAAGTACTCACCGAAGGTTCTCCGGGACCGCGTCACAGCCTCGACGCTGGGACTGCCGGCCATGAACATCGGACTTTCCAAGGGCAGCACCTTCGATCGTGTGCTGATCTTCCCCACGCAGCCCATGATCAAGTACCTGAAGACCGCGGACCTCTCAGCTCGGCGAGCACCTGACCGCCTCTACGTAGCGGTGACTCGAGCCAGGCATAGCGTGGCATTCGTAGTTGGCCCTCAGGAAGCGGACTATATTCCTTGACCCGGCCGATCGCGATGACCGCACCAGGCGTGCGGCGAGTGGCTGCAAACTCAGGCCATCACCGGCGGTTACGGCGAACCGATGCGGCTCGTCATCGCTGGGAAGTCGAACGCAGCACCCGCGAACAGCTGCAACACAACCCAGCGGAGGAACCTCTTTCGCTCGCCGCTCAATCTCGATTCGTGCACCGGTCGACGTCGGAGGCAAACTGGTGGTTTCAGGTTCTGAAGCATGATCCGAATGGCACCTGGCCGAGACGAAAGTGTTTGCGCGGTCGGCAGCCGTCCACGATCCTGTAGGGCTGGCACCGCGCTGGCCGTCCCGAGAGGGACGTACAAGAGGCGGGGTCGGCGTGGACAGCCAGGGTTTTGATCAGCGGGTAGCAGCAGTCGAACCGCTGGTGCGAGCGGTTCTCGGTAGGCTCGCCAGCGATGAGGAGTCGCCTCGGATCGACCGGCTCCCTGACAACAAGCACTGGTGGCGCTATGGACAGGAGTCGTTCGTCGGCCTGCGTCCGCGCGCCTGGCTGATGCCGCCGTACGTTCCGATCGTCGGCTGGCTCGACACCTTCCCAGAGATGAAAGCTGTTCGGGCCTCCTATGCCGCGGACCCTGTGCGCGGTCCCCGAATCGACGCCCTGCTCGGGACGATGGTGTCCCGGACCGGTCGTAACTTCGACTGGCTGTTCATCCAGCACGTCATCGAGCCGATGGTGCTGTCCACCGGCAGCTACGAGTGCCGCGCGGACGTCTTCCGGCGAGTGTACGGACAGTTCGAGCTCGGCTTCGGCGCTACCACGATCACGATGATGGAGTTCCTGCCACTCAACGGCTTCGAGTCGGCATTGCCTCGGCTGGAACTGCCCGACGGACTAATACTGCAGCCGATGAGCGACGGCCAGATGGATCATGCGATCAGCGCACTCGCCGTGCCAAGAGTCGCCGCCAGCAGTGTCAACGGAGCGCAGATCTCCCGCCTGGATCAGTGGGCTCTGACCCGGTCGCGCGTGGTGGAGGTGGTGGCCGGCCATGTCGATGTGATACCGGCCGACGCGGAACCGTTTCCGACCCTGCTGGAGCCCGCCTCGTGGTTGATCACAGCATTGCGGATCGTCTGCGGCGGTTCGGCCATCACCACCCGCCCAATGTATGCACAGGACGACGACGAGTTCCCCATCCTGCGCGGCGCGCGGGCAGTGCTGACGTCGTTCGCGGCGGCGGACAATGCCCGCCCGACTCGCCTCATGCCGGATGACGCCGACGCCGTCCGCGTTGTCTACCTGGCGCTTCGCCTGCCCGACGTCCAGCAGGACCGCTCCTTGCAGGTGGCGATCCGGCGCCTTGTCATCGCGGGCACGAGGAATGACGACAGCGACCGGCTGATCGACTTGTCGATCGCCGCCGAGGCGCTGTTCATCCAGCGTGGAAATCTCGCCGGGCCGACCAAGGGAGACAAGATCGCAGCCGGGGCCGCCCAGCTGCTCGGCAACGACCCGCAGGTCGCCGTAGGCCCGACTGAGATCGGCGATTTCATGGCCGAGATCTACCGGGCACGCAGCGCCGAGATCCATGGTGTCGGCCAGCCCTACAACCGACTACGGCGGCTGTCCGGAATGCCGACCGAATCGCTAGCGTTGGCTGTCGCCGACGCGGAACTCGTAATGCACCGGGCGGTCTACCTGGTCCTACAAGACCACGTGAACGCTGCGGTTTAGCCGTCACGACTCAAAGCCCGCGCACCGGTCACAAGCAGCACGCTCGACGCCCCCGACCGCAGTTACGCCGACTAACCGACGCTTCCTCGGCGGAAGATCCGATGAGGGGGCCTGACCACTCCCGCCACCGAGGTAGAGGTCTGGCATCACCTGAACACTCGATAGAGCACTCCGGTCACGACGGGAGAGGTCATGGGAGCAGACGCAGTAAGGCGCTCACGCTGTACAACGCCGTTGAGCTGCGCAGACGTGCTCCTCGACACTGTTCGTGGAAACTCTCCTGCGCGAAAGGCGGTTCGCTGCCGATGAGTCATCGGGACAACGATGCCGCGATCGTTGTCCAGTCGGACAGTCCACGCCATGTCGTGTCAACCCAGGTGCCGACTGATCAGCTCGGCGAGTGTCAGCACGGCCCCGACCAGTGTAGTGCCGGCCGTCACCCGGCCTGCCAGCCGCCGCAGCAACGTGTCGACAGCGGCCGGGTCGGGGGTGGGCCCGGCCAGCTCGCGCTCGATGCACGCCAGATCGTTACCGGCGGCGGCCTGGTCGTCGACCGCGCTCCGGTCGGCGCCGATGAGTCGGCGGACCTCGTCGAACTGCTCGGCGATGACGGTGGCGATGACGGGCGGCGCATGTTGAGTCTGGTGGACCGTACCGCCGGACACGCCGATCGCCGTGGGGCCGTGGAACGTACTGCCGGTGATGGTGAACCCGTCGCCGCCGGTCGGGGACATATCTCCTCAGTTCTGTAGCTGGGTGACGCTGCCGGTGACGCCGATTGCGGTCGCGGCCTGGAAGGTGCTGCCACTGATGTGGATCGAGTTGTCCTGGATCACGCTCACCCGGCGGCTGAACTCCGCCGTGTCGATGTGGTGCCGCTCGAGGTGGTCGAGAACGGACTCGGCGGTCACCCGCTCGATGAGTTTCACGTATTTCTCCGCATCGAGCTTCTGGAGGTAGGTGACCGGTTCCGGTTCGGCGGCCAGGGTGCGGACGCTGAGCCGGGCTCCGTAGTCGTACCGGCGGAACTCCCGGCTCGCCCGTTCGGCACGGTTCATCCGGGACCGGCCGGTGGACACCCGCCAGACGCCACGCCCGAGCCGCCAGGGTGCGGCTGCGGTATCGGTGACCCATCCTCGCCAGGCCTGGCCGATGGCACGTCCCCACTGCCGCCCCGCGCTGCCGTGCAGCGCGTCGAGCAAGTGATAGCGATGCTGCACTGGTGGCAGGACGGTGGCGACGAACTCGACGTACAACAGCCCGCCCTCGACGGCGAGATGGACGAAGGCCGAGACGCCGACTTCCTGGTGGCGTAGCCGGGCCACGACTCGGCCGTCGTCGGTGCGCACCGCGTTGTCGGCCTCACCGGCCACCACATTGCCCACCACCACTCGCTGGAAGTGGCGGAGGCCACCCTGCGGATGGCGGATGATCGCGTCGACCGTCGCCGGAGCGGCCACCGGGAAGGTCAGTCGTTCCCGGCCGCAGACGAGCTCGTCGTCCAAGTCCAGCAGCCCGTCCGCGACGATGTGCGGAACCAGGCAAGTGCCGGGCACCCGCTGTTGGTGCGACAGATCCTCGTCGCCGAGTTCCATGAGCCGACGCCGAACCTCGTCGTTGATCTTCAGCGGGTCGAGCATCACCGGCTCGCCCGGGGCTCCGTCCCGGCTGTGGCGGCGCAGGCGGAGCGCGAACGACCAGGCGCGGACGACATCTCCGGTACCGAGAAAGGGGTCCGCCGAGTGCACGGTCACGTTGCCGTACTGCGCGGTGGCGACCCGGGCGACGCGCCGGGCGATACGCGCGTTCGGCAGCGGCGGTAACACCGGATACTCGCTGTGGGCCAAGCTGGACGTGAGGATCCGGTACGTGATCACGTGATACCCGACGAGAACGGCGAGGGTCAGCACGGCCAGCGCAACCGGCCCGGCGGCCAGGTGCCATACCGCCTCGCCGGTGCGTGACGCGAGATCGAGCAGCGCGTCACCGCTCAGATCGTCGCGGCTCAGCCCGGTGAACGGGCGCAGGGCGGCACCGGCTTGTCCGGCCAGCGGCAGTCCGAAATAGACCAGGGCGGCGACCAGGAACGGCGCCCAGCCGAGTAGATGATGCAGAATGACGGGCAGGAACACCCGCTGCCGCCGGGACGGCCGCCGGGTGCGGACGAATCGGACCGTGTGCATGAGTGCCCCGACCGTCAGCAGAGTGATCGTCGGCTTCTGCACGTACCCGAGGCCCGCACCGAGCAGCCCGGTCAGCAGCGCATTACGCAGCAGGAGGATCCGCCGGGCCTGATAGCAGTGGCGCACCACCGCGGCGAGGTCGAAGCCGAATGACGGCGCCACGGCGCGGTGCTCGTCCTCGATCACCTCGCCGATGACCTGGTTGGCGAATTCGCCGTTGACGTACGGCGCGCAGCACAATTGCCGGGTCTGCTCCGTGAGTGGCACTGCGGTCTGCTCCGTCACGCGGAACCCGAACGGCCCCGCCACCGCGCCGGAGTGTTCCGCGCTCACCCCACGACTCATCCGATGTCCGCACAGTGCAGGTGCACCGTGGTGTCCGGCGGCATCAACAGTCCGGAACCCGGCGATTGTCCCTGTACGGCTCCGGTGGTGCCGCCGATCAGACGCGGCCGCATCCCCGCATCGATCACCTCCTGCATGGCCGCTTCGCAGCTCAGACCCCAAACGTTGGGCACCACCACGGAATCCGTCGTCGGGTCGACGGAGGGATCTGGCTCGGTGGAGATGCTCGGCTCGTCCGCCGGGAAGGTATCCGAAAAGATCCCGGACGGATCGTCTCCGGAGGGGTCGTCCTCGAGCTCCGGCGTGGACTGCCTCCTCTTGCTCGAACGTGACGGCTTCACCTCGCCCGGGACCACCGCCTCGGACGGGGACTGCCTCCTCTTGCTCGAACGTGACGGCTTCACCTCGCCCGGGACCACCGCCTCGGACGGGGACTGCCTCGTCTTGCTCGAACGGGACGCCTTCACCTCGCCAGGGACCACCGCCTCGGACGGGGACGGCGTGGGACGGGGTGACACGGCCGGCGCGGGCACGATCGGATCGACGTCTGGACGGCCCTCCGTCGGCTCGGACACCGGTGGAGCCTCGGTGATCGCCGACGGGGACGCCGGCGAGTCGGTCGCCTCCACCGCGCCGACTCCGATGAGCAGGACGACCGTCAGAGCGACTGCCACGGTCAGCACCGTCATGAGGACCGACCGATCGAACGCCAACGGGGAGGACGGATCAGGCGTCACACCGAACAGCGCGACATCGGTCGCGGAGTCCACCCCGGACAAGTTGATATTGCAACGCGGACAGCGCTGCCATCGGCGCCGAACGTCGAGATGACACGATGGGCAACGCACCGAGATCCAATCGTCCGCCCGGGCGTGAAGGTTGAATGCGTCCCGGGTCGAATAACTACTAACGGACCGATATCCGGTACGCAATTCGCGGAGCGAGACAGCCCCCGTTCGAGCTACTGAATTGGCCGATCAAACAAAGGATGCCTCAGCCGATCATCGGTCACCCGGGAGTCGCCGCGCGGCGTCACGGTTCTTCCTCGGCGGACTCGTCGGGCCAGCGGCAGCCGGTTTGAAGCACAATGGGCTGCTCGTAAGTGCGCTGCTCGGGATCGGTCTGAGCATTCGCTCGGCGCTACTGACCAGGAGTACGCGCCGATCCTGGTCATTAGGCTGCTCGGGGGTCAACGTCGAGCTTGCCTACGAAATCCGCTTCTAGCAAGGAGATGAAGCCACGGCGGGTACCGCACTGGACGCCATCAACAGCCGGCCGGCGAGCAAGGAGGCATACACGGCCCTGGTACACGTACTGGACCGGCTCGGCCCCTACGAGGTGCAGAACAAGAAGACCTCGCTGCACATCGCGCATCGGCGGGCGTTCCTGGGCGTGCACCCACGTGCCACCGGACTGCTGCTGACGATCGTGACCACCACGGCGCTGGACTCCACCCGCGTCCGCAAACACGAGCAGGTCTCGGCGAACCGATACCACAACGAGGTGCTGCTCACCGGCGCGGATGACATCGACGACGAGCTCACGAACTGGATCACCCAGGCATACGCACTGACCACGACATAGCCCGCAGATCCTCACTGTTGGCGACGAATCTCTCACTCGGCGTCAACGCAACCAGCGGATCTGGCAGCGTGGCGAGTTGGCAGCAACGACGGCTGGTCAGCCCGGCCAGGCGTGGGGCTGCCGAGGGGTTATCCGGTTGCCGTCCGGGTCGGTCAGGACGAGCTCGTGGAGCCCGTAGCCCTGGTCGGCGGTCTCGGCGGGGCCGGGCCGGGGGTGCCGCTCGAGCGGTTGACGGGCGGGCTGCCGTCGAGCTGAGCGGTGAAACGGCACTGTCCGGTGCGGCACTCCTGCATTGTGGTGCTGATCAGCCGACGGGTGCGGCGCAGTTCGGCGATCTGGTGGTCGATGCGGTCGAGGGCGCCTTCGAGTCGCCATTGTTCGCTGTCGCAGGTGGCGGTGCCGGCGTCGTGGGCGTGCAGCATTTCGATGATCTCGTCGAGGGTGAAGCCGAGGTTCTGGAGCATGCGGGCCATCCGGATCCGCTCCACGGTCGAGGCCGGGTACTCCCGGAAGCCCGAGGGCCGACGGGCCGGCTCGGGCAAGACGCCGCGGCGTTCGTAGAACCGGACGGTGTCGATGGTCACCTCGGCTTCGGACGCCACCTGCCCAATCTTCACGTCGGTCACCTCTTGACTCTGGACCCGAGTCCAGAGTTTACGGTCGTGGGCGAACCTGGCGCAATCCGAACCGAGCAAGGGAGTTACGAGATGTCGAGTGATCCGACCGTGGCACCGATTCCGATCGTGTGCGACCTGACCAACGCGCGGGACACCGCGGAGGAGCGGGTGGCCGAGTACGGTCGGCTGTTCGCGCAGTCGCTGGCCGGGCGGGAGCGGACCGGGCAGCGGGTCCGGTTGCGGTTCCGCGCCGATGACGGCGTCGAGGCGTGGGTGCGTGACCTGGCCGCCCGGGAGAAGGCGTGCTGCCCGTTCTACGATTTCCAGATCAGCGCTACCGGTGGCGAGGTTTGGTGGGACATCGGCCTGGTCGACGGCGACGCCGACGGCGACATGGCCCGCGCGGCGCTGGATGAGTTCTACGATGCGCCCGACAACGTTGCGGGCGGTGTGGCCGGCATGAAGCAGCGGCTCGCTGACCATGGGATCGCGGTCACCACGAGCGAGTCCGGGACGGTCATGCAGTTCGACCGCACGAGCGCCGACGGCTGAGCCAGGGGCCGGGGCCGGCCACGTCCGACCTGCATTCGGCGCCGCGGCTGAGGTCAGTGAAACCATCAGCCGTGCCGGGCCAGCGTTTGCCGTCGGCGCCTACGGCTGGCGCGGCGGACATGGGAGCACAACACCGCCCGAGCCCGTAGTCGCCTTGCCATGCCAACAATCTGCACCAACACACCCGACCCGCGCTCGGGAGACCCTGCAAACCGCAGGTCACGGACTCGCCCCACTGCCATGATCACTGCGTTCCCACAACAGGCCTTTCGCGCGGACGGGGGTGCTGCCGAATCCGACGGTCGGGCGGCCTTCGGGTCAGGTCTGGTCGTGCACGGTGACGGTGCCGGTGGTGCCGTTGACGGTGACGCGTTGGCCGGTGTGCAGGCGGCGGGTGGCGTCGCCGGTACCGACGACGGCGGGGATGCCGTATTCGCGGGCGACGAGGGAGGCGTGGGCGGCGAGGGTGCCGCCGTCGGTGACGACCGCGGCGGCGAGAGCGAACAGTGGGGTCCAGGCCGGGGTGGTGGCCGGGGCGACCAGGACGTCGCCGTCGGCGAGGGTGGCGAAGTCGTGTGGTCCGGTGATGATGCGGACCGAGCCGGTGGCTTGTCCGGCGGAGGCGGGATGCCCGACGATCGCGGCGCGGATGTCGGCCGGGCCGCGGGCCTGCCGGACCATGCGGTCGATGACGTCACCGACGAGTCGGGGCGGGCGGCCCAGGGCCAACGGTGCCGGCAACCGCCGTTGCCGCTCCCAAGCGCGGCGCCCCGCGGCCGCTGTTGCCGTCAAAGGTGAGGCGTGCCCGGCGAGAGCGGCGTCGAGGTCGGTGCGGGTGCAGAAGAACACGTCGTCGGCGTCGTCGAGAACGCCGATGGCGGTGAGGTGTGCGCCGAGTCGGCGTACGCAGGAACGCAGTACCGGCCAGGCGAGGGTGAGCTCGCGGGCCTGCTGTTCCCGGATCACCGCGTAGCGCTGGGTGACCTCCACCAGCTGCCGGTAGTAGGCGAGCAACTCGGGCCGGTCGGCGAGCGCCGCCGCGCAGT
This sequence comes from Actinoplanes sp. NPDC051470, assembly GCF_040682035.1. Classification (NCBI taxonomy): domain Bacteria; kingdom Bacillati; phylum Actinomycetota; class Actinomycetes; order Micromonosporales; family Micromonosporaceae; genus Actinoplanes; species Actinoplanes sp. NPDC051470. Next base: position 28,624 of record NZ_JBFBAA010000049.1, read on the forward strand.
GCTGCTCGGCGGCGGCGCGTTGGCCGGCAAGTTCGGCGTGCCGGTCACCGGCGGTGGTCGGTGGTGGCGGGAGTTCCCCGGCGGTCGGGTGGTACCAGTCGACGCTGTGCACCGCGTGCCCGGCCGTGGCCGGTTCGGCGCCGGGCAGGCCGCGTAGCAGCACTTGCGTGCCGCCGGCGGCGTCCGGTAGGACCGCGGCGAGGTGCTCGCGGACGAAGCGGGTCAGGCGGGCTTCCATCTTCCACGCCGACCCGCCCACGATCGCCAGGTACCACAGGCTGATGCCGGCCTGGCGGCCAAGCTGGTCCACCAGGGCGACAAGACGCCGCGGATCGGCGGTGCCGGCGTCGGCCTCAGCCTCGGTGACCAGGTGCCGGTAGCGGGGTGCCTGGTGGTCGCGCCACTGACGGGCGAGGCCGGACAGCACCGCGCGGTCGGCGTCGGCCGGGTCCCGGCCGACCCGGATGAGCGCGTGGTAGAGCACTTTGACGGCGCGGCGCCGACCCTGGCCGAGGACGCGGGCCAGCAGTGCGGGCGACGGTATGGGTGTGGCGTTGTAGTACCAGCCGTTGACCAGGGTCCAGCGGAACGGCACCCGCACCCCGACAGTGCCGTGCATGCCGTCGAGGTAGGCGTCCTCCAGGGCGGGCAGCAGCCAGGTGGCGAACAGGGGTGTCACCGGCTCGGGCAGCCATTCGCCCAGCCGGAAGTTGCGCGTCCACAACCCCGGGCCGGGCGGTGCCCAGGACACCGGGTCCGGCAGGGCGGTCATCGGCCGTGCCTGCAGCAGCCACAGCCGGCCCGCGTGGTCGATGGCCCACTCGACGTCCTGCGGCCGGTCGTATCGGTCGGCGACCCGGCGGGCGAGTACGGCGACCGCGGCAGCCGCGTCCGCGGTCAATGCGGGGCTGCGGGTCGGACCGGGCCGGGTCAGCGTGGCCCGGCCCGCGGCGATGGTCCACTCCTCACCGGTCGTCTCGCCGGATACCAGAGGGTCGCCCAGCCCGGGAACGGCGGTGACGATCGTCTGCCCGCGGTCACCGGTGACCGGATGCGCGGTGAACGCCACCCCGGCCGCGGCCGGATCGACCATCGCCTGCACGAGCACGGCCATCGCCCCGCCGGTGCCGCCGTGCCACTGCCGGTAGCCGGTCACGCGGTCGGCGTCGGCCGCGGCGAAACACCGTCGCACCGCGTCGGCGAGGCCACCGGCGGGCACGTTGAGGTAGGTCTCGTACAGCCCGGCGTAGGAGGCGTCCGGAAGGTCCTCGGCCGCCGCGGACGACCGGACCGCGTACTGGTCCGCACCCAGCCGGGCCACGGCCGCTGTCAGCCGCTCGGCCAGGCCGGGATCGCCGCGAGCGCCGGCCGGCACGACAACGCCGGGCGGGATCGCGAAGCCGGCCGTGAGCAGGTCGCCGAGGACCGAAGCCTTACCGCCCACCACCGCCCGGCCGCACGTGCCCGCGTCGGCCAGGTCCACGATCACCGTCTGCGTGTCCACCCCGCACCCCATAGGTAGTGTCGCAAAGTATTGTCTCGCTACAGTAAGCACGTCGGACCGAGCCGGGCAAGACCCGAGAGAGCAGAGGCGAGTGTGGTGGCGATGCGGCCGGAACTGCTCAAAGGTCATCTCGATGCGCTGCTGCTGGCCGTGCTGGAACCAGGTCCGCAGCACGGGTACGCGGTCATCGAGGCACTGCGGTCCGCCAGCGGCGGCACGTTGGATTTGCCGACCGGCACCGTCTACCCGGCGCTGCACCGCCTCGAGCGGGCCGGCCTGATCGCCAGCGAGTGGCAGACCGTGGACGGCAGGCGGCGCCGCGCCTACCACCTCACGCCGGCGGGGCACGCCGCGCTGGGTGAGCACCGCGCTCTCTGGGATCAGTTCTCCGCCGCCGTGGCCGCCGTGTTGTCCGCCCGGCCCCGACCCGCACCGGCATGAACACCCCACCGGCGCGCATCGACGCGTACCTGGCTGAGATCGCCGCGGGTCTGCACGGGCCGCGCCGGCGGCGGGCCCGGATCCTCGCCGAACTGCGCGACGGTCTCGACCAGGCGGTCGCCGACCAGATCACGGCCGGACTACCGGCCGAGCGCGCGGCGAGCGTGGCCATCGCCCGGTTCGGCACCCCGGCGGCCGTCGCGGACGCCTTCGCCGCCGAGCTGACCATCGGCTACGCCCGGCAGACCCTCGGCTGGTTCGTGGCCACCGGGCCGCTGGTCGGCATCTGGTGGCTGCTCCTGCTGCACCCACGCCCCTGGGGCTTGACCGCGTTGGTTGCCGCCATCCCGGCCATTCCGCTGGTCGCGGCCGGCCTCGCCACCACCGCGACCACCTTCGCCGCCACCGGCCGGCTGATGCGGTGGTTGCCCGAGGCCGGTGCCGGCCGGGCGGTGGTGGCTGTGCTCGCCGTGGCCGGGCTGGCCATCACCGGCGATCTGACCATCCTGGCCGTCTACCTCGGGTCGGATGCCCCGACGCCACCGCTGGGACTGGTCGCCGTCGCCGCCAGCCTGATCCGCATCGGCTTCAGCTCGATCACCATTCGCCGTGCCGCGGCCCTGCGGCGCCGTACGGCAACCCCGGACCGGTCCACGGTGGGCCGCAATGCTCGCCGGTGACCTGTTCGGGCTGCCTATCCCGGACGCCGGGCCGGTGTTCACCGCCGCGCTCGCCGGCCACCTCGCGGCCGGGCTGACCGCCGTCGTCGCCGGGGCGCGCGCCGCCGCCACGCGCAAGCGCCCCGGCCGTCACCCCCGAGCCGGCCACGTCTACCTGTGGGCACTCGCTGGAGTCGTCACCACCGCCGCGGTGATGGCCGTGATCCGATGCTCGGGCAGCTTGCTCGCGTCGAACGCCGTCCAGTCGGGGGCGGTGTGTTCGAAGCCGGCGTTGCCGGTGTCCATGCCGGCCTGGTAGATCGCCAGGACCTGCTTGGCGTCCTCGGCGCGCATGGCGCGGATCACGACGGCGGTCATGCGCAGCCTCCGGTCGCCGTCGGTGCGGGGCGGCCCATCACGACGTCGGCGGCGGACGGGAAGCAGTCGATGCAGCGGGCGTTGATCCGGTAGTGCCGGGCGGTGCCGACCGGCTCCACCAGGACGAAGCGCACCTCGGTGAGGATCTTCAGGTGCTGCGAGACGGTGGACTGGGCCAGGCCGACCGCGGCGACGATCTCCGCTACCGGCATAGGCCGGTTCTGCCGGGCCAGGTACTCCACGATCTGGACCCGGGTGGGGTCGGCGAGAGCGCGGAACCAGGAGGCGTACTCCTGCGCAATGCCCCGGTCGAGCAAGTCTGCCATCACTCACCAACTCCATCGTTAATCGCCGATTGCCGATGAACGTGTAGCCGGTGTCGTGGCCACCAACCATGCGGTCGCCACCACCAGGCGCGCGACGGCGATCAGAGCGCTGGTCTCGACGCGTTCCGGGATGTCGGCGGGACTGTGGTAGCCGGCCATGCCGGCGCCGATCCCGATCACGGGAAGGTCGGCGGCGGCGTAGCGGCGGTTGTCGGAGGCGACCGGCCCGGCGACCAGGGTCAGGCCGGTGTGGCGTCCCGCCTGGTGGAGTGCGGCGAGCAGTGGGTGCGCGGGGCCGCCGGCTTCGACGGCGGCGGCCTGGTGCAGGTGTCCGGCGCCGTCGACGTTGATGACCCACGGCTGCACGTCGTCGTCCCGCAACTGTGCGGCGTGGTGGGCGGAGCCGAGGGCGCCGGCTTCTTCGGCGTCGAGCAGCGCGACGGCGAGTCCGGCACCGCCCGGCAGGGCCGGGGCGAGGATCCGGGCGGCCTCCAGGACGACGGCGACGCCACTGGCGTTGTCGGCCGCCGCGGGCTGCCGCAGGCCGGGGTGGTCGCCGACGCCGTCGTAGTGCGCGGTCAGCAGCAGGTCCGGCTGCCCGTCGGCGGCGGTCCGCCACCGGGCGTGCACGTTCGCCGCGGACACGTCCACGCGCCGGATCGGCGTGTTGCCCGCCAGCCAGCCGACGCCCCGGTCGGCGGCCCGCAGCAGGCTCGCGTGGAGGCCGGGCTCGAGGCTCAGGACCGGCAGCGGTCCCGGATTTGGCCCGGCGAGCATCGTGTACTGCCAGCCGTCGGCGTCCACGGTGCGGCCGATCAGCAGTCCCGCCGCCCGGTCGGCGTGCCCGCCGGCGTCGGCCAGGCTCATCCCGGCCGGGACCAGCAGCCACCGCCCGGCCGACTCGCCGTGCCCGGCGACGGCGAGGTCCCCGCGGACCGGACGCGGCTGTTGCGCCGAGGCCAGGTGTACGGCCACGTCGCGGCCGAAGTCCAGCCGGCGGGTCTCGACGCCGTCGTGGCAGGACACCGTGGGCGCGGCGCACACCTCGGGTACCGCGGTGACCGGGAAGGCCTCGAGGCTGACGGCCGCGTCCAGGTCCGCGAGCTGCCCGCCCAGCCAGGCGCGGGCCGCCCCACCGCCGGGCGTGCCGACCCGCCGCCCGGCGAACGGCTCACCCGCCAGCGTGGCGACGGTGGCGGCCATGCTGGCGCCGTCCACCGCAGCCAGCAGCGGGTCGAGGCCGTCCACCGGGACGGTCGGGGTGGTCATCCGCAGCAGCCCTGGCCGGAGGCGACGGCGTCGGCCTTGGCGGTGCTGCCGCAGCAGGAGCCCTCCGCTGCCGCGTCGGTCGCGGTGCCGCAACACGGCCCGGCGTCGGCCGGCGCGGTGTCCGGGAGGGTGAGGGTGGCCTGTGGCGGGTTGCCGCAGCAGCCGCCGGTGCCGGCGACGTCGAGGGCTGCGGTCGGGTTGCCGGTGAAGCCGCCGGGGGTCTGGGTGTCGCTCATGGTCGTTCTCCTTCGTGGGTAGGGCGCTGCTGGACGGTCGGACTGGGAACGGGTCAGCGTGGCCAGGTCAGCGTGAGCGCGTGGCTGATGACGCGTTCGCGGTGCAGCCGGGCGCGGTCGGCGGCCGTGGTGACCTCGGCGCAGCTGTCGCAGAACTGGACGCCGGACAGGCGGGGCGTGCGGCGGGGGAGACGGAACATGGCGAACCTCCAGGTGATCGACGTCGATCGGTTTCGACAGTTGTCGAGTTTGATGTCTGTCGAAACCAAGACTTGCACACGGTTTCGAAATCTGTCAATCTCGATGTATGTCGAAATCAGTGGTGCCGCTCACCGTCGCTGACCTCGGCGCGGAAGCGCCGTGCTGCCCGCCGATCGCGCAGAACCGCATCCCCGCGCAGACCGCGGCGACGCTGGCGCCGGCGTTCAAGGCGCTCGGCGACCCGATCCGGCTGCAGCTGCTGTCGATGATCGCCTCGGCCGAGGGTGGAGAGGCCTGCGTCTGCGACCTCGCGCCGGCGTTCGAGATCTCCGGGCCGACGGTCTCGCATCACCTCAAGGTGCTGCGCGAGGCCGGATTGGTCGACGCTGAGCGCCGGGCCAGCTGGGTGTATTACCGTGCCCGGCCGGGCCTGATGCGCCAGCTCGCCGCCCTGCTGACTGTTGACGAGTCCGTCAGCGTTTAGCCGACCCGCACCGAGCCATCGAGGCGCGGTCGGCCGCCGACCCCCATCGCGGAGTGGTCGGCCTCGGGCCGCGACCTCGCAGCGATCCGCGAGCAGCTCGTCTATTGCCGATCCGGGGTGGCCTGCTCCGGCGGTGGGCAGCAGCACGCCAGGTAGCCCTGCAGGTCGTTCAGGCGGGCGCCGATCGTGGTGGGGTCGGCGCGGTAGCGCACGAGCTTGCCGTCGCGGGTCGCGGTGACCAGGCCGCCGCGGCGCAGGATGGCCAGTTGTTCGCTGGCGGTGGACTGACCCAGCCCGCAGCAGTCGGCGACCTCGCCGACGGTGAGCTGCTTGCCGCCCGCGAACAGGGTCATGATCTGCTGGCGGGTCTCGCTCGCGAGGGCTTTGAGGAAGTCCTGGGCGGCCCCGTCGAGCGCTGGTGGCGTGGTCATCGCGTTCAGTCTGCCCCATCCCGACGTTTCGTCATTTCCCGATCTGACGATACATTGCTGGCATGAGTTCTGTAGACCTCGTCGTCATCGGCGGTGGACAGGCTGGCCTGGCCACCGCCCACACCGCCCTCGGCCTGGGGCTACGTCCCCTGGTGCTGGACGCCGGACCCGGGCCGGGTGGTTCGTGGCCGTCGTACTACGACAGCCTGACGTTGTTCTCCCCGGCCCGGTCCTCGTCGCTGCCCGGTTTCGGCTTCCCCGGCGACCCGGACAGGTACCCGCTTCGTGACGAGGTGGTCGACTACCTGGCCGCCTACACCAACCGTCTGCAGGCCGAGGTGCGCTTCGCCAACACGGTCGCGCAGGTGCTGCCCGGCGACGGCGGATTCAGCGTCACCACTATGGACGGCACGACGGTGAGCTCACCAGCAGTCGTGGCGGCCACCGGCGGGTTCGGGGCCCCCTACCGGCCGTCGCTGCCGGGCTTGGACAACTTCACCGGGACGGTGCTGCACGCGGCGCAGTACCGCGATCCCGCACCGTTCGCCGGCTCCCGGGTCCTGGTGGTCGGCGGCGGCAACTCCGCGGTGCAGATCGCCGTCGAGCTGGCGACGGTGGCGAAGGTCAGCCTGACGACCCGCGGCCCGTTGCGGTTTCAGCCGCAGCGGTATCTGGGGCGCGACTTCCACTGGTGGCTGACCCGCACCGGCCTGGACTCGTCCCGGCTGGGTCCGCGGCTCGCGAAGGGGTCGGTGCCGGTGATCGACGACGGCCGCTACCGCACGGCGATCCGCGCCGGGCGACCCGACCATCGGCCGCTGTTCGCCCGACTCGACGGCGACCGGGTGGTGTGGCCCGACGGGACGTCCGAGCGGGGTCGACGTGGTGCTGCTGGCCACCGGCTACCGGCCTCATCTGCCCTTCCTGGACAGTGGCGGGGCGCTGGACGCCTATGGTGTGCCGATGCACACCGGTGGCGTGTCGACCGCCGTACCGGGTCTGGGTTTCGTGGGTCTGGAGCGGCAGCGCAGCTTCGCCTCGGCCACCTTGCGCGGTGTCGGCCGCGACGCGGCCCACGTCCTCACCGCCCTGCTACGCCGCCGGCCCGCGGGGCGGGCCACGGCCCGCCGGTGAGCACGGTCGCGGTCGCCGCGCGGCTGGTCGCGTCGATGCTGGCCATCGGTACGGCCCTGACCGTCGAGGACTCCCGCACGCTCGGACGCCGGCCCGCGGTGTTCGCGGCCGCCGTGGGACTGAACGTGATCGTCGTGCCGGGACTGGCCGTGGCGCTGACAAGGCTGGTTGATCTCGGTCCGCAGGCGTCGCTGGGCATCGTGCTGGCCGCCGCCGCGCCCGGCGGCGGGACCGGCGCGCTGCTGACCCTGTACGCCCGCGGGGACCTGGCCGTCAGCGCGGCGCTGCGGGGCGTCCACGCTCCGCTGGGCCTGCTCAGCGTCCCGGTCTGGGCGGCGGTGGCCGGGCACGACCTGCTGCCCACCGGCACAGCGGGCCTGTGGCTCATCGGCGTGGCCCTGGTGGGACAGCTGGTGCCGTTGGCCACGGGCATGTGGCTGCTGCGGCGCCGACCCAAGTCCGCCCGCCGGGTGCACCGAGCCGCGCGGCGGGTTGCGGACGTGCTGCTGGCGGTGCTGGTGGCGTACTTCGTGGTGACCGGCTGCAGCCGGCTACCGCAGCTGGGTTGGGAAACCGTCGCCGTCATCGCCGTGCTCGTGGCGGCGTGCCTGGCGCTGGTATTCCTGCCGTGGCCGGGCCCGGCAGGGGTCCGTCGTGCCGTCGCGATGACGACCACCGTGCGGAACCTGTCGCTGGCCTTGTTCGTCGCCTCCACCGCCTCCGCGACGGTGGTGCTGACCCTGCTGGCCTACGGCCTGCTGATGTACGGGTTCTCGGTGCCGGTCGCGTGGCGCCTGGCACGCCGCACACCGTCGGCAGCCACGCCCTGACCGGGTCGGGGCTGCGCGACGGCGGGGGCGTCACGAGCAGCAGGCGCCGCCCGCTGCGGGGGCGAGGCTGATCAGCCCGGTGACGCTGGGCAGTGCGCCGGGCTGTTCGGTGAGCGTGGCGATCCGCAGAGCGATCTCAGGGTCGAGGTTGATCTCGGCTGTCGCGGCGCGCACGGCGTCGCTGGTACTCGCCGATGTGGGCAGCAAAGCCATCGTCGCGGCGGCGAGCTTGGCGGGCACGTCCTCCTCGAGGCGGAAGCGGGCGGCGATGTCGCGGGATGCGGCTTCGGCGGCGAGGTTGGAGCCGCAGACCCCGGTCTCGGGCAAGTCGAGCTGGACGTCGTCGGCGGCGTCGAAGTCACCGGCCAGCGCGGCCGCGATGGAGCGGACCTGCTCGTAGCCGGTGGCCATCAGGAACGTCGGAGCCCGGCCGTAGGACTTCATGCCCACGGCGTAGTAGTTCGGCTCCGGCTGAGACAACTCCCGGTAGCCGTGCGGCTCGACGGTGCCGCAGGAGTGTTCATTCGGGTCGATCAGGTCCGCCAGGGTGCGGGTGCAGCCGAGGATCGGGTCCAGGTCCAGGCGCAACTCGGCGGCGATGCCGTGGTCGGGCCGGAACCCGGTGGCGGACGCCACCCGGTCGGCGGTGATCGTGCGCCCGTCGGCAGCGACCACGTCGATGCCGCCGCCGTTGCGGCGCACGGTGTGCACGCCGAAGGCTGCGACCAAGGTGACCTTGCCGGTGTCGACCAAGGCACGTAGCCCGCTGCCCAGCGCGCCGCGGGCGGGCAGTTCGTCGGCGTCCTCGCCGCCGAACGCCCGCTGCACGGATCCACCGCGCACGGCCCAGGTGATCCGGGTGCCGGGCGTGACGTCGGCGAGGCGGGCCAGGTCCAGCAGCGTGTTCGCGGCGGAGTGCCCGGCACCGACGACGACGGTGTGCCGGCCGGCGTGGGCGTCACGGTCGGCGCCGAGAACGTCGGGCAGGGCGTGGTCGATCAGGTCGGCGAGCTCGGCCTCACCGTGCGCGGGCAGGCCGTTGAGCCCGAGCGGGTTGGGAGTGCGCCAGGTACCGGAGGCGTCGATGACCGCGCTGGCGGTGACGTCAGTGCCGTCGGCGAGCCGGACGATGAACGGCTGGTCGACGCGACCGTCGGTCCGGACCCGATCCACCGCCACCCGGCTCATGGCGACGACACGGGCGCCGAAGCGCAGATACGCGGCGATCACGGGCAGCTTCGCGAGAGGCTGCAGGTAGTCCTCGACCAGCTGCGCGCCGGTCGGCAGCGCCTCGTCGTCAGGGGCGGCCCAGCCGGCGGCATCCAGCAGCCGCCGGGCGGCGGCGTCGATGTTGTAACGCCACGGGCTGAACAACACGACATGGGCCCACTGCCGCACCGACGCAGCGATCTCGGTACCGGCCTCGAGGACGAGGAACGCCATGCCCTGCTCGTGCAGGTGCGCGGCGGCGGCCAATCCGACCGGTCCGGCTCCGATGATCACGACCGGCAGGTCTTGCGGCTGCCCGCCGGCCATGGCGGCGGGCTGGGGCTGCATCAGCCGTACGGGGGCGGCGATGATCTGCACCGGGCTCGCCGCCGGGGCGCAACAACCGTCCGCGGTAGGTGCGCAGCAGTCGGTACCGGTGGTGTCGCTACTCATGAACGGGTGCTCCCTCGTGTCGTATCGGCAGGCGAACGTGGTGAGCCGCGGGGCAGCACCGCGTGGTGGTCCTGCGTTCGGCCTGTCCGCGCCGACCATCTCACATCAACCTGGACAAGCCGCGCAGCGCTGACGCAGATGACTATCAGGTGAACAGCCACCCGATACCCTTGCACCACCCCACAACCTCAGCAACCATTGAGTCAATGAACACTGAGCGGACATCGTTGAGGGAGCGGGCGCGGATCCACGCCGCGCTCGGCGACCCGGCACGCCTGGCGATCGTCGACGCGCTGAGCCTCGGTGACGCCTCGCCCGGCGAGATCGCCCACGACCTCGACATGGCGACGAACCTCGTCGCGCACCACGTCAAAGTCCTCGCCGAGGCCGGCCTGCTGGAACGCACCCGCTCCGAGGCCGACCGGCGCCGCACCTACCTGCGGCTACGCCCCGACACACTCACCCTGCTCACCCCGCCCCGCCTGCCGGAGGCGGCCCGGGTGGTCTTCGTGTGCACCCACAACTCGGCGCGCTCCCAGCTGGCCGCCGCCCTCTGGGCCGATCGCACCCACCGACCCGCCGCATCCGCCGGCACCCACCCCGCGCAGCGGGTCCACCCTCGGGCGGTGCGGGTCGCCCGCCGGCACGGCCTGCGGCTGAACCCGGCCGGCACCGCGCACATCAGCGACGTGGTCACCGACGACGACTTGGTCATCGCGGTCTGCGACAACGCCCACGAAGGCCTCACCGCGACGGTCTGGCCGCGGGTGCACTGGTCGGTGCCCGACCCGGTACGCGCCGACACCGACGCGGCGTTCGAGGCCGCCTACACCGACCTCGCGGGGCGCATCGACCGCCTCGCGCCCACGCTGACCGGAGACCCGTCATGACCGACACCACCGCCCACTGGCGTGCGGACCTGTCCATCGACCAGACCCTCGCCTTGAAGACCGCGGCGACCCGGCTCGCCGCCGAGTTCGACGGCACCTACGGCCCCGAGACCATCGAACGGTTCCTGCACACCAGCTACGAGCAGTTCGCCGCCCTCGGAAGCATCCCCAACTTCCTGCCGCTGCTCGCCGAGCGCTTCGCCCGCCAGCGCCTGCAGGCCCTGGCCCGCGTCGAGGGTCACCACCGTGACGGCAAACCGGTCGTGTTGTTCCTGTGCACCCACAACGCCGGCCGCTCCCAGATGGCCCTGGGCTTCTTCAGCCACCTCGCCGGTGACAACGCCATCGCCTGGTCCGGCGGCTCCGAGCCCGGCAACCAGATCAACGCCGCCGCTGTCGCCGCCATGCGTGAACGCGGCATCGACATCTCCGGCGAGTACCCCAAGCCCTGGACCGACGAAGTCGTCCGCGCCGCCGACGTGGTGATCACCATGGGCTGCGGCGACGCCTGCCCGGTCTTCCCTGGCACCCGGTATGAGAACTGGGACCTCGACGACCCCGCCGGCCTGGAGGTCGCCGACGTACGACCGATCCGCGACGAGCTCGAACGCCGCGTGCGCCGGCTCCTGGACGAGCTGCACGTGCCCGCCTGACCTCGCACCGACACCCGATCCCGACCCGTTCACCTGGAGAACCTCGACTCATGAACACTGTTGCGACCTGGCGGCGCCTGCTCGCCGAGTTCGTCGGCACCGCGATGCTGGTGACCGCCGTTGTCGGCTCCGGCGTCATGGCGACTACCCTGTCGCCGGACGACGTCGGCCTGCAACTGCTCGAAAACTCGGTCGCGACCGCGTTCGCGCTGGGCGCGCTGATCCTGACGTTCGGGCCGGTGTCCGGGGCGCATTTCAACCCGGTCGTCTCGGCCGCGGACTGGTTCCTCGGCCGCCGCACCCGCTCCGGCCTGACCGCCTCCCAGCTGGGCGGCTACGCCGCCGCACAGACTCTCGGGGCGATCGCCGGCTCGGTCCTGGCCAACCTCATGTTCGACCTCGCCGCCGTCGACCTGTCCAGCAAGCAACGCTCCGCCGGGCACCTGTGGCTCGGTGAGGTCGTCGCCACGACCGGGCTGATCCTGCTGATCTTCGCCCTCGCCCGCTCCGGCAGGGCGGCGGTGGCCCCGGCGGCGGTCGGCGCGTACATCGGCGCGGCGTACTGGTTCACCAGCAGCACCAGCTTCGCCAACCCGGCCGTGACGATCGGCCGCGCGTTCACCGACACCTTTGCCGGGATCGCCCCCGCCTCCGTGCCCGGCTTCGTCATCGCCCAGGTCATCGGCCTCGCCGTCGGCGTGGGACTGCTGCTCGCCCTCTACCCCGGTGCAGGGGAGGCAGCCGACGAGGTCGTCGTCGCCCACGACAGCACCGACGCCGCCGGGCGCGCGAGCCGTCGATGACCGGCCGTCCACCCTTCGCCGCGCTGATCAACCCGGCTCGCACCCCGGCCATCATCAGATGCTCGACCTGAACACCCATCGACACCACCAGGAGACACTCCCGATGAGCAAGCCCAGCGTCCTGTTCGTCTGCGTCCACAACGCCGGCCGTTCCCAGATGGCCGCCGGCTGGCTGCGCCACCTCGCCGGCGACGCCGTCGAGGTCCGCTCGGCCGGCTCCGCACCCGGCAAGACGATCAACCCGGCCGCGGTCGAGGCGATGGCCGAGGTCGGCATCGACATCACCGACCAGACCCCCAAGAAACTCGAATGGGAGACCGCCGAGTCATCCGACGTGATCATCACGATGGGCTGCGGTGACGCCTGCCCGATCTTCCCCGGCAAACGCTACGAGGACTGGAAGCTCGAGGACCCGGCCGGCAAGGGCGTCGATTCCGTGCGGCCGATCCGCGACGAGATCAAGACCCGCATCGAGGCGCTGCTGGCCGACCTGATCCCGGCCGCCTGACGTGGAGCAGGATGTGGTCCGGAATCTGATCATCATTGGCTCGGGCCCGTCCGGTTACACCGCGGCTTTGTATGCGGCCCGGGCGAACCTCAAGCCCCTCGTCATCGAGGGCGTGCAATCCGGCGGTGCGCTGATGACCACCACCGAGGTCGAAAACTTCCCGGGTCACCCGGACGGCATCATGGGCCCCGAACTCATGGACAACATGCGCAAGCAGGCCGAGCGCTTCGGCGCCGAGTTCATCACCGACGACGTCACCCGCGTCGAGCTGGACGACAAACCCACCGAGGCCGGCACCGAGGGCCTCAAGACCGTCTGGGTCGGCGAAACGCAATACTTCGCCCGCGCCGTCATCCTGTCCATCGGATCCGCGTGGCGTCCGCTGGGCGTCCCCGGCGAGCAGGAACTGCTCGGCCACGGTGTCTCGTCGTGTGCGACCTGTGACGGCTTCTCCTTCCGCAACCAGCACATCATCGTGGTCGGCGGTGGCGACTCCGCGATGGAGGAGGCGACCTTCCTCACCCGCTTCGCGCAGACCGTGACGATCGTGCACCGCCGCGACGACTTCCGGGCCAGCAAGGTGATGGCGCTGCGCGCGAAGAGCAACCCGAAGATCAAGGTCGAATGGAACAGCGTCGTCGAGGAGATCCTCGGTGACGACGGCAAGGTGGTCGGCGCCCGGCTGCGTAATCTGCAGACCGACCAGACCAAGGTGCTCGATGTCACCGGCGTCTTCGTCGCCATCGGCCACGACCCCCGCAGCGAGCTGTTCAAGGGTCAGATCGAGATGGACGACGACGGGTACGTCAAGGTCGACGTCCCCAGCACCCGCACCAACATCCCAGGCGTGTTCGCCGCCGGCGACCTCGTCGACCACACCTACCGCCAGGCCATCACGGCCTCCGGCACCGGCTGCGCCGCCGCGCTCGACGCGGAACGGTACATCGCCTCCTTCCTCGAACTTTGATCCCTCAGCCCCGCACAAGCCCGTCGCCGGTTCGATGTCTTCACGCCGGCACTCCAACGCCGCCGGGACGGACGCATCTGTCCTGGCGTGCAGCCGATCCGCGACGGGGTCGATCGGTGTGTCCGCCCTGCTGAACCAGCTGGAGATCTCCGCCGCGAAGGGCGTGAACTGGTGCGGCTGCACGTCATCAGTGGGGCCGGCATCAGGGTCAGCGCCGCTGCTGGCTGAGACCGTTCCGCCCTGCCCCAACGTCGCAAGCACACGGAGCGGGTTTCTCAGGTCGCGAAGGGCCGGGCCGAAGTGCCAGGCATGGAGATGGTGCGTGGGGCTGGGCCTGCACGTCGGGCGCGGGGAACCGCCGCGGCGGTCCCGCCGGTGTCGGCGGTGGTGGGTCGCCGGGTGCTCGGGTGCTCGGCGGCGCAGTGGCGGCTGGTAGCACTGTTTCTGGCGTTGTCCCTGATTCCCCTGACCGGTCTGGCGGTGTACATCCGGGGAACCGTGCGGGACCTCCAGGTACAGACCGCAGTCGGTGGTCTGATGAACTTCGCCGACGCCAAGCAGCAAGGCGTCATCCGCTTCCTCGGGCAGAACGAGAAATTCGCCACGGAACTCGCCGCTCAGATCAACGCGACCGGCCCGGACAGCGTGCGGCCATTGTTCACCTCGACCGTCGCCACCGACGTGTTCCACGCCGACGACCACCCGTTCACCGAAGAAATCGCGGCCGGAACCCGCCACATTCCCACGTTGAAGACCTACCAGGCGGTCGACTTCGTCCGTGGGGGCGTCATCGTCGTGTCGTCCGATCAGGCACGCGAGGGTCTGCGTTGGGATCGCCCGGTCGACCTGAGCACCGGTTACTCCGACGTCTACCTGGTCGACAACGAGCCGTACCTGACCTTCGGCGCGCCCGCCCGGGACGGCATGGTCTACGTGCACGCCGACGCCCTCATGCTCACCAACATCGTCAACGGCGAGATCGGCAACCTGGAGGGCAAAGCCGGCGCGTTCTACCTCGCCGGCGTCGGCAAGACCTTCGACTACTACCTCGTCAACCGCAACAACATCATGATCACCGAGTCCCGGGTGCATCCCGCCGCGATGCTCACCCGTACGGGCAGCGTCGTACCGTGGACGCGCACCCAGCACGGAGCCCATGACCCGGTGTGCCACGCCGGGAAATACACCCCGAACGCGGGCGTCGCGACCGGCTGCCGAGAGGCCATGGGCTTCTACCCGTCACCGGACGGCCACGAGATGCTCGGCGCCTCGATGCCGTTCTACGACTCGGGCTGGACGATCGTCGTCGAGCAGGACTCCGCCGAACTCCTCGCACCGCTTACCGCGCTACAGAACCGCATCTGGGCCATCCTCGGCGTGATCGTGCTGCTCATCGTGATGTTCGCCGTCGCGGTTGCCCGGCGCGTCACGGTGAAGGAGACCAGCAGCCTGGCAGCCGTGCACGAGGCGTCCCACGACTCGCTGACCGGGCTGCCGGGCCGCACCCTGTTCCTGCAGCGACTCGATCACGAACTGGCCGCTTCCGGCGGCGAGTCCGAAGTGAGCGTGCTGTTCATCGATCTCGCCCGGTTCAAGGCGGTCAACGACACCCTCGGTCACCACGCCGGCGACGAACTGCTGGTGAAGGTGGGCGAACGCATCCGTGACTGCCTGCGCGACGAGGACCTGGCCGCGCGGCTCGGCGGGGACGAGTTCGCGGTCCTGGTGGCCGGCGCCGGCGCGGGCACCGGGGTCCGGGTCGGCGAACGGATCATCGACGCCCTCAAGCGGCCGATTCTGATCTGTGGCAAGGAGATCTTCATCGGCGCCAGCATCGGCGTCGCCGACGTCTCGTCATCGCGCGACGCCAGTCAACTGCTCGGCAACGCCGATCTGGCGATGTACTGCGCGAAGAAGGAAGGTTCACGCCGTCCCGTGATGTTCGCCGAGCACATGCTCACCGGACTCGTCGAACGCCTGGAACTGCCCGGCGAACTCCAGCAGGCCATCGGCACCGAGCAGATCTGGGTGCAGTACCAGCCGCTGCTCGACCTCAACACCGGTGTCGCCCTCGGTGTCGAGGCGCTCGCCCGGTGGACCCACCCCGCCCGCGGCACGATCAGCCCGGCACTGTTCATCCCAATGGCCGAAGAGACCGGCGCCATCGTCGACCTCGGCCGCTGGGTGCTGCGCGAGAGCTGCCGGCAGGCGGCCCAATGGCGACAGGAAGACAACCCGACGCTGACCCTGAGCGTCAACGTCTCCGCCCGCCAACTCCTCGACGGGCAACTCGCCATCGACATCGAGGAAATCCTCACCGAAACCGGCCTGCCCCCCGCAGCCCTGACTCTCGAGCTGACCGAAAGCATCCTCATGGACGAACCCGCCAAAAGCCTGCACCGCCTCCGCGAACTCAAAGGCCTCGGCGTACGCCTGGCCATCGACGACTTCGGAACCGGCTACTCATCCCTGTCATACCTGCGCCAATTCCCCGTCGACGAACTCAAAATCGACAAATCCTTCATCGACCGCATCAACGCCGGGCAGGAAGATTTCGCGATCGTCCGCACCGTCATCGAACTGGCCCACACCCTCGACATGCAAACCATCGCCGAGGGAATCGAAACCCCCGACCAACTCGACTCCCTACGGCGCCTGGGCTGCGAACTCGGCCAGGGCTACCACTTCGCCCGCCCCCTCGACCCGGACCGCGCCCACGACTACCTCGCCAACCATCGCCAGCCATCCGGCCAGAGCTTGGCGACCACGCCGTAAACAAGCGAGCCATACGCCCGGCATTCGCGGCGCGCGACCCCTGGCCGCGAACGCCTAGGCCATCGGCCGGTACCGACGGCGCATTGCCGCGTCGCCACCCCTCACGGTGACTGGCTCGCTCGTACCTTCCCTAGCCAGGCCCAGCGACCCGGCGACGAACACCCCGCCGTAGGCGGGCAGGATCCGGCCGAAAGTTCGCATCCGGCTGGAAGGTGGCGACGAATCCGTAGGCGCCGAGCGCGGCGATGCCGGCACCGATTCAGAGCACGCCTTTGTGTTCGCCGACGCCTTGCCAGATCAGACGGGCGCCACCGATCTCGGCCAGCGCGGCGACAGCGAACAGCAGTATGGACCGGATGATCGTCACCGGCGTATGCCACCACACCGCCCGGGCGCGGCACCGGACTTCGTGACGGCTCCGCCCGTGAGGCCGGCTACGACCCGCTCACGGTCGCCACATTCGCCGATGACCACAAGGCCTACTATCCCGGTGCCACGCCCATCCGTATCCGGGTCACCGGGGACCGCACCACCGGGCGACTGCTCGGCGCGCAGTTGCTCGGCTCGCGCGGTGCGGAGATCGCCAAACGCATCGACACCTACGCCACCGCCATCGGCTACGGCGCCGCTGTCGCCGACATCGCCGCCCTGGACCTGTCTTACACCCCACCGTTGGGCAGCCCCTCGGACGCGGTACAGATCGCCACGACCGCCTGGCAACGCCACCACATCACCAGCCAGGGGCCAGTCCCTAACGGGTGAATTCATAGGTCGCGCAGACCAGCTTGCCGCCAGATGCGGTATCGATGAATGCTATGACGCCGGATGGCGCACCGAGCACGACGCTGGTTCGGTCGGACAGCTGCACGGTGACGGACCTGGTCGAGCCGTACGGCATCGCATCGTGCGACTGCGATGACCTGCTGGTGACGCCCGGCTGGGCCCGACGCTGGACGGCCACCTGGCGGGTGAACGGCGCTGAGATCGTGTGCCCGGTGCGCGACATGGCCTCGGTGCCGCCCGGCCGAGTCGAGCCGTTGCGCCGTTTCGCGTGGCGCACCGGTCAACGGCATCGGCCAGGGCTGCAGTATCTGGTCAGTATCGGTCGGCATCATGGATTCGAGAGCATGGCTGAGCAGCGGTTGCTGCTGGCGCTGGACTTCGTCCCGGGGTTGCTTGACGTGTATTCGCAGCCGCTGTTGCTGCGCTACGGCACCCGCGCCGGATGGCGCCGTCACGTCCCGGACTTCCTCACGGTCACGAATGGTGGAACAACGTTGATCGACGTGCGGCCGGGCGCACGGATCACCGGCGAGGACCGGGAGGCGTTCGCGGCGACAGCTGAAGCGGCGCTGGCTGTTGGGTGGTGCTACCTGGTGGTGCCGGGGTGGCGTGCCCAGGTCATGACCACGATCGACGCGCTGTCGGCGCAGCGCAGACAGCTGCATGACCCGCTCGGCGTGATCGCCGTGCTGCTCGCGGCCGTCGGCCAGCGCGGATCCACGGTCGGTCAACTGGTAGCCGGGTGCACGATGCCGGCACTGGGCCGCGCGTTCGTGGTCCATCTGCTCTGGCATCGACGGCTGGGTGTCGATCTAGCTCTTCCGCTGACCGACCGCTCCCCGATCTGGCCGGCAGCCCCGGCGGCACCATGAGCGTCCCGGCGGCACCGCTCGATGTGGTGGCCGGATGCCGGCTGGTCCTGCACGGTGTCGCCTGGACGGTCGAGCAGGTCCTGGTCCACCACGGCCGGGTCTTGCTGCGCGATGAGCACGGCGAACGCCGCCCTGCCTCCGTTCGTGAGCTGGTCGCGGCGGCCCGACCGGCGGTCACGCCGGGACCTCGAGCGCAGCGTCAGCCGGCCGGGCTCGATGACCTCACGAGTCAAGCTCGTGAGCAGCTGCTGCTCAGGGTGGCGCACCTGCTGGAGGTCGAGACGGGCTTCCGCGGTGGTGAGCCGCACCGCCCTGCGCCGGGTGAACCGCGGTCCAGGTACGACCCGGCGGTGACCACGCTGACGCAACGTCGCGCAGCGAAAATCGCCGAGCTGCAGGCGTGGAGCGACGATGCGGCGGCTTTGCTGGGGTTGCGCCAGGTCAGTGAGCGCACGCTGCGACGGTGGGCGGCGGCCTTTCACCGCTTCGGGGTCATCGGCTGCGCCGACGGACGGTTACTGCGGCGCGGCGGTGACCGGCCGAGCATCACCGAACCGGTGCGGGAGGCGATCTACGCCGTACGGGCCGAGACCCTGCACCGTTCGACGGTGAGCATGCGGGCCCGTGAACGGCTGATCCACCAGTACGTAAGACCCTGGTAAATAAGGGTTTTAGGTGTGTTGGTGACGGGCGAGGCGGCGGGTCATGATGATGATCATGGCCCATTGGACCATCGCCGCGTG